>CADCPA010000156.1 GCA_902803135.1 uncultured bacterium
ATCCCCCCACGCCGATCTTGAACTTGCCGGGAAGGGCGACGCCGTGCCAGCCGACGTAGAAGCGCTCGTGTATCTTCTGCGAGAGCGAGAAGGTGTCGATCAGCCCGCGCGGGCACACCGTGCCCTTGCACGACGTGACCGGCCGCACGCGAGGACCCGTGCCGCCGACGGAAAGCCCCACGGCCGCGAGGGCGTTCTCGAAGTCCGACGTCTTGTCGGCGGGCACGCCCAGCACCTCGATGGTCTGGCGGGAAGTGAAGGTCACTTCGCCCGAGCCGAACTTCCGCGCGGCCTCCGCCACGGCCAGGAGCTGGTCCACGGAGACCTTGCCGCTCACCGTGACGACGCGGGCGGAGAAGGTGTCGGTTCCCTTGTTGAGAAGCCAGCCCCTGCCCTTGAAAGACTTGATTTCCTCTTGCGCGAGAGTTGTAGACATGATTTTTCTCTCCTTGTTTATTGCTCCGGCAATGAAATAGCGTGACTACGATGGTAGGGTGGCTTGTCCCCAAGACGCCAGTATACCAAATAGCCGCCTGCTGTATCAATAAGCCGACCGATTAGGGCGACGGACTGGTTCGGTAGGACGTTGACAATCTGACAGATGATGGGGTATACTGTCCTCGTTGCTTTCGGGTTGGTTGTTTTCACGCCCGTGTCGGTTACACGGAACCCGCCCGAAATACAACACTGAATAGCCGTTGCGTCACGAATGGGATGCTGGTGAAATAATGAGGAGGATGAGCATGAAAACAGGAGTGAAGGCCGCAATCGCCATTGCGGCAGGCGTGAGCATTGTGGCGGGAGCGTACGCGCGCACCGTCAACGTCGCATCGCAGACGGACTCTTCCGTGACCCTCGCGTTCGGCGCGCAGGACGGCCTCGACTACGAGCTCTTCCTCGCGCATGGCGCGACGGACGGCGGCGAGGACAAGGGCTCCTGGGACTCGTTCGAGAAGATCGCCGACGTCGCCTACGACCAGACGTCGCTCGAATACGAGGTGCCCGCAGCCCTGCGCGACGGACGTCCCATGCGCTTCTTCCTCATGCAGACGCTCGGCATCAACATGGCGAAGGAGTTCAAGTCCATCACCTCCACCGGCGCGCAGTGGATCAACTCCGGTGTCAAGCCGGTCAACAACTGGCTCGTCGATTTCCGTTTCAAGACGGGAGCCGTCGCGAACGACCAGGCTTTTTTCGGGCAGGACTGGAACAACAGGCGGTTCCTCTTCATTTTCCAGAACGACAGCGGGACGAAGTTCAGGTTCTACGGCTACGACAGCTATACGGTTTCCACGCCACAGGCGGACACGGAATACCGTCTTGTGATCGATCCTGCGAGCTACCTCACGCTCACGGGTGGCGGATCGGAGACGCGGAAGTCCGTCAACCGCACGGTCAACGGCTCTGCCAACCTTGCGATCTTCGGCGACAGCAACGGAGCGCATCTCGGAAAGTTCACCTTCTACCGCATGAAGATATCCGCCAACTACACGCCCACCCGCGACTTCGTGCCGGCGGCGAACGCTGCGGGCGACATCGGCCTCTACGACCAGGTGAACGACGTGTTCTACCCGAACCAGACGGCAACGCCGTTCCTGACGGGCGACGAGCTGCCGCAGAACCGCGTGGGCCGCGTGGTGGACGAAACGCCCACGTTCCGCTTCCAGCGCTCCGTCGCCGTGGCGGCGGCCACGGCCGATGCGGTGACGCTTTCCTTCGCGAACCCCGACGGCGCCGCCCACAAGCTCTACGTCGCCTACGGCGCAACGGACTGCGAGACGCTTAAGAACGACTGGACTTCCTGGGAGGAGGTCGCGACGATCGCCGCCGACGCGACGGAATACACCTACACGCTCCCCGCCGCGCTAAAGGCCGACGGCGTCTATTTCCGCTTCTTCCTCGCGAAGACGGGCGATCTTCCATACGCCTCGGAGCTTCTCTCCGTCACCGCCACAGGCGCGCAGATGGTGCGCCTCGACTATGTGCCGGGCCTTGACACGACGGTTGATCTCCGCTTCGGCAACGTGACGTACGAAAACCAGAAGGTATTCTTCGGCCAGCACTGGGCCGGCAACTGCTTCCTGTTCAACATGCAGGCCGACGGCTCCAACCCGTCGTTCCGCTTCCACGGCGCCGGCACGGCCTCCACAACCGTGAGACCCGCCGCGAACACCGACTACCGCTGCCGCAGCACGTCGGGCGGCAAATTCCTTCTTGACGGCGGCGGCGCCTCATCGGAAATCCCGGAGAACCGCACGTGCTATCCGCTCATCGATCTCTGCGTGTTCTCCACGCACAGGGGCGACACGTACGACGCGAAGTTCCGCTTCGACTCCATGCTCGTGAAGGACGGCGGCATCGTCGTGCGCGACCTCGTGCCCGTGCAGACGTTGTCCGGGAAGGGCGCGCTCTTCGACCGCGCGAGCGGCAGCATATTCGAGAACGTGAAAGGCACGGACTTCACGAAGGGCGCGGCCGCCCCGCGCCAGGCCTGGGTCGTCGCGACGACCGACAGCTTCGCCGGCTCGGCTTCCGCAGCGCCAGTGTCCGTCACGCTTCTTGAGAGCATGACGCTCACGGAGGACACGGAATGGTCCGCCATCGCGAACCGTCTCGCCGACGACGCGACGATCAACCTCAACGGCTTCGAGCTCCACGTCTCAGAATACGAGGCATTCCTTGCAAAGTACGCCTCCCTCGCCGGCATGGGATCGCTGCGCGTGACGGTTCCCGAAAACGAGACTCTCACCTTCGGCAACGGCAACAAGCCCGTCTTCACCGGGCGGCTCGTCAAGGACGGCCCCGGCACGCTCGTTCTCGCGGCAAGCATGACCACCCTGACCGGAATCACGGTGGAAGGCGGCATCGTGAAGATGGCTTCGGGATTGAGCCTGACCAAGGGAATTGTGGTGGACGTGAAAGACGGCGCGGCGTTCGACATGAACGGAATAGGCGACGTCGTTCTGTACTACAGGCTCGCCGGTTCCGGCCCCGACGGCATCGGCGCGCTGCGCACCACCGGCGGCAACGTCGGCAGCAGCACGGCGCAGATGACCGGCATCGAGCTTTCGGCGGATGCCACGATAGGCGGCACGGGCCACCTCGGCCTCATCAACAACAGCTACACCGCCACCACCTTTGAACTGAACAGCCACACGCTCACGGTCGAGCTTGCGACCGGGGCGGGGCTCTGGTTCTGCAACACGACCGGCTCCACCGGCGGAACGGTCTATACGAAGAGCGGCATCCCGTATTTCCACAAGAACAACGTGAACATGCCAAATGTGGACTTCGTGATCGACGGCGCAAATTCCATATTCCGGGTGCCCACCTCAAACCAGGCGAGCAGCGTCACCGTCAGGTCCGTGACGCTGAAGAACGGCGGAACGCTGGAGGAGGGATACCAGTCCACGCGCATGCAGGACTTCACCCTGCTGGACGGGGCGAAGGTGCCGAACACCGCCGTCAAGTGGATCTACATCGCAAAGACGCTCGTCGTCTCCAACGAGACGACCGACGTTACGATCTATCCTCCGATCGAGGGCAACGGCACGTACTCGAAGCTCCTCAAGTACGGCGCAGGCACGTTCTACATCAAGAACAACCACACCGACCAGAAGATGAACTCCGGCGTGGAGATCTTCGGCGGCACGGTGGTGATGGACTCCTCGGTCGCAACGCCGAAGCCGGAGATCGCGATCGCCTCGGCCGCCGTTCCCGTGACGATCCACGCGGGCGGCACGCTCGACATGCGCAAGTGCACGACGGCGGCGTTCAAGGTGACGAAAGTCACGCTCGACGAAGGCGGCACGCTTCTCCATGATGCGGACAGCAAGCTCAGCATCACAGGCGCGGCCACCTACACGAAGCCGCTCCCCTTCGGCGCGTTCGCCGGTTCGCTCGAGATCGCGGCGGCGGTGACGTTCGACCTGACGGACCTCTATTCGGGCGACTCCGCCCCGGCGGCGGGCACGGACGTGACACTCTTCTCGGCCGGCACGTTGTCCCGCGCGAGCGCGGGGAACGTGGTCGTGACCGGCTGCCCGTACGAGAACTACGTGACGTTCGAGAGCGACCGCGTGGTTCTGCACACCGTGCCTGCGGCAGTTTCCGCGCTCGACCCGATCAAGATCTGGAACGTGGGCGGTACGTTCGTCTATGGTGCAAACGGCAACTGCTACCGCTCCTCGCTCGGAGCGCTCCTCGGGCAGGACGGCTGGAACGTTCAGATGACGGGATGGCGCACGGCGAACGCGAGCGTACTTTGCTCGGGCAACGACGCATGGAAGCGCCATGCGGGCGTGGGCGATCTCGCGCTCAAGACCTCCGCCACGCGCGCAGGCCTGCTCGAAGGCCTCGAGACGTACTGCGCGGCGGCGAGCGAGCCCGACTTCACGATTCTCGTCTGCGGCGACAGGGATGTCGCTGACGGCGTGGCCGACGCGACGGTGCTTGCGAACTACAAGGCCGCCGTCACGCGCATCAAGGCGGCCCTCCCGATGACCACGGTGATCGCCTGCACGATTCCCGGCGGCTCGGCGGAGCTCAACGGCGCAATCGCTGATTGGTGCGCGACGGAGACGGACGTCGAGTGCGTGGACATCTCCGCTGCCATCACGTCGGCGCAGACGGCGGCGGAGTGCGACGCCGCGGCGGCCGCGATCAAGGCGAAGCTCGTGACGCTCGCGGATGCGAACGGCAAGTTCACGCCGTCCACCTGGACGCGTCCCACGGTGACTCTCGGCGCCGAGAACAACGTACCCGCCGAATATCTCGCCGGCTTCACGCGCGTAAGGTCCATCGAGCCCACGCACACGCTCGGCTACGCGCAGGACATCCATTCGATTCCCTACGCATACGCGCCCGCGATGCAGGAGACGGGCATCGCCAAGGCCGGCTACTACATCGAGCTCGTGCGCAAGGACACCGGTGCCCTGCAGGCGCTGTGGATCGACATGGACGCGCCCGGCTCCAACTGGGCGGACGTGGCCCTGCCCGTCACCCTCGCCCAGCAGAAGCAGAAGACAGTGACGAAGCTCCACGTGTGGAGCAACTTCGGCGGCGTGTCGCAGGTCGCCGCGAACGACGATTCGGTTGAAGGCTACATCGAGTTCAACCCGATCAACTACAACGAAACCGACAGAACCGGCGATGTGATCGCAGAACCCTGGGCGCCTAAGACATACGGCTTCAACGACACGTTCGACACCTCCGGCGCGAGCGGCCACGGCTGCTTCCAGATCATGCGCAAGTTCGCGGACGAGGGTGCGTTCCCTGCAGCCGAAATCCTCTTCTCCTACACCCGCTGGGGCAACACCTCCGCAAATCCGCGCGGCATAGGAATGGGCACTCTCGCCGACTACGGCAACCACGGCTACAGCACGGCCAGGGCGCTTGACTGGACTTTCACCTACGGCGCTGACGGCTCCGACGTGGCCAACATATCCGGCGCGGCCTACTCCTTCATCCGCATCGACTTCTGGGTGAAGTACGCCGAAGCGCCCGCGCGCGCCGACATGGCGAACTTCGTGTGGACCGGCGCGGCCAACGCGACGTTCGCGACGGTCGGCAACTGGGCCAAAGGCGAGACCGTGGCGACTTCGCTCGCGAACGCCAACATCCTCCTCCCGGAGAACGCGAGCCAGACGTTCACGTACGTCGGCTGGGATCCCGTCAACCTCTCCACGACCATGTTCATGGCCGACGGCACGGCCATGTTCCCGGAAGTCGGCGGATTCTATTTCGCCGGACTCGACATGGGCGCAACGGGCAAGCTCGTGTACGACCCGACGAAGTTCACGTTCAGGCTCGTGGCGGCGCCGATCTTCGCGCCCGGAGCGAAGATCGCGCTCACGTCCAACTACGCCTCCGCGACGAAGGGGCGCTTCCTGCTGATGACGTGGAACAATGGTTCGCTTGACATGGACGCCGCCTCGCTCAACGCCCTCTTCGACACGGCAAGCGCGCAGGGCGCGGACGTGAAGGTGTGGGCCGAGAACCTCGCGCAGGGCGGCCGCCTCTGGCTCGACCTGAACTACTCCGCGCCGAAGGAGCGCATCAACATCCTCTGCACGGGCGACTCCATCACGCAGGGCAGCGACTCCACCTACGGCAACTGGCGCACCACGCTCATGAAGAAGCTCGCCGCCGCCGGATACGCGCCCGTCGCGAAGGGCCACTGGAAGGTCCACAGCGCGGACATCTGCGGCGCGGTGATGCCCGAGGAGTGGGTGTGGCACTCCGGCATCAGCGGCCAGAGGCTCGTCACCAAGAACGGCGGCGGGACGATCGACGCCATCGACGCCATGCTCGACTGCGCGGGCGACGTCGATTTCGTCCTTGCCAAGATCTGCACGAACGACATCAATTCCAATGGTTCGACAGCCGAAGAG
>CADCPA010000157.1 GCA_902803135.1 uncultured bacterium
CGCCGAGAACCTCGAGCAGGCGGTCGAGCGCTGCGGCACGAAGCAGGGCAACAAGGGCTTTGCGGCGATGCAGGCGGCGATCGAGCTGGCCAACGTGCTGAAGCGGATTTAACCGTCGTCGGCGGTTGCCGGCGGCGCACAAGCGATTAGTCAAACCAAATCCTTTAACGAAGAAAGGTGGAAAAGAAATGGCGAAGAAAGTCAAGAAGGTTGCGTTCCTCACGGCGGGCGGTCTCGCGCCCTGCCTCAGCGCCTCGATCGGGTTCCTGATCGACGAGTACACGAAGAAGGCGCCGGACGTCGAGCTCATCGGCTACATCAACGGCTACATGGGTCTGCTCAAGGGCGAGTCCATCAAGGTGACGCCCGAGGTGCGCAAGAACGCGCTCGTCCTCACGAAGCACGGCGGCAGCCCGATCGGCAACAGCCGCGTGAAGCTCACGAACGTCAAGGACTGCGTCCAGCGCGGTCTCGTGAAGGAAGGCGAGGATCCGCTGAAGGTCGCGGCCGAGCAGCTCGTGAAGGACGGCGTGGACGTGCTCCACACGATCGGCGGCGACGACACGAACACGACGGCGGCGGACCTCGCGGCGTATCTTGCCACGAACAACTACCCGCTGACGGTGGTCGGCCTGCCGAAGACGATCGACAACGACGTGTACCCGATCAAGCAGTCCCTCGGCGCCTACACGGCGGCGGAGGAAGGTGCGAAGTTCTTCGCGAACGTGGTGAAGGAAAACAGCGCCAACCCGCGCGCCCTCATCATCCACGAAGTCATGGGCCGCAACTGCGGCTGGCTGACGGCGTTCACGGCGATCGCGTACCACAAGATGCTCGGCCGCCGCATCAAGTTTCTGCCGGAGTTCGGTCTCACGCGCGAGCGCCAGGACGTGCACGCGGTGTACGTGCCGGAGGCGAAGATCGACATCGAGGAAGAGGCGAAGCGTCTCAGGGCCGTGATGGACAAGTACGACTGCGTCAACATCTTCGTGTCCGAAGGCGCGTGCGTGAAGCAGATCATCGCCGAGCTCAAGAAGAACGGCGAGGAAGTTCCGCTGGACGCGTTCGGCCATCCGCGGCTCGACAAGGTCAACGTCGGCCAGTATTTCGCGAAGCAGTTCGCGGCGAAGATCGGCGCCGAGAAGACGCAGGTGTTCAAGAGCGGCTACTTCGCCCGTGCGGCGCCGCCGAACAAGAAGGACCTCCGTCTCATCCAGGCCTGCGCGGTCAAGGCGGTCGAGTGCGCGCTCGCGGGCGTCGGCGGCGTGATCGGCAAGGACGAAGACAACCGCAACGAACTCCGCGCGTGCGAGTTCCCGCGCATCAAGGGCGGCAAGCCGTTCAACGTGCGCAACAGCCGCTTCCGCAACCTCCTGAACGAAATCGGCCAGGGCAAGGTGCGCAAGACGCGCGTCGTCGTGAAGAAGTGATTCTCCGACGAGTCCATCAGGGGAAAGGACAGGAACATGGCAGAAGAAAAGAAGAAACTTGCCCGCGGCGTGATCGTGGAATTCGACTTTACGGCGATCGACGGCGCCCAGCTGCTGTTCGACACCGCGAAGCGGGTGTTGAAGGGCCATGGCGTGAACTTGACGATCAAGTACGAGGCGATGCGCCTCGTCGGCGGCAACTATCAAGGAGGGCTGAAGGAGCTCTTCGACCAGCTCGAGGTCTCCGCGGATCCCGCGCAGGTCGCGCAGGAGCTCGCCGAGGCGTTCAAGGCCGCGCTCAACGAGAAGGCCGTGGCGGCCGTGACGCCCGCGTTCAAGGCGTTCGTCAAGGCGCTGACGGACATGGGCCTGAAGGTCGTCATCGCGACGCGTTCGGATCTCGAACAGCTCAAGCCCGCGTTCGCCGACATCGACCCCGAGCTCGTGGCGATGTACGCCGAGCCGTCGAACACCTACGGCAACTGCAAGTGGGACGCCTGGCGCCGCGCCTGCAACCAGAACGACCTCGTGAACATGCTCACGGTGGCGGTGACGGGTTCGGGCAAGGGCGTGAAGAGCGCCCTCGTGGCGGGCATGAGCGTGCTGGCGATTCTGCACGACCATGTGCGCTATCAGGACTTCGGCGGTGCGGACGCCGTGGCGGACGCCTTCGATCCGAAGCTGGCCGACACCGTGGCGCGGATGCTCCACATGTGAGTGGACACATGAACGGCATTGACCGCCTTCATGAAATCATGACCCGTCTCCGCGATCCGGAGACGGGTTGTCCTTAGGACCGGGTTCAGACGCTGAACACGCTCAAGCCGTGCGTGCTGGAAGAGACGTACGAGCTGCTGGCGGCGATGGACCGTCCGGACGACCGGGCGAACTACATGGAGGAGCTCGGCGACGTGCTTCTCCAGGTGATGTTCCAATGCGTGATGGCCGAGCAGGCCGGCAGCTTCTCGTTCGACGATGTGGCGAACGGCATCTCCGACAAGCTCGTGCGCCGTCATCCGCACGTGTTCGGCGACGTCGTGGCGAACGATCCCGCGACGGTTCTGAAGAACTGGGAGCAGATCAAGCAGCAGGAGCACAAGAAGGAGTCGCGCCACAGCGCGCTGGACGGCGTGCCGCCCGCGCTCCCCGGCCTGCTGAAGGCGCAGCGCACGCAGGAGAAGGCCGCGCGCGTCGGCTTCGACTGGAAGGATGCGAAGGGACCGCTCGCGAAAATCCGCGAAGAGCTCGCCGAGCTCGAGGCGGCCGTGGCGGCCCGGTCGGCCGAGACCGCCGCGTCGGACAATCCGGACAAGATGGGTCCCGCCTACGACCACAGGAAGGAGGAGCTGGGCGACCTGCTCTTCTCCGTGGCGAACCTCGCCCGCCATCTCAAAGTCGACAGCGAGTCGGCGGTGGAAGGCACGACGGCGAAGTTCGCGCGCCGCTTCCGCGCCGTCGAGGCCGGGGCGAAAGCCGCGGGACGCGACCTCAAGACGATGACGCTCGCGGAGATGGATGCGCTCTGGGAGGCGGCGAAGTCCGCGACGGACGTGCCGTGACAGACGTTTTACAGAAAGAGACCAGACGATGAAGTGGACCAAGTTGATGATTCAGACCCTCCGTGAAGACCCGGGGGATGCGGAAATCGATTCGCACAAGCTGCTCGTGCGCGCCTCGCTCGTGAAGAAGGTCGCCGGCGGCCTCTTCACCTACCTGCCGCTCGGCATGCGTTCGCTCAACAAGGTGGCGAAGATCGTGCGCGAAGAGCTGGACAAGGCGGGCGCGCAGGAAATCGTGATGCCGATCCTCCAGCCGGCCGAGCTCTGGAAGACGAGCGGCCGCTGGGAGTCGATGGGTCCGGGCATGTTCCGTCTCCAGGACCGCGGCCAGCATGCGTACGCGCTGAGCCCGACGGCCGAGGAACTCGTGACCGACCTCGCCAAGAACGTGATCAACTCCTATCGTCAGCTGCCCGTGACGGTCTATCAGATCCAGTGGAAGTTCCGCGACGAGATCCGTCCGCGCTTCGGCCTCATGCGCTCGAAGGAGTTCCTGATGAAGGACGCC
>CADCPA010000158.1 GCA_902803135.1 uncultured bacterium
ATCCGCCTCGTGGACGAGAACGGCATGGACTGGATGTACTCCAACTGCTCGCAGACGGCGCAGCACGGCGCGCTCAAGTGGCGCCCGGCGTTCCGCAAGGCGTGCGAGCCGGTCTTCAAGAAGCTCTATGCGTCCACGAAGAAGATGCAGGAAGCCAAGGAAGTCATCCGCGATACGGGCTGCGCGAACTACAAGGAACTGATGGCCGCGAAGCTCCGGGACATGCACGACAGCGAAATGTGGCAGGCCGGTGCGGCCGTCCGCTCGCTCCGTCCGCACGAGAAGGCGAAGGCGAACGCCGCCACCGCCGCGGGCGTCAAGGGCCGCAAGTCGATCTAACGGCCGGCTTGTCTCGAAAACGCCGCCCCTCTTGGGAGGGACGGCGTTTTTGCTATTATCTCCCCGTTTGTCCGACATGCCTCGCGAAGTCTACGTCCTCCACGTCAAGCCGCGCACCGAAAAGAAGGTCCTGACCTATCTCGCGGCCTATCGGTGCGTGCGGTATCTGCCGCTCTACACCAAGGTCACGAAGGTGCAGCGGCGGCGCGTGAAACGCGAGCTGCCGCTTTTCCCGGGCTATGTCTTCGCCTGTCTGAATCCGGACCAGCGGCGGAAGATGCTGCAGACGAATCTGCTCGTGCGTACGCTGCCCGTGCCGAATCCGCGCGAGCTCGTCCACCAGCTGCGCCAGGTCAGCAAGACGACGAAGGCGACGGCGAACGTCAAAGTGGTGAATCCGTTCAAGGCCGGCGACTTCGTGCGGCTGAAGTCGGGTCCGCTCTTCGGTCTCACCGGCTACGTGCGCCGCGAAGGGGCGCGGGCGACGATCGTCGTCAACGTGGACATCCTCGGCCAGGCGGTCGAGACGTCGGTGTCGCCGGCGGACTGCGAACTGGTCGCGGACGCGCAATCCCGCTAATTGGAAAGGGCTGACGCCTATGAAATTCCTGAACCTTCTTCCCGCCGTTCTGCTGCCGGCGCTGCTGGCGTTGCCGACGGCGACGTCGGCGGCGAAGTCCGACGAATATCCCGACTTCTACGACGGCACGTCGACGAAGGGCATCGATTTCGTGCAGGCGATCCGCGTGCTCGCCCCGGCGCACTGTTCGAACGTGAAGGGCGACGTGACGGTCGTCTTCGAAGCGCCCGGCATGACGCATGTCGTCGCGCGCTGCTGGCGTGCCGCGCAGGCGGGCGACGGCGACGCGTGGGGCCGAGACGTCGTGCTGACGGACCAGACGCTCGCCGCGGGCGCGCGCGGCGAGTTCGTGTTTCCGGCGGACAAGTTTCCGCATGGTCCGACGACGATCCGCCTGCAGGCGCAGGACAAGGCCGGCCGGCAGGACATTTTCGAACTCCAGCTCTACAACTTGGGCGGCGTGTCGTGGCAGGAGGGTCTGCCGAAGACCGACCCGCCGGCGGCGAAGGGGCTGAAGCTCGTGTTTGCGGACGACTTTGCGGGGCCGCTCTCCGTCTCGCCGGACGGCCGCGGCGCGCGCTACGCGGCGCACAAGACGGGCGGCGGCGATTTCAGCGGCTGGCCGTTCGCCGACCCGGAAGGGGACAACCTTCCGTTCGCGACGCAGGACACGTACCTGCGCATCCATGCTTCCAAGCCGTTCGGCGCACAGGGCCGCACGGGCATCCTCTCGTCGATCCGTTCGGACGGTTCGGGCGTCGCGGTGCCGGTGCCCGCCTACTTCGAATGCCGCCTGATGTGCCATTCGGGCCCGGGCTCGTGGGGCGCGTTCTGGACGCTCACGAAGAGCACGATCGGCCTGTCCGACACGGATCCGGACTTCGCCCGCGTGAAGGCGCAGGGGTGCGACGAACTCGACGTGATCGAGTGCTACGGCGGCTACGGCCGCGGCCATCCGAACGCCGGCGGCACCTACGGCGTGACGAGCCACTACTGGGGCCGCAACGAGAAGGCGCCGTACACGACGGTCGACACCCAGAAGCTCGGCGGCAAGTCGACGTGGAGCTGGACGTTCCACAACTACGGTCTCTACATCGGCGAGCAGGACACGGTCTACTACTTCGACGACATCGAGGTGCTGCGCCATCCCACGAGCGCGACGACCAAGGCGCAGCTCACATGGTTCCTCATCAACTACGCCATCGGCGGCATCAGCGGCTGGCCGATCGATCTCGAACGCTACGGCAATTCGAGCGACATGTGGGTTGACTGGGTGCGCGTCTACTGCGGCCGGCCGATGCCGGCCGACTTCGCCGCGGTGCCGGCGCTCGGCGTGCCCGGCTCGATCGGCGTCAACTTCGCCGACCTGCGCGACGACACGCGCCGCCTGCGCGCGTGGGACGTCGCCGGCATGGCCGGTTCCGCCCAGCGCGGTTGGACAAACGTGCCCTGTGCGCCCGGGACGGAGGAGCGGCTGGCGAACGACGCCGGCGAGGCGACCTCGCTTCGCGTCGTCGTGGCGAAGGGGGCGGACTGCGAACGCTGCGAAGACTGGGGCTTCCGCGGCGGCGACCGCCGTCTCCACCGCTGCGGCGTGCGCAACGCGCCCGTCACGCTCGCGGACATTCCGTTCGCGAAATACGACCTCGTCGTGCATCTCGGCGCCGGTGTCAACGGCTGGCGCGGACACGTCCGCCTCAAGGACGAGGCCGGACGGACAATCGCCCAGACGGGTCTCAACTACGGTTGGCTCGGCGGCGCGTACGCGGAATCGACGCGTCCGGCCGACGACGTGAAGGGCGACGCCGCCGAGAATACGGTCGTCTTCCGCGGTTTGACGCGGGGGAAGGTGGAAGTTTCGCTGAAATACCTGGATGGAAAGGGCGCCCCGGCGCTCGCGGGCGTCCAGATCATCCCGCGATAACTTACCCTTGCCTAACTCGCGCCGTCTGCGCTATAATCATCACTTGTAGCCGCAATTTGATTTTGAACTAAACGAAGGATTCAAAACATGAGCAATAAACTCGAGACGATGACGCCCGAATTGAAGGCGTTCATCGACGAATGGAAGTCCAAGCCGGGCAACCTCATCATGGTGCTCCACCGCGTGCAGCAGACGTACGGGTACATCCCGCGCAACATCGCGCTGGACATCTCCGAGATGCTTGCGGTTCCGCTGGCGAAGATCTACGGCGTGATTACGTTCTACAACTTCTTCCGTCTGCAGAAGGCGGGCAAGTACAACATCCAGGTGTGCCTCGGCACGGCCTGCTACCTGCGCGGCGGCGACGACGTGCTCAAGGAGTTCGAGAAG
>CADCPA010000159.1 GCA_902803135.1 uncultured bacterium
CGCGATACGTCTGCGCGCTGGAGAGACCGATGTCCACGAGCTGTTCGGCCGTGGGGTTGGGAATCACGGCGCAGTCGCCGAACGCGAGCACGCTGTCGCCGCTCGCCGTCGGTTCCCTGAGGTCCATGATGAAGCAGCTGGAAGCCGTCTTGACGCCCTTCTGCGTGCCCAGCGTGTGGAACGCCGCGCGCAGCATGTCGCCCGTGGAGGCGATCGAACCGGCGACCAGGCCGTTCACGCGTCCGAGCTTGACCATCATGCCGCCGAAATAGATGCGCTTCGTGCGGAGCGTCTTCTGGGCCGCCGCCAGATCGATGATCTTCTGCTTTTCGGCCGGCTTGCGGGACTCCTTCGCATTCCAGGCTTCGAGGTAGGCCGCTTCGAGCTCGGCGTCGCCCTGGGTGTAGTCGATCGTCTGGATGCCATGGGCGGCGAGGGACAGGCCGGCCCTGGCTTCGGCCTCGGCGATTTCCTGCGGGGTGCCCAGCACGACGGGCGTGCAGATCTTGCGGTCCACGCAGCTGCAGGCAGCCGTGACAACGCGTGCGTCCAGGCCTTCCGGCAGCACGATCGTGCCGTTCAGTTTGGAAGCCTTTTCGATAATGCTCTTGATCGCGTTCATTTCGAATCGTTCACTTTCTCAATTCGCAGCAAGCTGCCGTCGTCGGCGAAATCCTCTCGGGAATCCCGTGGAACCGAAGGCGGCGACCCGCCGCCATCAGTCACTTGACAAGGACCTGGACCGTCTCGCGGGCGATCATCAGCTCTTCATTCGTCGGAATCACCACCACCGGAATCTTGGAATCGGCCGTGGAGATCACGCCGCTCTTGCCGCCGAACATCGCCTTGTTGGCCTTCTTGTCCAGCTTGACGCCGAGCGCGCCGAGACGCTTCACGATCTGCTCGCGCAGTTCGGCCGCGTTTTCGCCGATGCCGCCCGCCATCACGATCGCGTCGGCGCCGCCGATGAGCGTGTTGTAGCCGCCGATGTAAAGCGCCGCTCGGTGGCCGAAGGCCTCGAGCGCCTCGATTGCGTCGACATCGCCTTTGCCGGCCTTCGCCACCACGTCGCGGGTATCGCCGCCGAACGCGCCGGTCAGGCCCTGGAAGCCGGACTCCTTGTTCAGCATTTTGTCGAGCTGGTCGAGCGTATAGCCCTGGCGCGCGAGGAAGAAGATCACGGCCGGATCGAGCGTGCCCGAACGCGTACCCATGATCAGACCGTCCAGCGGGGTCAGGCCCATCGTCGTATCCATGCACGCGCCGTTCTTGACGGCGGCGAGGGAGGAACCGTTGCCGAGGTGGCAGGTGACAAGGTTGACCTTCTTCAGCGGCTTCTTCAGCCACGCGGCGGCCGCCTGCGTGATGAACTTGTGCGACGTGCCGTGGAAGCCGTACTTGCGGATGCCGTACTTGCGGGCGACCGCGCGCGGCAGCGCGTACTGATACGCGCAGCCGGGCATCGTCTGATGGAAGGCCGTGTCGAAGACGACGACGTTCGGCACGCCCTTGGCGGCCTTTTCGCACGCTTCGATGCCCTGGAGGTTCGCGGGGTTGTGGAGCGGGGCGAGCGGGGATATCTTCCCGATCTCCTTCTTCGTCGCCGCCAGCACCTTGACCGACGCGGAGAACTTCTCGCCGCCGTGCACCACGCGGTGCCCGATGGCGTCGAGTTCCTTCAGGGTCTTGATCACGCCGACCTCGGCGTCCGTCAGCACGGCCATCACCTGCTGGATGGCTTCCACGTGGTCCTTCATCTCAACCTCGCGCACCACCTTCTCGCTGCCCGTCTTGGTGTAGACGAGCCGCGAACCGGCGATGCCGATGCGTTCCACGAGGCCCTTGCAGAGCATCTTCTCGCCCTTCATGTCGAAGAGCTGGAACTTCAGCGACGACGAGCCGCAATTGACGACGAGAACCTTCTGAATCGCTTTCATGGTCAGACTTCTTCTTCCCTCTCTTACTTCTGGACGAGCTTCACCTTGAAGAAGGACGCGCCCTTGGCCGTCTGCTCCTTCACCGCGGCGGCCAGCTTGTCGCTCTTGACCTCGACCGTGTCGTTCGCCTTGACCGTGACGGTCTCAAGCGCGGATTCGGTCCAAACGCCATCGAGTTCCGCCGCCGAGCAGAGCACGACCTGGAACGAGATCGTCGCTTCGGCCTCCGAGGCGAGGAGCTTCGCGCCAACCGGCTTGAGCTGCGTCGTGACGGTGAAGGACAGGCCGTCCGCGCCGTACGCGTCGATCACGACATCGGCGCGCGGCTCGAGGTCGGCCGGATCGATGCCGTCCAGCAGCGCCGCCGCGACGAGCGACTGCTCGCCGTCGCCGAGGAGCACGCTCATGAGCGTCGGAACGATGTAGTCGCTGCCGGTGGAGAGCTTCGGCAGACCCAGCGCGTCGTAGGACGGAATCGCCTGGTTGTAGATCAGCGTCGGGTTGACCTTCGTGAAGAAGGTGTCGCCGGCCGCGGACGAGATCGTGTCGAGCGAACCGAACGTCGTGTACTCCCACGCATCCGGGAAGCCGTCGTTGTCGACGTCGCAGTCTTCGATGTAGATGTTCACGCCCGGAACCTTCGAGCTCGGCTCGACGACCGTGACGGGCACGGGCTTTCCGACCTCGGCGTCCGCACTGCCGACGCCGCAGACGTAGCCCCAGCTTTCCCAGCTGTCGCGCAGGCCGTTGCCGTTCGAGTCGATGAACGCGCAGAGGTAGTACGTACCCGCCGGGAGCGAGAGCGCCACCGCGTTGACGCCGAGCCCCGTGCTCTCGTCGCAGCACGACGGCGAGTCGCCGACGTCCGTCGAGGTGAGCATCGTCGCGTTCGTCACCCAGCCCTGGGCCACCGGCGCGCCGACGAAGTCGGCCGTCGTGTAGGCCAGCACATGGACGAGGTTCTCCGTCACGGACGGATCCGTCGAGACGGACTCGGCGAGCGGACCGAAGTAGCGGACGTTTGCGGCGACCGAGCCGTAGCGGCGGCCGTCCTGCATCATGCCCGTCGCCTCAAGGCGGAAGTCCTGCGTCGCCCAGTTGGGCTCCGTGAACTTCGCGTCGAGCATCGAGACCTGCCACTTGTAGTTCTTCTGGGCCGAGAAGACATGGCCGGCCGCCGTGACCATGCCCGCGTACAGCGGCGCCGTCCACTTGTAGACGCCCTGCGAGGTGCGGATCGGCGCGCGGCACACGCCCGAGTCGAAGACGACCGTCGTGCCGTCGAGGACCTGCAGGCGGAACGCCGGATAGTCCTTGACCTTGTAGCCCGTCGCGTCCAGCGCCTCGTGCGTCCACTCGAACGTCACCGGCGTACCGTAGACCGCGCCCTTCGGCGTCAGCGGGACGCACTTCGTCTGCTTGTTGCCGCGCTCGAAGGCGTTCACGAAGACCACCTTGCCCATCACGTTGAAGTTCCAGGCCTTCGGGTCGCCGTTGCCGTAGACGATGCGGTAGGAGGCGTTCGTCAGCGCATCCATGATGGCGGAACCGCGGTTGCCGATGCGCCAAGCCTCCGCAAGCGTCCCCCAGTCGAGGTCCGGCAGGCCGTCGGCGACGAGATCGGCTTCCGTCAGCAGCGGGTGGCCGCCGAGGTTGATCTCGCGGTCGAGCACCGTGTCGTTGAGGAAGTTCGTCGAGTTGTTGATCGCCGTGCGGATGATGCGGACGCGCGCCGTCGCGTTGGCCGCCGGCATCACTTCCTGGTTGATCGGGGCCGCCACGCCCACGCCCTCGCCGTTGCCGCCCTGATCCTCGCCGTCCGGCGGGGTGTACTTGAGCGACGTGTAGAGGTCCATGTTCGGGTAGTAGGAACCGTTGACCGCCGCGCTGCGGTCCGTGAGCGCATCGGCCGTGTTGAAGTCGCCGGCCTGCGTCATCGCGGAGATGTCGATACGCGCCATCTGCGCCGCCGTGTCGGTGAGCTCGATCGCGAACTTGGCGTGCGACCAGCCGACGGCCACGTCGGAGGCGACGCCGTAGGGTTCGCCCGGGGTCCACTTGCCGTCGCCGTCCATGTCGGCGAAGGCGATGAACATGTTCTTGCCTTCGCGGATATGACCGTACTTCGTCGCGATCGTCGCGGTCTCGTCGTTGTTGTCCTCGCCGCCCGCCGCATTCGCGTCGGAGTAGGAGAGGTAGTAGGTGCCGCCGTTGCCGACGTTCACCTTCTGCGACGTCCACGCAACCATCACATAGGACGCGGAGAGGTCGAGCACCGACCAGCCGGCCATGTCGTTGTCATCGTCTTCCATCGGAACGGCGACCTTGTCCTGCAGCAGCTTCTTCGTGAAGTCGATCGTCATGAGACCCGTGACGTAGTCGATTTCGCCGACGACGACCGAAGTGCGGAACATCCGGTTCAGCGTGACGAGCTTGCCCTTCGTCGGGTCGTCGATGTCGGCGACGTCGACCACGCCGGCCTGCCAGACGGCCTGGGCGGGATCGCCCAGCACGAGCGTGCTGTCCTGGTTCAGGTTGTCGGCGAGCTGGCCCACGTTGTAGGCGAGGTCCTTGAAGGAGACCAGAACCGAACCCGCGGCCACGGAGGCCGGGCCGAGGCTCATCGTCACCTTGCGGTTGCGGTTGCGGCCGATGACGCGCTCGAATTCCGACGCCTGGTCGGGACCCGGAACCGTCCACGACGCATCCGGCATGCCGACCATCGTGCGGTCCGCGCCGCTTTCCTGCGACCAGGCCTGGAAGACGATGGAAGAGTTGAACTGCTTCTTGCCGTTGTAGACCACCGAGGCCTCGATCACCGGGACCGGGTATTCCTCCTGCGTCGAGTTGTCGACGCCGAGATACGCTTCCATGTCGGGACGCGTGCCGGCCTGGTATTCGGACCAGTTGCTCCAGCCGTCGTCATCCGGGTCCTTCAGGGCATCCCAGACGCCGCGCGACGTGACCGACGACGGATACTTGTCTTCCCACGCGTCGGACATGAAGTCGTGGTCGGTGAACATCTCGCCGAGGTAGAGCTTGCCCACGCGGAGGAAGTAGTCCGGCACGCCCTGACCGAAGGTCATCGGCTTGATCGGATCCACGCACGGGAAGCCGTACTTCGAGAAGCCCTCGGCGATCAGGTATTCCGCATAGTTCGACAGCTGGTCGTTGTCATGGTCGCCATACGCGTTTTCGGCGTTGATGCCCATGAGAGACTCCCACCAGTCGGGCATGCCGTCCTTGTCGTCGTCGCGACGGTTGGCGAACGTTTCGTCAAGCATGCCGCCGCCCGTCGGGAGCATGCCCATCGCGAGGTCGCGGAGGTAGGCTTCGCGCGCCGTCATCTCGCGGCCGCCGTCATCCGGCCACTTCACGAGCGAGGACCATTCGAAGCCGTCCGCGGCGCCGTAGCAGGCGATCGCGTAGTCCTGCCACCAATCCGGAATGCCGTTACCGTCGATGTCGGAGAAGGCCGAGTCGCCGTCCGCCGTGACTTCCCACGGATCGGCCGAACCGTCGTCGTCCCACATGTTGACGCTGCGCCTGGCGAACGCGCCGCCGAGCGGGACCAGGTCGGACGTGCCGACGAAGCCGGAACGGATTTCGAAGGCGTAGAGGTTGACGTTCGTCTGGCAGCTCGGCACGGACCTGGCCATGTTCTCGAGGAAGAACTCATGGTAGCCGCGTTCGGACGAGAAGTTGTACATCGTGTAGGGGTTCGCCGCGTTCGGGAAGAGGATCTTCTTCGCCTCGCCGGCCGCGAGGATCTCGGCGACGGACGCATCCTCCGCACGGCTGTTGTACAGTTCGCGGGCGAGCGCGCGACCGCCGAAGAACTCGCTCCAGTAGTTGGAGTCGACCGTCGAACCGTCCATGATCGGGAGGTGGCCGCAGGTGTTCTGGATCCACGGCACCCAGCAGTAGTTCTCATACACCGTGCTGTGGATCTGGAGGCCGCTCCACCAGCCGCACTCGAAGGTGCCGGCCGGCAGCACGCCGTCCATGTCGCGCACGTTGTCGAAGACGTTGCGCGTGAAGCCCGCAGGCTCCCACATCACGTCCGTCGCCTCCGTGGCGCCCGGAAGCGTCTGGAAGCTGTAGTGCTGGAGCAGTTCGGCCGGGAGGTTCTCCTTGCCGTCGTTTTCGTTTCGCGTCGCGCCGCGCAGCCAGGCCGCGTAGATTTCGTTGCGCTGGGCGGCGACGTCGTCGAAGCGGTAGCGCGTACGGTAGTCGGCCTTGATCTGGTCGAGCGTGCGCACGCCGTCCCACACGCGGACTTCGTCGAGGTAGCCCGCATAGAACTTCGAGTAGCTGTCCCACGTCGGGTTGACCTTCGTGAGACCCTGCTCGAGCACCGTCTTGTCAAGGAGCGTCGCACCGAGGAGGAACGCGCACGGGACCGTGTAGTAGCCGTTCTCGAGAACCGGGAAGTTCGTCATGCCGACCACCGCGTCCTGCGCGGAGACCACGATGCCGTTGGCCGGGATGAGCGACGTCTGGATCACGCCCGAGACGCTGCCGTTCTGGTGCAGCTTGAGTTCCCTGCCGTCGTAGGTGAGGGCGATGTGCTGCCAGCGGTTCTCCTCCGGCTTCGTGCCGACGACCGTCGGCGTGCCGATGCCCGTGCCCGTCGGCACCGCGTCGGACGTGTCGAAGCAGCCGTACACGCGGCCGTCGGCGAGGATGCCGAGACGGAAGTTCGCGCGGATGCGGCCGACGTTGTTCGAGAGCGTCGAAGACGTGTACGCACAGACGCGTTCGAGGATGACCTGTTCGCGGCCGAGGTCCTCGGGGCAGATCCACGCTTCGACCGTGAACTGGCGGAGCATGTCGTACTGGTCGCCGTTCGGGCGGTGGAAGTAGCTGGAGTAGGACACCGCCGCGGACTCGTTGCCCGGGAACCAGAGGGCCTGGCGGCGGTCCGGATCCGTGAACTTGAGCGGATCGGACGTCGTCGTCGCCGTCATCGTGCGTTCATCCGCATCCGGGACGCGGTCGTTATCCGTATCGTAGCCTTCGTTCTCTTCGAAGGAGAACATGTACGTGCCGGAGACCGAGCCTTCGAGCGTCTTCTGCGTGCCCTGCCGGAAGTCCCACGGGTAGAACGCGATGTCGGGAATGGCGTCCTGCGCGGTGATGTAGGAGTCCAGCATGTAGTACTGGGCCGTGAAGCTCGACTGGTTGAGCGCGGACGAATCCGTGTACCACAACGGGGTCGGGTCCGTGTGCGTCGGCTGCGGCGGCGTCATGTTGACGATCAGCGCTTCCTCGTTGTTGCGGAGGCCGTCGCCGTCGGCGTCGGCTTCAAGCGCACCCATCATCCACGGATAGGCCATCGCGTCGAAGATCGGGTCGCCCTCGGGGGAAGCCCAGACCTCGTTCCAGCCCGTCCAGCCGTTGAAGAAGTGCGTCGGCGGCGGGATCATCGGGTTCGCATAGGCGGCCGCGATGATGTCGTAGTCGAGGGTCTGGCCCTGGACCGAACCGAGCAGCGGGTTGAGGCCGTGGAACATTTCATAGTAGTCGTCCATGCCGTCCTGGTCCGTATCCCACAGACGCGGGTCGGTGCAGCAGTAGGCGTTGGCCTGGAGACGCGTGCCGAGCACGGAGAGGCCGGCCGGCGGCATCATGAAGCGGTAGCCGTAGTCGTCGTAGTTGACCATGCCCATCGTCGAGGCGTTGAGGGCCTGCTTGTCCCACTCCTTCTGCGGCGGGGCGAAATAGCCGAGCTCGCGGAACTGCCAGGCGCCGGTCGCGGCGAAGCCCGCTTCCTTGCACTGGGCGTAGAACGTCTCGCCGTCCATGATGTTCATCGGGAGGAAGCTCACGAACTTGCGCGAGGTGCCCGGGCCGTCCGGCATCCAGCTGCCCATGAGCGGCGTCTCGCA
>CADCPA010000160.1 GCA_902803135.1 uncultured bacterium
GACCGTCAATAAAGATTCGCAAATCCGCAACGATCCAAACGAGTGGTGCAAGGAGATCGGACAACCCCGCTACATCCTCGAACTGATAGGCCGGATCGTGAATGTCAGCATCCAGACCCTTGACCTAATTGCGGCTTTGCCGCCACTCTCGTTCAAAGATCTCAAGAATTGACATTTCGGTCTACAGCCGTTGTCTATTCGGCCTGTTTGTGATACAATGTCACACAAACGAACACGAACGGAGTCTCATATGACTACGACGATTACAGCAAGAATTGATTCTGACCGCAAAAGTCAGGCAGAGGCGGTTTTTTCTGATCTTGGATTGACCTTTTCATCGGCCATTAATCTTTTCGTGAATGCTGTGGTGATGAATCAAGGTATTCCGTTTCGTGTGGAGCGACGCGGTCGCGGATTTGGCGGCATGAAGGTTGGCCTTGCGAAGGGTAAATGGCAATTGCCGTCGGATTTTGACGAGAAGTTTGACGCATATGATGCCGAAAACGAAAAGTTAATGTCTGGGAGTGCGCTGTGAAGATTCTGCTGGATACGCACCTTCTTCTTTGGGCGATGACTGGAAGCTCTAAATTATCTAATCGGGCAAGGTCGTATCTTCAAGACAAGGAGAACCTTTGCTACTTTAGTGCTGCATCCATTTGGGAGATTGGACTCAAACGGAGAAATCATCCCGAAACCATTCCCATGCTGCCAGAGGAAGTGCGTCAGTTTAGTTTGAATTCAGGATTACATGCTCTGTCGGTTGACGCATCCCATGCCTCCGTGGCCGATGAACTGCCGCCGATACATGGCGATCCGTTTGATCGAATGCTGGTTGCCCAGTCACGCGAGGAAGGCATGATGCTGCTGACGCATGACGGCAAGCTATCCGCTTACGGCGACTGGGTGATCGAAGTTTGACTGCTGAAATCCAACTTGGGCAACCCGGCGACAATCTTCTGTGTTTCGATGCTCATTTGAATCACGCGGCTTACAAGGTCGAGAATGTAGCGCGGATTGTCGCTCCATAGATTTGGATCGTTGACAATGCCCGATTACAAGTCCGGTTTTCACTTGATTGACTGAAATGTGCACGTATGCTACACTAGAGTCATGAAAACGAAACTTGTTGTCGGTCTTCTCCTCGCAGCGGCGGGGCTGGGCGTGTGGGCGGATGACGCGGCCGAGTACCCTGGCTGGCGGATTCTCGGAACGGGCGCGACGGCCTATGCGGCGCCGGCGTCGGTAGTGTCCGGACGCGACCTCGTCGCCGTGCAGGATCTGCAGGGCGCGTATGCGGCCGGCGAGTTGCGCCTGACGGCGGACATCCTGGCGCCGGCGAAGTGGACGGGTCCGGCGGGGCAGGGTACATCCCTGCGCGTCGGCCTGGCATCCGCGACGCGGGCGGTCGGGGCGGCCTGGGGTGCGACGATCGGCCAGGTCGGACCCGATTTCCAGGCACATGGCAACACCACGAAAGGCTTCGCGCTCACGCGTTCGCCCGAAGGCCACGCGGCCGGATGCGTGCTGGACGAATGCAAGCCGAATACGTGGTACCGCTACGAAGTCCTGTTCAACCTCGACCGTCAGGTCTATTCGGGCCGCGTCTGCGAGGCGGCGACGGGCGCGCCGGCCGGGGCGTTTAGTGGGACGCCGTTCTGCCGTCCGTTCAACGCGCGGCATCCCATCGCCGCAATCGTTCTGCACGTGCAGGGCATTACGACGGGGCTCGGCGACGCGTTTTGCGCGGCCGACGCCGGTGGTGTCGACAATCTCAAGCTCGAGTGGAAGGCTCCCGACGCCGATGCGTTTACGACCGTTTACACGTGCGACTTCGAGACACGCACGGGCGGCGTCGACGGACAGCCCCTCGTCGGACGCATCAACGGCGGCAAGCCGGACTTGCGCGTCGACTTCACGCAACCGACGGGCACGATCAACAAGTGGCTGCATTGCGCGGGGTGGGGCCCGCGTTCGTATCCGCGCAGCCTCGACAACGACGACGCCGACCTGAAGGCGCTGCATCTCACCGCCGCGCGCACGCACGACTGGGCGCTGATCAACCGCGGCCAGCTCGTCGTCGACACGCAGTATATCTTCCCGCTCCTGCATCTCGATGCGAACGATCCTCGCAACTATGTGTTCAAGCCGACGGACCATGTGCTCGAGCTCGCGCAGAACATCGGCGAGAAGATCTTCTACCGTCTCGGCACGTCGATCGAGCATACGGGCAGCTGGAGCTACAACGCGAACAATCCCACGAACCATGCGCAGTACGCCGAGGCTCTCGCGGGCATCGTGCGCCACTACACGAAGGGGTGGGGGGACGGCTTCCACTGGGACATCCAGAACTGGGAGATCTACAACGAGCCGAACATCGAACCCTGCTGGCGCGGCACGAAGGAAGAGTTCATCCACCTCTTCGTCACCTGTCTCAAGCGGCTCAAGGGCGAGTTCCCCGAACTCAACATCGGCGGACCCGCCTTCGCAGGGTGTCCGCTCGACTACATGCGCGACCTGCTGCTCGCGTGCCGCGCGGCCGGGGTGGCGCCGGACTTCGTCAGCTGGCACTATTACGGACAGAATCCTGACGAGCTCGTTTCGCAGCCCGCCCGCGTGCGGCGTTTCCTCGACGATCTCGGCTTCCCGCAGGTGAAGCTCGTCATCAACGAATGGCACTACATCGTCTCGTGGGACGGCATACACGGGGCTTCGTCGCCGGAGAAGATTCGCAAGGCCCACTCCGGGCCTGCCGCCCACAACGGCATCGATTCGGGCGTCTTTACCCTGTCGGTGCTCGCGGGCTTCCAGAACACCCCGCTCGACCAGTCCTACTTCTACGGTTCGGGAGCGGACGGCAACTGGGGTTGGAAGGACGGGTTCCGGAAGTTCAACAAGAACTACTACGCGATGAAGATCTTCGGCGACATCGTCACGGACTATCGCACGAAGGTCGCGGCGACGGGGGGCGAGGAGACGTCCGTTACCGTCTTCGCGGGGCGCAACGAAGCGCAGACGAAGGCCTTCGTGCTCGTCGCGGACTACCGCGGTTCGGGGACGCTCGCCGTGAACGTGAAGGGCCTCGACGGCGCGAAGGTCGCCTCCGCCGTCGTCCTCGACCAGACGCGCGACGCGGAGCCGGTCGACGTGGCATGGAAGGACGGCGTTCTGACCCTGCCGCGCAAAGACCCGTACTCCGCCGCATTCTACGTCACCTTCGAGTACGGGAAATGAGGCCGGGAAGGTCCATGAAGGACGTTTGCGCGACAACAGGCTTTCCCTCCGGGGAAGGGTTTGATAAAATAATGCAAATTTCAACCAAGTAAGGGGGTTCAGATGAATCAGGCAGAGAAGGAACGCCTTGCCCGCGTCGGCAAGAAGTTCAACGCGAAGAAGTACATCAAGGAAGAGATCGAAGCCATCCGCGCGCAGGTTGGCGACAAGAAGGTCCTCCTCGCGCTTTCCGGCGGCGTCGACTCGTCCGTCTGCGCGGCGCTTCTCTACAAGGCGATCGGCAAGCAGCTTGTCTGCGTGTTCGTCGACCATGGCTGCATGCGCCTCAACGAAGGCAAGATGATCAAGAAGGTCTTCAAGGGACAGTTCGGCGTGAACCTCATCGCGCTCGACTGCGAGCGGCGCTTCCTCGACAAGGCGAAGGGCGTCACCGATCCGGAGACCAAGCGCAAGATCATCGGCGGCGAGTTCATCAACGTCTTCGCCGATACGGCGCGCGACCTCCAGAAGAAGTACGGCAACATCGACTTCCTCGGACAGGGCACGATCTATCCGGACATCATCGAATCCGGCGTCGGCGGCCACAAGGCCGTCAAGGCCCACCACAACGTGGGCGGTCTTCCGAAGGACATCCTCTTCAAGGGCCTCGTCGAGCCGGTGAAGTACCTTTACAAGGACGAGGTGCGCAAGGTCGGCACGGCGCTCGGTCTTCCGGAGGAGATGGTCATGCGTCAGCCGTTCCCGGGTCCGGGTCTCGCGGTGCGCTGCATCGGCGAGCTCACGAAGGAGAAGCTCGACATCCTCCGCCAGGCGGACTTCATCTTCCGCGA
>CADCPA010000161.1 GCA_902803135.1 uncultured bacterium
CGAAACAGTTTCAGATTCTGGCCCGCAGCGTGGGTGAAAACGCCGGTGCGCTTGACGATGCCGATCAGGTCCGCCAGCGTCTGGCGCCCTACGTGCCGGGCGGCTTCGAAGTCGCGCCCGTCGATCCGGTCGTGCCCGATCTGCTGAAGCTTCTGGAAACCGTAACCGTGTGGAAGGAGCCGGTGCGTCGCGGCCGCCGCACGTACAACGACGAGGAGTTCGTCTCCTCCCTGCGCGAGCAGTATTCCCGCCGCACTTCGCTCTCGCCGCGTCAGGTGCTGGCGCTGCGTCGCGTGTGCGTGAACTACCGCGATCAGATCCCGACCTTCGAGCAGGTGGCGGACCGTCTGGGCCTGCGCGACCTGCCGCACGCCGAAAAGGCGGGCAACGCCGAACAGGATGCGAAGCGCGCCGCGCGGGCGGGGCGTAAAACGAAGAAGGCGCGAGGCACGTGAGCACACCGCTGTCCAAGCTCGCGAATCCCGCGGCGCATGACGATTCCGCCGTGCGCCGCTTCCGTTCCCATCTCCAGGCGGAACGGAATGCGTCGCCGCACACGGTGGCGGGATACGAGCAGGATCTTGGGCAGTTCGCCGCCTTCCGGTGGGGGCCCGAGTCGCCGGCGCCGTTCGATTGGGCGCATGTCTCCGCAATCGACGCCCGCGAGTTTCTGATGGCGTTCGCCGCCGAGGGTGCGAAACCGACGACGACGCGTCGGAAGCTGGCGTCGCTGCGTGCATTCTACAAGTTTCTCTCGCGCGAAGGCCAGGTGACCGGCAATCCGTTCGAGGGACTCCGCGGACCCAAACTCGCCAAGCCCTTGCCGAAGGTGCTGACAATCGAGGAAACGGCGCGTTTCCTCCAGGCGCCGCTTGACGAGCTGCAGCGTCGCCGGAAAGAGGGTCCGCCTCCGACACCCGTCGAAATCTATGCACTTCTGCGCGATGCCGCCGTCTTCGAAGTGCTCTATTCGACCGGCTGCCGCATTTCCGAAGTCACGCCGCTCGTCTGGCTGCAGGTCAACTTTACGAACGGCGGCGTCGTTGTCACGGGCAAAGGCGCGAAGCAGCGTCTCTGCATCCTGGGGCGTCCGGCTCTCAAGGCGCTGGAGAAGGCGCGCGTGCAGGCCGAGGAACTGTGGCCCGGCGCGGCGGACGAAACGGCCTGCCTTTTTCTGAACGAGCGGGGACGCCCCCTCACGCCGCGCGACGTGGAGCGCCGCATGAAGGTGTGGCTCGCCGCCGCCGAACTGCCGCCCGACTTGACGCCGCACAAGCTGCGCCATAGCTTTGCCACGCATCTGCTCGATGCCGGTGCCGACCTGCGCACGGTCCAGGAAATGCTCGGGCATGCCTCGCTCGCGACGACGCAGATCTATACGCACGTGTCGATCGAACGTCTGAAGGACGAATACATGAAGGCGCATCCCCGCGCCCGGGGTTAAGGAGTCCGCCGATGAAGAAATCCCTCACCGTCCTCTGCCTGCTGCTCGCGACGTACTGCTTCGCGTCGACGGTTGTCGTCGAGGCCGAACGGTTCGCGAACCTCGGCGGCTGGGTCAACGATTCGCAGTTCATGGACCAGATGGGGTCCCCGTTCCTGCTGGCGCACGGTCTTGGCCAGCCGGTGGCGGATGCGACGACGACGGTCGACGTCACGGAATCCGGCACGTATTCCGTCTTCGCCTACACGCGCAACTGGACCGCGCCGTGGGGCACGGAAGCGGCCGGTCTGTTCCGCGTGAAGGTGAACGAGGTCGAGCTCCCCGTGAATCTCGGCACCGGCTCCGGCGAGTGGCGCTGGCAGTTCGCCGGCAAGGTTTCCCTGGCGGCCGGGCGGATTCCGGTTGCGCTCCACGATCTCACCGGTTTTGACGGACGCTGCGATGCGCTCTGCCTGACGACGGAACTGCGGCCGCCGGCCGAACGCCCGAAGGCGACGGCGCCAGTGCGGAAGGTCGAGGCGGATTTCGTCGTGGTCGGCGGCGGCATCGCCGGCACGTGTGCGGCGATTTCCGCGGCGCGTCTCGGCTTGAAGGTGGCGCTGGTGCAGGACCGGCCCCTGCTCGGCGGCATGAATTCGTCGGAAACGCGCGTTCATCTCGGCGGGTACCAGAATCTCGGGGCCTACCCGCGGCTCGGCGACGGCGTCGCGGAGATCGGTCCGGCCAAGGGCGGCAACGCCCAGCCCGCCGGGCGCTACGAAGACCAACGCAAGCTCGACGTTGTCGCCGCCGAGAAGAACATTGCGCTCTTCCTCAACACGCGTGTGCAGCGCGTGGCGATGAAGGAGGGCGCGGCGCACGCAATCGGGTCCGTCTTCGGCGTCAATACGGTTTCCGGAGAGGTGACGGAATTTGCCGCGCCGCTCTTTCTGGATTCGACGGGCGACGGCAACGTGGGCTATCTGGCCGGCGCCGATTTCAGGATGGGACGCGAATCGCGCGCGGAGACGGGCGAGGAGATGGCGCCGGACGAAGCCGACAAGATGACGATGGGGGCAAGCGTGCAGTGGTATACGAAGGAAGACAAGGAACCCACCGCGTTCCCCGCGCTGCCCTGGATGATTGCGTTCAACGAGCAGAACTGCGAACACGCCCTGCGCGGCGACTGGGACTGGGAGACGGGCATGATGCGCGACCAGATTGCGGAGTCCGAGCGCATCCGCGACTACGGCATGCTCGTCGCCTATTCGAACTGGTCGTACCTGAAGAACAGGAGTTCCAAGAAGTCCGCCTACGCCAAGCGCAGCTTCGCCTGGGTCGCCTATGTCGCCGGCAAGCGGGAAAGCCGCCGTCTGCTGGGCGACCACATTCTCTGCCAGCAGGACATCTTCGACTACAAGATCTATCCCGACGCGACCTGCTGCACGACCTGGGCGATCGACCTCCACTATCCGATGCCGAAGAACACGAAGAACTACGAAGGGGAGCCGTTCCGGTCCATCTGCACGCACAATGCGCACCATGCCTATCCGGTGCCGTACCGCTGCTTCTACTCGCGCAATGTCGTCAATCTCTTCATGGCCGGCCGCGACATCAGCGTGACGCATGTCGCGCTCGGCACGGTGCGGGTGATGCGCACGCTCGGCATGATGGGCGAAGTCGTCGGCATGGCGGCCAGCCTCTGCAAGCGGCAGGGCTGTCTGCCGCGCGGCGTCTACGAATCGCATCTCGACGAGTTGAAGCAGCTGATGAAGAAGGGCGTCGGCACGGGCAAACCCCAGCCGCCCCAGACGTACAACCGTGGCTCGATGCTGCCCGGCGCGCCGCACCGTGGCGGTGGAAAGGATTCGAAATGAACATCCGGACGTTTTTCGGATTGGGACTCTGCCTGGCCGGCCTGAGCGTCGGCGCGGGATTTTTCTCCTCCTCGCCGGACGACATCCTGCAAGACGTGCGGGCATCGGTGAAGAACAACTGGCGGAAAGTTGCGGAACGGTCTGCCGAAATCGGCGAACTGCGCGAGGAAATGAAATCGCTGCCGAATCGCGGGTTTTGGTTCTTTACCAAGGACAAGCGCGACCAGGAGGTGAAAATCCGCCAGCAGCTTCTCGAAGTGCGCAAGCTGCTGCTGTCGACGACCGCCCGGGAAATCCTTGAGAAAGTCGACGCGCTGGATGCGTCCATTGCCGATCTCAACCGCGAGATCGCCGAGACAACCGAGCTGCGCACGCTGGATCCGGACAAGGCCAAAGACTGCAACGCGAAGATCGAAAAGCTGACGAAGCGGCGGACGGCCCTTGAAGGCAGGCGAAAGGTCGAGGCCAAGAAGGTCTGCGACGAGCTGCGCGCGCTCGGATTGACCGTGAGCGGCGCGTCGGCCGAGAACTGTCTGTTCACCGTCAATTTCGGCGAATTGATCGACGGGGTCGTCGTCGCGCAGAATGTCGCCGCCGTCGTGGACAACCTGCGGCAGCTGATGACCACGGACGACATCGCGGCCGCGCGCCGCTACTACGGCATGTACCTGGTGCTGGTGGACGTGCAGATCCTCTGCTTCAAGGACTACCTGGCCAAGAGCCGTACGGGCGAATGGCGCCAGGGCATCAACCGGATCAAGTCCGACGCCCAGAAGGCGCGCGAATCGGCGCTGCAGAACGCGCGCGACGACACGTTCACGGCCGACCAGCACAAGATCTTCCGCCATAACGCCGAAATCAACGCGTCGACGCTGAAGGCCGTCGACGCCTACATCAAGGTGCTGGATGCCCACGAGGACATCATCGAACAGAAGCTGGGCATCGCCGAAAAGATCCGCAAGGTCGTCGCGAGCTCCAGCGAAACCATCAATCTGGCCGGTGATTTCGTGCGTCTGGCCAAGGCGAACCAGGAGGCGTTCAATGCGCTGATCAAGCTCGAACTGCCGCCCATCCAGATGTTCGACGATACGATGGTCCAGCAGGAGTTTGAATCGATTACGAAGAAACTGAAAGACTGACACAGATACCCACCCTCAAAAAGAAAGACGCCCACCCTCAAAAAGAAAGAAGCAACCCGCCATGAAAAACATCACCATTGCCCTCTGTCTCGTCGCCGGACTCGCCGGCGGTTTCTGCCTCGACCGCTTCGTGCTTGCGCCGAAGGCGCCGGCACCGCAACCTGTCGCCGACGACGGTGCGGCCGCCCGCCTCGCCAAGGCGGAAAAGCGCATTGCCGACTTGGAGAAGCAGCTTGCCGATTCGAAGAGCCGCTCGATGAAGGCCCAGGCCGCGGCGGCCGCAGCCGAGCAGAAGGCCCGCGAAACGGCGGAGGCGAAGGATGCGAACGACGACGACAAGGTCGAGACGATCGAAGTCAAGAACGGCAACATGATGGACGCGCTCAAGGGGCGTCTCTCGCCTGAGCAGTATACGCAGGTGTCGAACGCCTTCGAGCAGTTCAAGACGAAGCTCGCAATGCGCGTGAAGAGCAAACAGGACTATCTCAACTCCATCGACACGTCGAACATGTCGGAGAAGGACAAGGCCACGCATGCGCGCTATCTCGAACTCTTTGCGAAGCGCGAGGAAATCGCCGCGAAGATGCAGGGCGGCATCCCCAATCGCAACTCGCTGCGCGAGATGATGCAGATCGGCATGGAGATTGCACCGGTCGCGAAGGAGGAACGCAACATCCTCATGCGCCAAGTTGCGGGCGAACTCGGCTATTCGGGCGACGACGCGACAGTCATCGGCGAAACGATCCAGAACATCTACGACTGCACGAGTTCGGGTCCGCTGAGCGGCTTCAACGACATGATCGAGACGGCGACATCCATCGGCGGCGGCGCGATTCTCGGACAGCCGCGTGTGGAGACGCAGGTGATCACGATCGGGGACGACGACGAATGAGCGACTGTCGGCCGCGGATCCGAAGCGGGGCGAAGCCGATCGCCCGGCGCCCAGCAAGTCCGCGCCATCGACACGCGTGAGATTCTCATGGCGTATCATTGTTGAATTTGGTATACTGTTTCCTGTGTTGCGCTATATCTTCAGACGAATTCTCGAATTGATTCCGACCACGATCGGAATCTTGATGCTCACGTTCGTGCTTTTCCACGTCGTGGGCGGTTCGCCGGCGCTGACCGTGCTTGGCAAGAACGCGACGAAGGAATCGATCGCGGCCTTCAACCACCGGTATGGCTACGACAAGCCGCTGCTGGTCAATACGAACAAGGGCGAGAGCGTGTTTGACACGCAGTTCTTCAACTTCGTGGCAAATCTGGCGAAGGGCGACTTCGGCATTTCCACGCAGTATGATGAACCGGTGGCGGACATCCTGAAGCGCGGTGTCGGCCCGTCATTGACGCTGACGGTGCCGATTCTCTTCGGCGGCACGATCGTCGCGTTGTCGCTCGCCTTGCTCTGCGCGGCGTTTCGAGGCGGCTGGCTCGACCGGACCGTCCTCGTGTGTTCGACCGTTCTCATGAGCGTCAACTACGTCGTCTGGGTGTTGGCCGGCCAGTTCCTGCTGGCCTACAAGTTCCGGCTCTTCCCGATTTGGGGCTATGTCAACTGGACGTATCTGGCGCTTCCCGTGCTGATCGGCATCATCTCCTCGCTCGGCGTCGACGTGCGTTTCTACCGGACGGCGATTCTGGACGAAATCTACAAATCCTATGTGCGCACCGCGCGTGCGAAGGGGCTTTCGGGACCGAAAATCCTCGTCAAGCACGTGCTGCGCAATTCGCTGATTCCGGTTGTCACCTACATTGCCCTGGCAATCCCCTATCTGTTCACCGGCTCCCTGATGCTCGAGACGTTCTTCGGCATTCCGGGTCTCGGCAACGTGTCGCTGAATGCCATCCATTCGGCCGACATGGCCGTCGTGCGCGCCCTTGTGGTCTTGGGTGCGTTGCTGTATCAGGGCGTGAACCTGATCACCGACCTCGCCTACGCGTGGCTTGATCCGAGAGTGAGGTTGGGATGAGAGAGCTGTGGCGTAAATTGAGCAAGGTCGGCCGTCTGTGCTTGATCGTGATCGCCGGCTATTTCGCCCTGGCCGTCTACGGCGAGGTGCAGTATCGCGTGGCGAGGGCGCGGGACATCACCCCGTCCTACAACGTCGTGCATGAGCAGCAGCGGTATCAGCCGCCGAGCCTGCGGCACATTATGGGTACGGACAACTTGGGCCGCGATGTGGCGCAGCGTCTGATCCAGGGTTCGCGCATCGCGTTCCATGTCGGCATCATGACATCGCTGATCGCCATTCCGCTCGGTGTCTTCCTCGGGCTGCTCGGCGGCTACTTCGGCGGAAAGGTCGACTCGATTGTCGTCTGGCTCTGTGCAACTGTGGCCTCGATGCCGGGTCTGCTCTTCATCCTGGCCATTTCCATGGTCGTTGGACAAGGTCTCCTCGGCATCTACCTCGGCATCGGTCTGACGACCTGGGTCGGCGTGTGCCGTACCATCCGTGCGGAAGTGATGAAGCACCGCGACCGCGCCTACGTGCAGGCGGCGCGCGTTCTCGGGTATTCGCATCTGCGCATCATGTTCCGGCATATTCTGCCGAACGTCGCGCACATCATCCTGATCCAGTTCTCGATCCGTTTTCCGGGCGCGGTTGCCACGGAAGTCTTCATCAGCTTCCTGGGCATCGGCGTGCAGGGCGAACCGAGCTGGGGCATCATGATCAACAACGCGCGTCTCCGCCTCTGGCAGGGCATCTGGTGGGAAATGACGTTCGTCACGCTCGCCATCTTTACGCTTGTGCTGGTGTTCAACCACCTCGCGGACGAATTGCGCGACTTGCTCGATCCGGCGCTGCGCAATCAACGGAATTGACCATGAGGCTCCTTGTCGCGCTTTGCGTCGCCTGGCCGCTGGTGGCGGCTGCCGACATCCGTGTCGCCTTCCCCGCCGAACGTCAGAAACTGCCGTTCGTCGAGCAGACCTATCTGATCGGCGCCATCGACAGGAACGGCGCCGAAACGGTCTACGTCAACGGTCTGACGACGGGCGTCTACCGCACGGGCGCGTTTCTGCAGATGGTGCCGACGAAGCCCGGTACGAATACCGTCGTCGTCGCGGCCGGCAGGGATCGTCTTGTCCGCCGCTTCGTGGTGGCGGAACAGGCAAAGCCCGCGACCGTCCAGCCGCCGGTTGTGGTTGAATCGGACGACAGCGAGCTGCTGCTGAAGCCCTCCGCCTGGACGACGACCGGTACGCTGTTCGCGAATCGCGTGCGCGTCGGCATCGACGCCGGCGAGACGCGTTATTTCCTGCCGAAGGGTTTTACGCTGCGCGGCGCCGAAGTGAAGGGCACGTCCTGGGTGTGCGTGTGGCTCGAGAATGCCCGTGGCTTCATGCCGAAGTCGGTGCTCGCGCCGAACCACGAGGCGTCGGTTCCGCCGAAGGGTCTGCTGGCTCCCGATCCGGCCCCGACGTTCCCCGACCACCCGCCCTACGGCCATCCCCCCTCCGACGTGAGCATCTGCCTGGATCCGGGCCATGGCGGCAGCGACCCCGGCTCCCTCTCGCCTCACGGATGGAAGGAGAAAGACGTCAATCTCATGCAGGCGCGGGCCATTCGCGACGCCTTGCAGAAGGCGGGCTTCCAGGTCATCATGACGCGCGACGGGGATTCCTTCCCGTCCCTCTACGAGCGTCCCCAGCTCGCCGTCGACCAGCATGTCGACGCGTTCATCTCCATCCACCACAATGCGACGGCGGTCAACCGCGATCCGCGCCTCGCGCGCCATACGACGACGTACGCTTCGACGTCGAACGGACTCGCCCTGGCGGCCTGCATTCAGAAGCATGTCGGACAGGTCCTGGCACCCGTGCAGAACGCCGGCGCGCAGATGAAGTCCTACGCCGTGTGCCGCAACCCCGCCGTGCCGAGCTGCCTGATCGAAGTCGACTTCATCAACCTCCCCGAAGGCGAGGAGGAAAGCTGGGATCCCGACCGTCTGAAGAAAGTGGCGGACGCCGTCGTGCTGGGCATCCTGGATTGGATGACGGATCCGGCGAAGAAGGCGGAGCCCGGACCGGAAGATCTTCCCGAGCCCGAATCCGAATCCGACAACCTTTAACATTCGAAAGGTTGCCTGTTGCGGGAGATTGCGGTATAATGACCGCATGAAAAATCTCCTCATGACAGTTTCTTTCTCTTTCCTGGCGGCTGTCGGCCTGCGCGCCGATCCGCTGGCACTTGGCCTCGGCATGAACGGCGAGGTGCGCATCGGCTCCTCCGGCGTGCATCTGGGCATGTCCATCCACCATCAAGGCTGGAACGGCACGTCGCGGGGCGTGAACAAGAGCTTTGCGTTCCCAGATGCGAAGTCGGGCACGGCGAAGGTCGAGTTCTACAACGGAAACACGCTCTGCGCGCGCGGTCTTTCCACGCTTCAGGCGGGTGCGGCCGACGCGGCCTTCGTGCGCGCCGAACTGACGAGCACATGCGACCAGAAGCCCGAATCCGTCGTCCTGTCGCTCGAACTGCCGGTGGACGTCGCGTGCGGCGGTTCGTGGGAAGACGACGCCGGCAAGAAGGGCACGTTCCCCGTCAAATGGGACGGCAAGACCGTCGGCATGTACAGGGGCTCCATCCGGTCGTTTACGATCCAGCCTGCGAAGGGCGAGGCTTTCACGCTCAAATTCCCCAAGGCCTGCGGCGTGATGCTGCAGGACAACCGCACGTGGACTCAGAGTTTCACGGTGCGCATCCAGCCGTTGGACGGCTTGCGGAATTTCAACACGAATGCGCAGTGCGCGTTCGCCTGCTCCGTGACGAGTCCCGACGGCACGAACGTGTCGATCGACCAGCCCGTCGTGGTGAAGGCCGGTGCGGACTGGACCGCGCTCGACTACTGCAAGGACATCGAGGCGGGCAGCGCGCTTGACTTCTCGAACCAGGGCCTTCTCGATGCGCCGGCCGGCAAGCACGGTTGGCTCAAGAACGAAAACGGACACTTCGTCTTCGAGAAGCTTCCCGGCAAGCCGCAGCGCTTCTACGGCGTGAACCTCTGCTTCGACGCGTCCTATCCGGACGCGGAGTTCGCGGATCAGATTGCCACGCGTCTGGCGCGTCTCGGCTACAACACGGTGCGCATCCACCACTACGAGAGCGACCGCGGGGCGATTCAGGGCTCGGCCGACGGACTCGCCCTCAACGCCGAGCGCATGCAGCGCCTCGACTATCTGCTGGCCAAGTTCATCGAGAAGGGCATCTACATTACGACGGACCTCTTTACGATCCGTCCCGTCAAGTGGCGTGCGATCGGCATCGACCGTGACGGCGATGTGGACAGGCAGGTCTACAAGAACCTGGTCGCGATCTACGAGCCCGCCTATCAGAACTGGTGCGCGTTCGCGAAGAACCTGCTGACGCACGTGAATCCCTACACGGGCCGCGCGTACAAGGACGAGCCGGCGCTTCCCCTCATCTCGCTGATCAACGAGAACACGATTCTCTGGTGCTGGGACAAGATCGCCCGGGAGGCGCCGATGAAGACGCGCTGGAAGGAATGGCTGGCCCGGAAGCGCGCCCAAGACCCGGACTACGCCACGGGCGTGAGCGACGATCCGTCGCAGGTCAAGCCCTGGGGCAATCCCGTGGCCATCGACTTTATGGCCGATCAGGAGCAGGCGATGGTCAAGCGCCAGCGCGCGTTCCTGCGCGGACTCGGCGTGAAGGCGCTCCTCACAAACCAGAACTGCGCCGGCACCGAATCGGCGATGGCCGCGATGCGCCGCGCCACCTACGACTATGTCGACAACCATTTCTACGTCGACCATCCGCAGTTCCTCGCGCGTTCGTGGTCGTTGCCGTCGCGTTGCGACAACGGCAATCCGGTGCTGTCGTCCACGCTTGCGCCGGTGGCCGTCGCCGCGACGCGCCAGAAGGACCTGCCGTTTACGGTGACGGAATGGAACTTCTCGGGTCCGGGCATGTACCGCGGCGTGGGCGGCATCATGACGGGCGCCGTCGCCGCGCTGCAGGATTGGGACGGACTCTGGCGCTTCGCCTACGCGCACGGACTCGACGCCATGCGCGACCGTGCGGGCCTGTGCGGCTATTTCGACGTGGCGAGCGATCCGCTCGGCCAGGCCGGCGACCGTGCGAGCGTGTGCCTCTTCCTGCGGGGCGACCTGCCGGCGGTCGGAATGGATGCGGATGTCGCGGCGAGTCCGTCGCTCCAGATCGACAAGACGCGCGGTTCCTTCTCGATCGATACGCCGAAGACGGCGGGCGGATTCTCGCCCTCGGGACGGCTGGTGTCGGGTCCGGTCGCGTTTGATCCGGGCGAAACGGCGACGACCCTCTGGGCGAGCGCGGTGGACGGCCGGCCAATTGCAACGTCCCGGCGCCTGCTCGTCACGCACCTCACCGATGTGCAGGCGAACGGCAACGTCTACGCCGATTCCGAGAAGCGCGTGCTGCTGAAGTGGGGCTCGTATCCGCCGGTCGTCCGCAACGGCCGCGCCAAGGTGGAACTCGCCGTGGCGAAGCCCCGGGCGTTCGCCGTGTGGGCGCTCGAGACGACGGGCCGCCGCCTTGAGAAGATCCCTTCGCAGGTGGTGGACGGGAAGCTTGTTTTCACCGTGGACGTGAAGGGTCCGAACGGTGCCCGCATGCTTTACGAACTCGCACGCGAGCCTTGATTCTGGTATAATGTCCTTCATGAATTTCATCGACAGACATGCCTATGACTGGGGAGCGGCGGTGGCCCGTGCCATCTTCCCGCTCTTCCGCCGCCGTCGGCAGATTGCAATCGACAATATCTTGAAGGCGGGCATTACCTCCGACCCCCAGGAGGCCGCCCGCATCGCCCGTGCGAGCTGGGGCCATCTGGCAGGTCACATCTGCGAAGCGTTTCGCGTTCCCCACGTTGTCAACAAGGACAACTGGCGCGCGCATCTTGACATGACGGAGGGCGATCCCGAGACGGTGAAGCTGCTCCTCGAGGATCTGGATACGCCCATTCTGCTCGTGAGTTCGCACCATGGCGCGTGGGAGGCGGCGACGAACATCCTGTCGATTCGCCGTCCGATGATCGCCATCGCGCGCACGATGAACAACAAGCTCGTTGCGCGCTGGATGAAGAAGCACCATTTCCGCGGCCCCGTCACCATTGTCGACAAGAACCACGGCTTTACGCCCGACGTTCTGCGCCAGTGGCACGAGGATCGCGCCGCGATGACGCTGCTCATCGACCAGCACACGTCGAAGGGCCTGCCGCTCACGTTCATGGGCCGCCCGGCGAAGACGTTCTCAAGTGCGACGCGCCTGGCGATGCGCTCGGGCTATCCGATCGTTGTCGGCTCGTTCGTGCGCAAGGGTCCGTACATGTACGGACTCGTCGGCGGCGCCCCCGTGCGCTTTGAAAAGACGGGCGACAAGGTCGCCAACACCCAGCTGCTGAACGACCGTCTCGAGGAAGCGATCCGCAAGTACCCCGAACAGTACCTCTGGGCCCACCGCCGCTGGCGCGAAGACAAGCCGAAGCCGGCAAAGGACGCAGGGACAAACGCCGGATGAAATTTGAAAATTGAAACAAGAAGAAAAAAGGAAATGCCATGAAGCATCTGTTGTGTGGTTTCGCTGTGGCCGCCCTCGCCGCGGGCTGCTGCAAGTGTGACAAGGCCGCCGCCGGCGCAACCGCCCGCAAGCCGGTCCGGGAAGTGAAGTTCGTCGAGCTCGATCCGGGCCACTTCCACGCCGCGCTTGTGCTGAACCGCAACTACGACGGCGTCGCGAAGGACGTGAAGGTCTTCGCGCCTCAGGGTCCGGACGTCGAGGCCCACACGAAGCTCGTCGCCGCGTTCAATGCGCGCGAGAAGGATCCGACCGCGTGGAACGAAATCGTCTACACGGGCGACGACTACCTCGCCAAGGCGCTGGCCGTCGAGGACAAGGCGAGCTCCGTCGTCGTGCTGGCGGGCAAGAACGACAAAAAGAGCGACTATTACCTCGAGGCGATCAAGGCGGGCTTCAACGTGCTCTCCGACAAGCCGATGGTCATCACGCCCGACGCCTACGCGAAGATCTGCGAGGCGGCGAAGCTGGCGGACGCGAAGGGGCTCTATTTCGCGGACATCATGACCGAGCGCAACGAGATCACGACGATCCTCCAGCGACATCTGGTCAATTCGCCCGCGCTCTACGGCACGCAGGAAGCCGGCACGCCCGACGACCCCGCGATCACGAAGGTCTCCGTGCACCACTTCTGCAAGCTCGTGAACGGCAAGCCGTTGCAGCGTCCGGGCTGGTACTACGACACGGACCAGCAGGGCGAGGCGATTGTCGACGTGACGACGCACCTCGTGGACCTCGTGCAGTGGGAGGCTTTCCCGAACCAGACGCTCGCGACGACGGACGTCAAGATGCTCAAGGCCCGCACGTGGCCGACGCCCATCACGGCCGAGAACTACAAGACCTCGACCGGTCTTGAGACATGGCCGGACTTCCTCAAGAAGGACGTCGACAAGAACAACGTCCTGCAGTGCAAGGCGAACGGCGAGTTCACCTACCAGCTCAAGGGCGTCAACGCGAAGGTCTCGGTCGAATGGCACTTCATGCCGCCGGCCGGCACGGGCGACACGCACTATTCGCTGATGCGCGGCACGAAGGCCGAAGTCATCATCCGCCAGGGCCGGGACGAGGGCTTCAAGCCGCGCGTCTATGTGAAGGCACGTGACGGCCAGGACAAGGCGGCGCTCGAGAAGGCGTTGGCCGCCGCGGTCACCGAATTCAACAAGACCTATCCCGGCGTGACGTTCAAGGCCGAGGGCGACGGTTGGACGATGATCGTGCCGCCGAAATATGAAATCGGCCACGAGGCCCATTTCTCCCAGGTCATGAACATGTACCTCGGCTGGATGAAGAAGGGCGAGCAGCCCGCCGACTACCTGCCGAACATGCTCGTCAAGTACTACACGCTCGCCGAAGCGTGGAAGGCCTCCCGTTAATTGAGCGCCGATTCGACATTCCGCTCCTCCGAGCCGCTCGCGGCGCGCATGCGTCCGCGAACGCTCGGAGAAGTCGTCGGCCAACGCCACATCCTCGGCGAAGGCAAACTGCTGCGTCGCGTGATCGAGGCGGACCGTCTGACGACCATCATTCTGTTCGGTCCGCCCGGCTGCGGCAAGACGACGCTCGCCGAGGTCATTGCCAAGTCGACGAAGCGCGCGTTCGTGCGCTGCTCGGGCGTTGTCTCGAATGTCGCCGAGATCCGCAAGGTCTGCGACCGCGCGCGGACCGAACTTGGCGGCAGGGGCACGATCCTCTTCGTCGATGAAATCCACCGCTTCAGCAAATCCCAGCAGGACGTGCTTCTTCCGTATGTCGAAGACGGCACGGTCGTGCTCATCGGTGCGACGACGCACAACCCCTCGATGTTCGTCAATACGCCGCTCACGAGCCGTTCGCTCGTGTTCGAGCTCAAACCGTTGACGCCCGAGGAGACGGTCACGCTGCTCGACCGTGCGGTGCAGGATCCCCAGCGCGGCTACGGCGGGCTGACGATCGACTTCGCCGACGAGGCGAAGGCCTTTCTCGCGGAGATCTGCGATGGCGACGGACGCCATGCGCTCACCGCGCTCGAAGTGGCCGTGCGTTCGACGCCGCCCGGCGCCGACGGCGTCATCCGCCTCACGACCGACATCATCCAGGAATGCGTGCAGCGGCGGATCGTGCAATACGACAAGAAAGAAGACGGCCACTATGACACGATCAGCGCATTCATCAAATCCGTACGCGGTTCCGATCCGGATGCCGCGATCTACTGGCTCGCGAAGATGCTCGTCGCCGGCGAAGATCCGCGTTTCATCGCGCGCCGTCTGGTGATTCTTGCGTCCGAAGATATCGGCAACGCCGATCCGCGCGGGCTCACCATCGCGGTCGCCGCCATGCAGGCCGTCGAGTTCATCGGCATGCCCGAGGCGCGCATCTCGCTCGCCCAGGCGACGACGTATCTCGCGACCGCGCCGAAGTCGAACCGCTCCTACGAGGCGATCGGCAAGGCGATGCAGGATGTCGAATCGGGCCGCGTGCAGCCGGTTCCCGAACATCTCAAAAACGTGCATGTGAAGGCGATCGGCGCCGAAGAGAACGCCGGCTACAAATATCCGCACAGCTACGCGGGCGCTTGGACCGAACAGGCCTATCTCCGCATTCCCGCCACCTACTACATCCCCTCCGAACAGGGCTACGAAGCGACGATCGCGAAGCGCATGGAAGCGCTCCGCGGCGCGTTCTGAGGATTTTGCCATGGAAGTGAAGAAGATGATCGTCATTACGGGCGCCGGAGCCTATCCGCGGCTTGTCGTCGAAGGCGCCCATGCGGCCGGCGTGCCCGTCTGCGACGTGCTCGCCGTGCGCGGATCGACGGAGCGGGCGACCCTCAAGGCGGCCGACCATGTGCACACGATCGGCATCGGCGAAATCGCCGCCGGGGTGCGTTGGGTCGCCGCCCAGGGCTACGACGGCGCCGTCTTCGCAGGCCAGATCAACCCGCTCTCGCTCTTCCGCAGCCGCTTCGACGCCGAGACGAAGGCGTGGCTGGCCTCGCTGCCGTGCAAGAACGCGCACACGGTCTACGGCAAGCTGGCGTTCGAATTCGAAAAGTCCGGCGTGCCCGTGTTTCCCGCGTCTTCCTTCATGGAGAAACACCTGCCGGGCGAAGGCGTGCTCACGGCGCGTGCGCCGGATGCACGCGAACTTCAGGACATCCAGCACGGCGCCGCCGTGATGCGCGACGTCGGCCGCCACGATGTGGGGCAGACCGTGCTCGTGAAAGACGGCATGGTGCTCGCCGTCGAGGCTTTCGAAGGGACGAACGCCGCCATCAAACGCGGCGGCAAACTCGGCGGCAAGGGGGCGGTGCTCGTGAAGGGCGCGCGCGAAGGGCACGACATGCGCTTCGACATTCCCGTCGTCGGACTCAAAACGCTCAAGGTGATGAAGTCGGCCGGCGTTTCGGCCCTCGGCTTCCAGGCCGGACGTCTCCTCCTCCTCGACCGCGAAGCCGTCGTCGACTACGCGAACCGCCACAACATCGCGCTGGCCGGCTTCGCAACCGACCTTCCGCCGGCCCCCACGCGGCCTTAAAGCGCCCGAAGCCAGGCGAGCTCGCGGCGGCGCATCGTTGCGAAATCGCGTTCCGAACGGTCGTCGGCGCCGGAGAGGTGGTCCATGCCGTGGGCGACATAGAGGAGCAGCTCTTTGGCGAGGCTCCAATTCCTGCGTTTGGGCGCCGCGCGACGCGCCTGGTCCGTATTGACGAAGAGCTCGCCGGAGAGCCCGGGTTCTTCTGGCGGAATCGCGTCGTAGGCCTGCGTGATGACGTCCGTCGCGCCCGCGATCTTCATGAGGACGCGGTGCATTTCGTCCGACTCCGCATCCCGGATCAAATGGACGACGACTTCATGGAAGACGAGTCCGACGCGGGCGGACGAGCGGGCGGCGAACAGCGTCGCGGCGGCTTTGACTTCGGCTTTCGTCAGGGCAAAGTCTTTGGGAACGGAACCGGTGATGTCAATCTGCATGCCGCGTATTCTAGCACAATCGAATTCCCGTTGCAATGTGCGGCGGTTTTGATAGAATACTCATGTAATGAAACCTGTCGAGAATGCCCATTTGATCGAGATCCGCGATTTGCGGAAAATCTATGCCCTCGGCGAAGAACCTGTCGCTGCGCTGGACGGCGTGTCGCTGTCCATCGACGCCGGCGAATTCGTCGCCATCATGGGCGCCTCCGGCAGCGGCAAATCGACACTGCTCAACATTCTCGGCTGTCTCGACACGCCCACGAGCGGCAGCTATCTGCTCGACGGCATCGAAGTCGCGCGCCGTTCCCGTGCGGAACTCGCGCGCATCCGCAACCAGAAGCTCGGGTTCGTCTTCCAGAACTTCAACCTCCTCGCGCGCACGAGCGCCATCGAGAACGTGGAGCTGCCGGACTTCTATCTGGGGCGTCTGGGGCACTCGGCGCGGCGGAAGCGGGCGAAGGAACTGCTTGAACGCGTCGGTCTCGGCGGACGCGGCACCCACACGCCTGCGCAGCTCTCCGGCGGACAGCAGCAGCGCGTCGCCATCGCGCGCGCGTTGATGAACGAGCCGCCGGTGCTCTTCGCCGACGAGCCGACCGGCAACCTCGACACGAAGAGCTCGGTCGAAATCATGAATCTCTTTACCGAGCTGTCCGGCGAAGGCATCACCATCGTGATGGTGACGCATGAAGACGACATTGCGGCCTACGCGAAGCGCCATCTTCTGATGCGCGACGGACACCTGATCAAGGACGACAAGGCCGGCAGGATCGGGCAAATGTGAGAATGTTCGAATGGAGACTGTTTGAATCGCGATGAATCTGTTCATGATTTTCAAGGTGGCGATGCGGGCGATCTGGCGCAATAAGACGCGGTCCGCACTGACGATGCTCGGCATCATTTTCGGCATCTCCGCGGTGATTGTCGTGCTGGCAATCGGCAAGGGCGCGAGCGCGAACATGGTTGCCGAAATCTCGAAGATGGGCGACAACGTCGTCATGATCTTCTCCGAACAGCGCCATGCCGCGGCCGGCGTCCATGGCGGCGCGGGCGAAGGGCAGAGCCTCACGGCGTCGGACGGTCTGGCCATCCGCCGCGAGCTGGCGCATCTTGTGAAGGCGGAGAGTCCGGAAGTGCGCACGCAGATGCAGGTCGTCTTCCAGGACAAGAACTGGAACACGTCCATCTACGGCTGCTCGACGGAATTTCCCACCATCCGCAACTGGAAGATTTCCGAAGGCGATTTCTTCTCGGAACAGGAGGAGAAGCAGTGCGCGCGCATCTGCGTGCTCGGCCAAACGGTCGCAAACAACATCTTTCCGAACCAGGATCCCGTCGGTCAGACGATCCGCATCGGCAACATGCCGTTCAAGGTGAAGGGCTTGATGGAGACGAAAGGCGTCGGCGGCATGGGCCAGGACCAGGATGACGCCGTGCTTGCGCCCTACACGACGGTGCGCCGCGTGCTGCAGGCCTCGACGTTCCCCGACAACGTCCGCCAGCTGAAGCTCTCCCTCTATTCGATGGACCAGATCGAGGAGGCGAAGGAGGAGATCGGCGCGCTGCTGCGCCAGCGCCACCGCCTCGGCGAGACGGCCGACGACGACTTCCGCATCATCGACATGGCTGAAATCTCCTCGACGCTCAGCGGCGTCTCGAACACGATGACGGTCCTTCTGGCGGCCGTGGCGGCGATTTCGCTGCTCGTGGGCGGCATCGGCATCATGAACATCATGCTCGTGAGCGTGACGGAGCGCATCCGCGAGATCGGTCTGCGCATGGCCATCGGCGCGACGCCGGTGAACATCCTCGCGCAGTTCATCCTCGAGTCGATCATGCTGTCGACCGTCGGCGGCGTCATCGGGATCGTGCTCGGCATCGCCGGCGCCCGGTCGCTCGGCGACGTGCTCGGCTGGCCGATTCTCATCGAGACGGCTTCGACCGTCATCGCGTTCCTGTTCTCGGCCTTCGTCGGCATGTTCTTCGGCTTCTATCCCGCCTGGCGCGCGAGCCGTCTCAACCCCATCGACTGCCTCCGCTACGAGTGAGTGCGCACTTCACACGCGATCACAGAATACTTGCTTTTCACCGCTTGTTCGGTTAAAATATTTCTCATTGACGCTTGGTTGGCGAGATGAGTTGACACTAACCTCGAACAAGGAAGAACCGTGATGAGCAAGACAGATGTGAATCGCCGCGATTTCATGAAGCTGGGTCTGGCGGGAGCCGCCGTGTCGGCGCTGCCGGGCATCCTCAAGGCCGAGCAGGCGCCGGCGATCGGCGCAGGGGCCTACTACCGGGCGAACGAGACGGTACGTGTGGCCTGCGTGGGCTATTCCGACCGTTTCCGCAGTTCGCTGCTGCCGTGCTTCCAGCATCACAGCAAGGAGCTGAATTTCGACCTCGTGGCCGTGGCCGACCTCTGGAAGAAACGCCTTGTCGAGAAGGCCATGCCGGAGATCGAGAAGAAGGTCGGACACACGGTCGCGTCCTACGCGAGCGATCTCGCACTCTACGAACAGGCGAAGGACGTCGACGCCGTGATCATTTCGACGGCCGATTTCCAGCATGCCCAGCATGCGACGCGCGCCGTGAACGCCGGCAAGGACGCCTACTGCGAGAAGCCGTTGGCCGAAGACATGTATTCGGCCAACATGATCTTCGACGCCGTTAATGCCAAGCGCAAGGCCGGCTTCGCGCCGGGCGCCGTGCTGCAGATCGGTTCGCAGCGCCGCAGCGGCAAGGCCTACGCGGCCGCGAAGGAGTACATCAACTCCGGCAAGTTCGGCGACATCTGCTACGTCAACCTCACGTGGAACGTCAACCAGCCGCGCCGCTGGCGCAGGGACGGGAAGCTCGTCGCCTCTCTCAAGCAGGAGGACATCGACTGGAACCAGTGGCTGCTGGACCGCGATCCGGCGACGTACGCGTTCGATCCGCGCAAGTATCTCGAGTTCCGTCTCTTCTGGCCGTTCTCGAGCGGCGTGACGGGCCAGTGGATGTGCCACCAGATCGATACGGTCGCGTGGTTCACGGGCATCAAGTACCCGACGAGCGCCGTGTCGTCGGGCGGACTCTACCAGTGGGTCGACGGCCGTACGAACATGGACACGTTCACGACCCTCCTCGAATACGGCAAGTCAGGCGAGAAGGGCAAGGGGTTCCAGGTGATGTTCCAGAGCCACCAGACGAACTGCGCGCCGGGCCGCAAGGCCAACAGCGAGTCGGGCGCCGAGGAATACTTCTCGACGCAGGGCTGCATCGACCTCGTCAACGGCACCGTCTCGAACCGCGGCGTCGAACACGTGAAGCCGGTGGAGGAGCGTCTCCCCGCCCCGAAGGAAACGGTTGTCACCTCTGCCAACACGGGCGGCGACGCGCTGTCCTCCGCGCACATGCGCAACTGGATGGAATGCGTGCGCGCGCGCAAG
>CADCPA010000162.1 GCA_902803135.1 uncultured bacterium
AACGGATTGCAGGGGGGTGCTTTGGAATAGGGGTGAAACGAAGAATATCGCGCCAAGTTCCACAACGAAAACGCGCTAAGTTCCACAACGCGATTGATATCCGACATGTGGTTATGATATAATATCTACCATAAAAACCTACAAAAGCAGAGTTTTGACGACATCATTCGCGATGCGCTGGATGCCAAGGGCGCAGTGCTGATTGAGGGCGCCAAGTGGTGCGGTAAAACCACGACCGCCGAACAAGCGGCTAAGAGCGTCATCTACATCAACGATCCGAAACATCGTGAACAATATGTCATGACAGCGCAGACGAACCCGCAACGTCTGCTTGCAGGGGACAATCCGCGCCTGATTGACGAGTGGCAGATTGCACCGGAACTTTGGGATGCGATTCGCTTTGACGTCGATCATTCCGACAAGATGGAACTGAAGGACTATCTCGCCCTCTTGTTCGTGACCCTTGTTGCGAGGGACTTGCGGACATATGCGGCGGCGAACGACGGCAGGGGCAGCCACTACCGCGACAAGAGCGGACTGGAGTGCGACGCTGTGATGCACTTGAGGGATGGTCGCTACGGCCTCATCGAGGTGAAGATTGGAGGGACGTCTCTGATAGCCGAAGGCAGGGCGAAACTACAGCGGCTTGCGAACGAGATCGACACCAAGAAGATGAAGAAGCCGGCGTTCAGGATGATCGTCGTAGCCGAAGGCGATTTCGCATACGAGGAGCCGGACGGGACTTTGATTTGTCCTATCGGATGCCTAAAGCCATGAACCTGTCTGCGGTGTGGTGTTCACGTCCTTGATATCGTGCCGTTTCAAAGGGCGCTGTATTGCAAAACACATCAGGCCGATTTTATGCTATAATATTTATCTTTGGAGAAAGTATCGATGGCAGAACAGATTTCATTCGAACCCCCGCGGGGGATGCGGGATTTCTATCCCGCGGACATGGTGTGGCGCACGCGTGTCTTCGACGCGTTCCGTGCGGCGGGCGAAGCGGCCGGCTTCGAACCCTACGACGCCTGCGTGGTCGAGAGCTACGAGCTGCTCGCGCGCAAGGCCGGCGAGGAGGTCGGCGAACAGATCTACCATTTTAACGACAAGAGCGACCGCCATCTCGCCCTTCGTGCGGAAATGACGCCGACGCTGGCGCGCATGGTCGCGCAGCGCCAGGGCACGCTCGCGTTCCCGATCAAGTGGACGACAATCGCGCAGTGCTTCCGCTACGAGCGCATGACGAAGGGCCGCAAGCGCGAGCACTACCAGTGGAACTGCGACATCGTGGGCGAAGAGAGCGTGCTGGCCGAGGTCGAAGTGCTCGGCGCCGCGTGCGACGCGCTGCGCCGCATGGGCCTCACGAACGCCGACTTCCGCGTGCATGTGTCGAACCGCGCGCTCCTTTCGGAACTGTTGGCGGCCAGCGGCATTCCGGCCGATCTCCATGCGCAGGTGTTCCTCGCGCTCGACAAGCGCGGAAAGATGCCCGACGAGGAAATCGCGGCGATGCTGCGCGACGGCGGCGTGGACGAAGCCGGCGTGAAGGCGACCTTTGCGATCATGGATCTCAAGACGCTCGACGAAGCCGAACAGCTGGCGGGCGCGGGCTCTCCGGCGGTTGCGAACCTGCGCGAGCTCTTCCGTCTGGCGGAGCTGGCGGGCTTTGCGGACTGCCTGGTGTTCGACATTTCGGTCATTCGCGGTCTGAGCTACTACACGGGCATCGTGTTCGAGTGTTTCGACACGCAGCGCGAATTCCGCGCAATCTTCGGCGGCGGCCGCTACGACAACCTCCTCACGACGATCGGCGGCAGGCCCACGCCCGCCGTCGGCCTCGGCTTCGGCGACGTCGTCGTCGGCGAGCTCCTGAGGTCCCTCGGCCTCGCGGACTCCACCGCGCGCCCGGACCTGGTCTGCATCGGATACCTGCAGCCCGAGCAGCGCGCCGCCGCGACGCGCCTCGCCGCACGCCTGCGCGCCGAGGGCCGCGCCGTCGACCTCCGCCTCCGCGCGCAGAAGGCCAAGGCGTTCTTCGCGCACGCCGGCGAGCGCGGCACGCACGCCGTCTACCTCGGGCCGGACGACCTCGCCCGCGGGACCGCCCGCCTGAAGGACCTCGCCACGCGCGAGGAGACCGAGATCCCGCTCGCCTGAACCGCCCCGCGCCCTTCCCATGAATCCCGGCATCTCCAAGAGCCGCGTCCGCCGCGTCGTCCGACTCCGCCGCCAGCAGCGCGCGAAGCACGGGCCGCCGACCTCGTTCCGCAACGGCCTCTCCCTCGCCCTGGCCTACGTCGCCGGCGCG
>CADCPA010000163.1 GCA_902803135.1 uncultured bacterium
CCGGACGCGAGACCGGGATTGCGCGTCGTGAAGGAGACGGCGCCCGACTCGCCGGCGACGCCGAACGAGTTTTCGGCGGCGACCTTCGCGTAGTAGACCGTGTTCGTGACGAGCGGGACCACCGTCACGGGAACCGTGACGGGAACCGCGGAGACGCGGGCGAGCGGAACCGAGAAGACCGGAGACGCGAACGAGTCCTCGGTCGCGACGAGCAGCGTCGCGTCGACCCACGAGGCGTCGGTCGTCATCGCGTCGTTCTTGCCGAGCGAGCCGACGGTGACGGACAGCGTCGCGTTCGTGTATTGCACGTTCGAAACGGCGCAGCCGACCTGCGGATCGGCCGACGCCACGTAGGGCGTCGCCGCCCCAAGCGTCAGGAACGACGCGTCGTTCTGCGTCGCATAGTCCGCGGCGATCCAGTCGGGGGACTTGATGTCCGCGGAGAGGCGCATTTCGTCGAGAAGCCCCGTGAAGTTCTGCCCCCACTGGTTCTTGCCGAACCACATCTCGGTCGGCTCGGTTTGGTTGTTGATTCCATCGGCGTTCATCTGCGCCGCGAGCGTGCCGTTCACGTAGACCTTGCAGCCGTTCGAGATATTCTTCTGGAACGTCACGGCCATGTGCCACCAGGACCCGGTGGCCGGCAAAGCCGATACGGTCATGTTGTGATCCTTCTTCCCCGGCGTGGTGACCTGGAACGACGTCTGGCTGCCCGTCCGGATCGAAACGAACTCGTTTTTTCCGAAGATGCAGCGGTTTCCGCTGTAGCTGGCGGCGTTCACCCAGCCTTCGACCGTGAAGGCGTCCTTGAGCTCGGCGTTGGACTGGCGCGTGCCGCACGTCACGTAGTCGCTCGTCGTTGGCAGGGACAGGGCGCTGCCGATCCGGCCCGACGTGGAAACGGTCGGAGAACCGACGGCGGCGCCGCCATTGTTGGAACCGGAGGCGTCGGCGGGCGAGGCGGACTCCATGTGCCACACGCCTTTGTAGCCGGCGAAGGGATTGTCGGCGCAGAGCGTCTTGCCGCTCGTCGCCGAGCCCCAGCACATCGCGAACTGCGTGCCGTTCTGCATCGTCGGGAGCTTCACCCAAACGAGCGATGTTCCCTGCGGATCCCACGTGTCGATCTCGAACGGGAGGCCGTTGCCCGCCATGTCGATGAAGGCGAGGTCGGCGCCGTCGGACGGCGAATGCAGGTCCGAATAGGCGAAGCCGACGGGCGAGCCCGCGGCGATCCGGACGAGCACCGGGAAGTTCGTGAGCGCGGGCTTGGCTGCGTCGTAGCCGGCGACGGTGACGAGCGCGCCCTTGTCGAACGCGGCGGCGAGCGGACGCGGAACCGTGGCGGACGCGGAAACCGCGAGCGAGGCGAAGGCGAGAAGGAGGAACAAGTGTCGTTTCATGGGAACTCTCCGAAGGTTGGGAGGTGTAAAGGGCGAAGTGTAAAGGTGAAGGCTGAAAGAGTCGAAGGGGATGAAAGGGGCCTCGAAGCTAGCGGAGGATCATCATCGCCGGCGGAATGCGGTCGTCGAGCAGGACCTTGAGCGTGCCCGTGCCGGCGAAGAGGTCGTCGCGGACGAAGGCCGGGTGCGTCTTGGTGGCGAGAGCCTCGACGCCCGAGTCGCTCGACCCGTAGAACCCGCGTTCGAGCGACTGCCACTCCGGTTCCTCCGGGTAGTCCCGGAAGAACGCCTTTTTGCATTGAGCCTCGACGCCGGCCGCGATTTCCACTTTGCCGAACCAACCGGCCGCGCCGTCGAACTGCAGGAGCTTGCCGGTCGTCGAGTCCGGGTTCGGCAGCTTCAGCTTCGCGTTCGCGAAAATCCGGATCGGAAGGTTCTTTTCGAGCGTGCAGGCGCGATCCGCCGAACCGAGCTGGAGCGTGCCGGCGTTCACGACAAGTTCCTCTTCGATGCCCGTCTGGTCGCCGCCGAGGACGAGATACCCCGTGTAGGCCGCGACGAAGCCGCCCGGCGCCGTCACCGGCGCCCAGATCTGGTTGGGGGCGGTGTTGGCGGACGACGTGGTCGCGCCGCAGGCCCAGACGTAGGCGGGATGGTCCGCGTCGCCGAGGACGAGCGCGCCGTTCTCCGATCCTCCCTCCTCGCCGATCGCGGCGGCTCCCGGATTGCTGTTGTCGTTGATGTCGGAGAGGATCACCCCGCCGCTCGTCACGGTGAGGGTCCGTCCGGCGCCGAGCGTCTTGCCCTTGGTGTCGTTCTGCAGGTAGAGCGA
>CADCPA010000164.1 GCA_902803135.1 uncultured bacterium
GACGCGCAGAAGCTCGGATACGCCGAGGCGAACCCGTCCCTCGACATCGACGGCTTCGACACGGCCCACAAGGCCTGCATCCTCGCCGCGCTCGCCTATGGCTTCCAGCCGACGCTCGACCAGGTGCAGGTAGAGGGCATCCGCGACCTCTCCGGACTCGACGTGAAGTACGCGGCCGACTTCGGCTACCGCATCAAGCTCCTCGCAGTCGTCGCCAAGCACGGCGCTGAGGTGGAGGTGGGAGTACATCCCACGCTCGTGCCCGTCGACCATATTCTTGCCTCGGTGAACGGCGTGTTCAACGCCGCGATGGTGCGTGGCGATCTGGTGGGCGACACGATGTTCTACGGCCGCGGCGCGGGCCGTCTCCCCACGGCGTCGACGGTCGTCGGCGACATCGGCGACATCGCGCGCAACATGGTCCACGGCGAAGTGCGCTACGCGCGCGCCGTGCCGACCTATGGCGAAGGGGTGACGAAGCTCCGCGCGCCGGGCGACATCGTGAGCCGCTACTATCTGCGTTTCGGCGTGGCGGACCGCGCCGGCGCGTTCGGCACGATCGCAACCATCCTCGGCCGGCATGGCGTCTCGATTTCCGCGGCGGCCCAGAAGTCCGCCGACGTGGACGCGGGCGGTTTCGTGCCGGTCGTGTGCCTCACGCACCCGGCGTCGGCGAAGGCGATCGAGGCCGCGCTCGGGGAAATCAGCGAGAGCGGCGTCATCAGCGGGAACCCGGTTCGCCTGCGCATGCTCTAATTCGCCGTTTCGTGTCGGAAGCCCGTTCACTCATCAATCAACCAAGGAGAGTCAAGCAAGTATGAAGACGCTGATCAAGAACGCACATGTGATTTCGCCGGATGTCGACCTGAAGAAGGCCAACGTCCTGATCGAGAAGGGCAAGATCAAGCTCGTGACGACGGAGGCCGTGCCGCAGAAGGGCGTGGAGACGGTCGTCGACCTGCGCGGCAAGTATCTGATGCCCGGCTTCATCGACGTGCATCTGCACGGCGCGTGCGGCTTCGACGTCTGCGACGCGACCCCCGAGGCGATCGGGAAGATCGCCGAGGCCAAGCTGGCCGAAGGTTGCACGAGCTTCCTGCCGACCACCCTCACGGTGGCGAACAAGACGCTGAAGGCGGCGGCGAAGGCCGTGGCGGCCTATAAAAAGGACGAGCGCTTCGCGAAGGTGATCGGCATCCATCTCGAGGGACCGTTCATCAACCCGTCCTGCTGCGGCGCCCAGAACCCCGCGTTCGTGCGCCAGCCGAACATCAAGGAGGTGCTGGCGATTTCCGCCATCTCCCCCGTGAAGCTCATCAGCTACGCGCCCGAGATGAAGGGCGGCGACGCGTTCGCCGCGGCCTGCTTCGAAAACGGCATCGTGCCGAGTTGCGGCCATACGGGCGCGACGTTCGCGCAGTTCCTGCCCGCCTACGACAAGGGCCTCCGCCATCTCACGCACTTCTGCAACCAGATGACGAAGCTCCATCACCGCGAAATCGGCATGGTCGGCGCCGGCTTCCTGCTGGACGACCTCAACACCGAGGTGATCTGCGACCGCATCCACCTCTGCGACGACATGCTGCGCCTCGTCTTCTGGAAGCGCGACCTCGCGCACGTGCAGATGATTACGGACTCGCTCCGCTGCTCGCACTGCCCCGACGGCTATGCGTTCGAGATGGGCGGCCTCAAGGTCGAGCTCAAGAACGGCGAAGCGCGCCTCGTCGAGGGCGGCAACCTCGCCGGTTCGACGCTCTGGCTCAACAAGGGCCTCAAGAACCTTGTCGACGTGACGGGCCTGCCGCTCAAGGACCTCATCCGCGTGACGAGCTGGAACCAGGCCCTCGAGCTCGGTCTCGGCACGGAACTCGGCAAGGTCCAGAAGGGCTTCCGCGCCGACCTCGTGGCGCTCGATCCGAAGACGTTCGACGTGTGCGCGGTCTTTGTGGACGGCGAGCAGCGCATCTGAACTAGGAGAACTATGAAAAACAAAATTCTCGTGACGCTCGCGCTGGTCGCCGGGCTGACTTCGTCTCTGTGGGCCGAACGTCCGTCCGTCGAGGCGACGGTGCCGATGACGTATGAACAGGACGGCGGCAAGCTGCTGTACCGTTTCCACGCGCCGAAGACGCTCGAGGAGGGGAGGAAATATCCGCTCGTCGTGCTCCTGCACGGCGCCGGCGAACGCGGCGACGACAACGTCGCCCAGCTCGTCCATGGCGCCGACGCCCTCTTCAGCTACGCGCAGCGCCGGGGCGAGGAGATGTTCTTCATCGCCGGCCAGGTGCCGAAGAACGCCCTCTGGGTCGACCACCCCTGGAATGCGAGGGCCCACAGGATGAACAAGAAGCCGTCCGCCTGTCTCGACCTGCTCCTCAAGCTGATCGACAAGACGCTTGCGGAACAGCCGGTCGACCCGGCGCGCGTCTATGTGACGGGCATCTCCATGGGCGGCTACGGCACGTGGGAGGCCGTCCAGCGCCGCCCCGAGCTGTTCGCGGCGGCGATGCCGATCTGCGGCGGAGGCGACACGGCCTGCGCGTCGAAGCTCAAGGACCTGCCGATCTGGTGCTTCCACGGCGATGCGGACGGCGCGGTGCCGACGAGCCGTTCGCGCGACATGTTCGCGGCCATCCGCTCCGTGGGCGGCATCGTGCGCTACCGCGAGTATCCCGGCGTGGGCCATGACTGCTGGACGCGCACCTATGCCGACGACGACGTGCTCGACTGGTTCTTCGGCCAGAGGAAGGCGTGCAAATGACGCTTTGGTTCTTCCTGCTGGGTCTGCCGCTGCTCGCCGGCGGCCTCGCCTCGCTCGCCTTCACGGATCTCGCCGCGAAGGCGGTCGTGGCCTTTCCCCGCAATAAGTTCGCGGGGCGCGTGCTGTGCGCCGCGGCGTGGTTCTGGGCGGCCTACGAATGCGACACGATCGGCGTCGACGTCTTCGACATGATTCTCAAGCGCTTCCCCGGCGAAGTGTGGATTCTGGCTCTCGTGCTGACGGTCCTCACCTGCCTGTGGATGGAGAACCTGCTGCCGATCCGCGCCGTGTGCGGCCTTTTCATGCTCTTCCCCGCGGAGCTCTTCCCGGCCGTCCGCCTGTGCGAGACGTCCTGGCGTACGGCGCTTGTCGCGTTCGCCTACGTGTGCGCCGTCATCGGCATGGTCGGCATGTTCTATCCCTGGCACATTCGCCGGGCGATTGCGTGGGGGGCCGAAAAGCCGGTTCGCCTGCGTGCCGTCGGCGGCGTGCTTCTCGCAATCGGCCTGCTTTTCGTCATTTTGGGCGTTTTGACGGCCGCCGGCAAGCTGGTCTAGGCTTTTTCAAAATTTTTTCGGGAGCCTGTAGATTCCGCGCCGGTTCTGCCTACTCCCAATTGGACAAAGCCAACCAACTGTCCGTTACCGCTCTAGGTCCTCCCCCATATCCTAGAGCGGCTTTTTTATGCCCCTCCCCCGATTGCGATTTCTTTTCCTTTTCCATTGCGACGCGCGGTCGGAAAGTGTAAAATCTGTCTATCACGAGAATCTCGATTAGATACTAACGGAAGGATGAAGGAAAACATGAAGACGAAATTTGGCTTGGGGCTCCTGGCTGGAGCCCTGTTCCTGTGCGCGAGCCTTGGCGCGGCGAATCTCCCGCAGCTGCGTCCGGAAAACAAGAACGCCCTCGGCAAGTTGATCGGTCCCAACTTCCTGCAGAAGGGGACGAAGGTGCCGCGCGTGCTCGTGTTCTACCGCTGCGAAGGCTTCTGCCACGGCGATGCGATCGTGACGGCGAACGAGGCGTTCCGCCTCGCGGCCGCGCGCACGGGGGCCTTCACGGTCAAGTTCAGCGAAGACTACGAAGACCTGAAAGCGGCGAACCTCGCGAACTTCGACGTGCTCGTGATGAACAACACGACGAACCTCAAGGTCAAGGAACATCCGTACCTTGCCGATTCGCTCAGCACGTTCACGGCATCCGGCAAGGGCTATGTGGCGCTGCATGCGGGTGTGGACAACTTTGCGGACTGCCTCATCCTCGCGGACATGACGAGCGGTCTCTTCGCCGGCCATCCGTGGGGCGCGGGCGGCACGTGGTCGTTCAAGCTGGACGATCCGAAGAACCCGGTCAACGCCGCGTTCGCCGCCGAGCCGAATTTCAAGTGCAGCGACGAGATCTACCAGAGCCGCGCGCCGGCCTTCAATCCGGCCAAAATCCACTCGCTCGTGTCGCTCGACTTCTCCGACCCCGCCGTCGCCAACCGCGAGGGCAAGAACCGTCCCGACAGCACGTTCTATCCCGTTTCCTGGCTGAAGCCCTACGGGAAGGGCCGCGTGTTCTACACGTCCTTCGGCCATGACGCCCGCGCGTGGGTGGATCCCAAGCGCCTCCGCCACATGTTCGACGGCTACCTCTACTGCGCCGGACAGCTCGCGTGCGACGACACGCCGGCCGGTTTCGACCTGTCCGTCGTGAAGCAGGCGAAGACCTTCTCCGAGGCCGAGATGATCGTGCGCGAAATGCTTGCGCACGCCGGCAGCGAAGCGCTCGTGACGGATACGGTGAAGAAGGCCGTGGCCGTGCTCAAGGACCCGTCTGTTTCCGCCGAAATCAAGGACGGCGTCAAGAAGGCGCTGCGCGGTTTTGGCGCGCCGACGCCGAAGATGGCCTACGCCGGCACGGCCGGCGCGTCGCCGGAGATGCAGAAGGTCGCCGCGGCGATCGCATCGCTGTTGAAGAAGCCGGCGGACTTCACTACGCTCTTCAAGGGTGCGGACGAAGTCGTGCAGCAGGCGCTCGTCAAGAATGCGGACGCGGTGGCGGCCAAGGACCTCGTCGCCGTCTACGCCGGTGCGACGACGCGCGGGAAGGCTGCGATTCGCACCCGCCTCGCGGCGAAGCGCGCTCCGGCGTGCACGGCCCTTGCGGCGGCGGCGCTCGCGGATGAAAGCGACGATCTCGCTTCGGCGGCGGCTTCGGCCCTCCGCTTCGTCGGTACGGCCGCCGAGATTCCGGCACTCCTCAAGGCCACGAAGCGCGGCGGGCAGACCGCACCCGAAGCCGAGTACGCCATTCAGGCGATGGCCGATCCGGCTGCGACGGCCGCGCTCGCCAAGCTGGCCGCGACCGAGGAAGGCGACGTGTTCAAGCTGCTGAGCCGCCGTGCCGACTCCAAGCAGCTTGGCCTTTGGACGCCGTTCGTGAAGAGCGAGAAGGTGGATGTGAGAAAGTCCGCCTGGCGCGCGCTGTCGCGTCAGCTGACGGAGAAGAACCTCGCGCCGGCGTTGGCCTGGCTGGCCGACGACTTCGGCGCCGGCGAAGTGACGGCCGCCACGTCGGCGCTCCGCGCCGCGACGAAGAACGCCGAGCAGGCGGATCTCGACGTCGCCCTCGCGAAGGCGTGGAAGACGGCCTCGACGCCGGCGCGTCGCGTGCTCGGGGCGATCATCGGCCTCCACCCGTCCGCCGCGCTCGCGGCGACGCTGAAGAGCGGTCTGACGGATGCCGACAAGGACGTGCGCGTCGCTTCGGCCGACGCCCTCGGCTCAGTGCCGGACGCCGCGCTCGTCGACGTCCTCATGAAGGCCTATGTGGCCGAGTCGGACGCCCAGGTCAAGGAGGCTGAACTCGCGTCGGCGTTCAAGGTCGCCGGTGCGGCGAGCGCGGATCTCCGCGCGGCGGGCATCAAGCTGTTCAAGCTGGCGGACGAGGCCGACCGCACGAACGTGGCGCGGTTCATCCTCCGTTCGTCGGGCCTGGCCGGCTTCGACGACATCCAGTCGCTCTTCGGCGACGCCAAGTACGGCGCCTCGGCGAAGACGGCCTTCCTCAAGATGTTCGAGGAAATCTCGTCGGGCACGGCGCAGGCCGACATGTCCAAGCCCATCTCGAGCGAGAAGTGGACGGCGAAGGCCTCGTGCAACGAGAACGGCGTGAAGCGTGCGTTCGACGGCAATGCGGGTACCCGCTGGGATACGGGCCGCGAGCCCCACGACGGCGATTGGTTCGCACTCGGCCTCGGCGCGAACACCTTCATCTCCGAGCTGACGCTCGATACGAAGAATTCGAACCGCGACACGCTGCCGCGCGGCGAGGTGTACGTCTCGAACGACGGTGAAATCTGGAGCGGTCCGGTGCTCACCTTCGGCGAGGAAGTCTCGAAGGACGGCGTGACGGTGCTCCCGGTGAATGCCGCCGGCAAGTGGGTCAAGGTCGTCGCCAAGGGCAAGCGGAACGGCCTCTATTGGTCCATCCATGAAATCCAGGTGAAGTCCGGCATCGGCAAGGATGCGCTGGACAAGCTGACGAAGATCGCCGAAGGCCTGAAGAAGTGAGCACGAGAGAAAGGAAGACGACAATGAACGTTTCACGTAGAAATTTCCTGCGCGCGGGCGCTGCGGCTTGCGCTTTCAACATCGTGCCGGCTTCGGTCTTCGGCGCGAATGCGCCCTCCAACCGCATCACGATGGGTCTCATCGGCGCCGGCGGCCAGGGCTGCGGCGACATGGGCGGCTTCTTCGGCATGAAGGACGTCGTGTTCCTCGCGGTGTGCGACGTCAACAAGAAGAAGACGGCCAAGGCCAAGAAGCAGGTGGACGACCACTACCAGAACACGGACTGCCGCGAGTATGAGGACTTCCGCGAAGTGTGCGACCGCACCGACATCGACGCCTGCCTCATCGCCACGCCGGACCACTGGCACGCCTACATCGGCACCTACGCGCTCGCGCACGGCAAGGACTGCTACGGCGAAAAGCCGCTCACGCACGACCTGAAGGAAGGCCGCGCCCTCGTGAACGCCGTCAAGAAGTACGGCCGCGTGTGGCAGACCGGTTCGCAGCAGCGTTCCGGCAGCGAGTTCCGTCAGGCCGTCGAGCTCGTGCGCAACGGCCACCTCGGCAAGATCGTGCGCGTCGAAGTCGGCCTGCCCGGCGGCGGCCGCGGCCGCCACGCCGATCCCCATGCGAAGATTCCGGAGGGGCTCAACTGGGACTTCTGGCTGGGTCCGGCGCCGAAGCGTCCGTTCCTGGGCGTCTACGATTGGGACTGGCGCTGGGTGCTCGAATGGGGCGGCGGCCAGCTCATGGACTGGATCGGCCACCACTGCGACATCGCGCAATGGGGGCTC
>CADCPA010000165.1 GCA_902803135.1 uncultured bacterium
GCGGCTCGCCATCGGCGGAGAGGACAAGATCCATTGTGATGTAGGCGACGCCGGTCGTCTCCTCCACGCCACAGTCATGGACCTTGACGAGATTCGGATGCTCAAGCCGCGCCAGCACCCGTCCCTCGGCGAGCAGACGGCTGCGCAGAAAGTCCGCGTGTTCGCCCTTCACATCGAAGACCTTCATCGCGAGATGGACGCCGAGCGTCGGATGTTCGACTTCGAACACCGACGCCATGCCGCCTTTGCCCAGCTGGCGTACCACGCGATACCCGCCAATTGCCGTTCTCCCGTTGTCCATGCGGGATATTATACACCATCGTCCGCGGAGCGGTCAAATCGCCGGAAACCAACTAACGTCGACCGGTCGCAGGATTCTTGAAGAATTCCGCCAAAGCCAGGCCCTGCTCCCGTGCCAACGCCACGGCGGCCTGTGCGAACCAGTGTGCGCCCGCGTCGCGGATGTGGGCGTGGTCGTCCTTGCCGTTGGGATAGTTGGCGTATTCTCCCGGTTTGATGCGCATGTAGAGCGCGAGCGACTTTTCCATGCCCATCTTCGGGAATTCCCGTTCGGCGTAGGCGTTGATGTCAAGCAGCGGCACGCCCAGCTCCGCGCAAAGCCCGCGCAACGCCTGGCGATATGGCGCAAGACCCGCCGCGCCTCCGTCCACCGTCATCACGCCGTCCTTCTCGCGGAAACCGTCGGAGTGCGGGACAGGCGTGGTGAAGGCGATGTTCGCGCCCTTCGCACGAACGTCGTTCACGAATCCGGCGAGGAAGGCCTTGTACTCCTCGGGCGTGGAATAGTCGTTCTTCGGCGCCTTGTTGCGCCGCTTGTTCGAGTCGTTGTGCGCGAACGAGGCAATCACCCAGTCGCCCTTCTGGAGCTTGGAGGCGATGCAGCTCTCCCAGCGACCGGACTCGCGGAAGCGCCGCGCGCTCCAGCCGCTACGCGCGAAGTTGTGGATGCGCGCCGGGGGCTTCATGTATGTCTTGAGGGCCTGGCCCCACCCCATCTGCGGAAACTCTTCCGCCTTGTAGTCGGCCATGATGGAATCGCCCGCAAGGTAAAGTGCGGCGACGTGTTCCTTCGGGACGTCCGGGAGCACGGCAGGCGGCACGACGGCGGCGCTCGAGACGGTGGCAATCAGGAAAGAGGCAAGAGCGGTTTGAAGTGTTGTTCTCATGGCACAGACATGACTTTCGATTTTCCTCGTTGGACGCACCATTGCGCTCCCCGCAAATCGTGAATTCGGAGAGGCGGCAAATCAACGCCATTCGGTCATATTATACACTTGAAGCGCACATCACACCAAGCGCAATCTTCAAGGAAACTACAATGCGGAAGAAGCAAAAGTGTCGGCAATTGAAAATTGGCATTGCCCATTGCCGACACGGGAAGAAATGCTATAATAGACAGCAAGAAGAACGACAGTGGACGGCAACGGAAAGGCAAAGCTTCGGCGCGAGATGAAAGCGCGGCGGAAACAACTCGACGCGGACACAAAGGCCGCGGCGGACGCCGTCATATGCGAAAAGCTTGAATCGAACGGCGACATCGGCTTTGGGATCGACCCTCTTGACGGCGGCGGACCGCTTGCCGTCTATTTGGCGGCCGGCGACGAAATCGACATCGATCCGTATATCGAGCGCATGCTGCGCTCCGGCGCCAAGGTCGTCGCACCGCGCTGGAACGGCGAGACCTACGAGCTCGCGCTTGTGAATGGACTGGACGAAAAGAACCTGCGGCGCGGGCCGATGGGCGTCCGCGAGCCGGTTGACGCCGAAATCGTTCAGCCGAAGCATGTCTGCGCGTGGATCGTCCCGGGGCTCGCATTCACGCGGGGCGGCAAGCGTCTCGGCTACGGCGGCGGATGGTACGACCGTTTCCTCGCGAATGCCGCTAAAGGCGTCGTGAAGGTCGGCGTCGCCTATTCGTTCCAGCTTGTCGACGACCTTCCGAGCGAACCGCACGACATCCTTCTGACGGACATCGTGGACGATTCGCTCGACGACGAGGCGCTCGAGTCCACCGAGACCGACGACGGCTTTCCACCAGGATCAACACGTCATGCCTCGTTCGGCAAACGAATGGGATGTTGCTGACTGCAGAACAAAAGGAGAATGAAACAGATGAAACGCAGGACCTTTTTGAAGGCGGGAGCCGGAGTGTTCTTCATCAAGCCCACGACGCTGTTCGGGCAAGACCTGCCCAAGAAGCAGATCCGCCTTGGCGTGGTCGGTGCGGGCGGTATCGGGGTGATGACCCGAAACGAGCTGCAGAAGGCCGGCGCCACCGTCGCCGCGCTGTGCGACGTGAACGCCAATTCCCTTGCGCAGCAGGCAAAGGGATTTCCCGGCATCCCCACATACACTGACTGGCGCGAGATGTTCAAGCACGCGGCGGACTTCGACGCGGTGGCGGTGGCCACGCCCGACCACACCCATGCGATCGTGGCGCTCAACGCCATGCGCCTCGGCAAGCATGTCTACATCCAGAAGCCGCTGGCGCACACGTTCGAAGAGTGCAAGATGCTCATGGCCGAGCAGAAGCGCGCCGGCGTGGTCGCCCAGATGGGAACCCAGCACCATCCGAGGGTCAAGGGATTCGCGGAGATGTTCAACTCGGGCGTCATCGGCGACATTAAGAACGTGTACTGCTGGACCGACCGTCCAGGCACCTGGTGGCCGCAGGGAATGAAGGCCTACCCCGACAAGGAGGTGATGGTGCCCGGATTCACCAAGGCCACCTGGGACATCTGGCTGGGGCCGTCCCGCGCCAACCCGTGCCACCCCTCGCTCGCGCCGTTCAAGTGGCGCGGCTGGTGGGACTACGGCTGCGGCGCGATCGGCGACATGGCGATCCACAATGCCGATCCTGCGTTCGACATTCTTGAGCTGGGGCTGCCTTTTTCGGTTGCCGGGTACTGCGATTCCCCCCTGACGGTGGCGTTCCCGCAGAACGGCAAGGTGGTGCTGAAGTTCCCGCCGAACAGGAAGTGCCCGACCGGGCTCACCTTCACCTGGCTGAACAACAGCCAGACTCCGGAGCGGCTGCCGGGAATGCATCCCAACTACAACTTCGGAGACAACGGCCTCGTGTTCGAGGGGAGCAAGGGCGCGTTCAACGGCGTGGTCTATCAGTACAATCCGATCGTCATCTCCTACGGCGGGCACGAGTGGAACGAAGAGTCCAAGCAGGTGCAGACCGAGTGGAGCAAGAAGCTGCGACCTCTCACTTTCCACGACCACTACCGCCAGTTCATCCAGGCGTGCATCGACGGCCGGCCACAGGACTGCGGCTGCAGAATGAGCTACTCCGCGCCGTTCTGCCAGTCGCTGCTGCTTGGCTGCATCGCACTGCGCTTCCCCGGCCAGGAGCTGAAGTTCGACGCCAAGGCCGAACGCTTCACCAACAACGACGAGGCCAACGCGTTCCTGAAGGCTCCGGCGCGCGGCGAGTTCTCGCTCAGGGACTTCGCCGTCTAGCGACACATTGATTGGAAACGACGGGACAACTTGTCAAAACGTCAGTCCTTGAGCGAATCGCAGAAGTCCATCAGCCACGTCCAGTCGTGCGCGGAGTATCCGTGTCCCTCCGTGCGGCGCACGAAGGCGAGGTTTTCGCCGATGCAGTCGGTGGAGTAGTCGTCCGGATACGGCACGTCGGGAAGTCCCTTCCTGCCGAGGAACGTCCACGCCGGCGAAGCCGCCCGGCACGCGAGGTACTCGCCCTCCGGGTCGAACCACTGCTCGTCGTATCCCTGCACGAAGAGCTTGCGCGGCGCAATCGACGCGAGCAGGAGATGCTGGTCGAACGTGAGCAGCTTCGCGGGGTCTTTCTCGTACTTCTTGTACGCGGGACAATACCAGTGGCGAAAGCTGCGCATCTCGGTGGCCACGTTCTCGCCCCAGTCGCGCTTGGCGAGCGGACACCCCCCGCCGCCCGTCTGGTTGGGCACGCAC
>CADCPA010000166.1 GCA_902803135.1 uncultured bacterium
CAGCGTCGACAGCGTGGTGAGCCCCACCGAATAGGCGACGTCGCCTTTGCAGAGGAAGCTCATGATGTTCGACGAGACGCCGCCCGGGCAGCACCCCACGAGAACGAGTCCCACCGCGGCGCCGCGCGGCAGGCCGAGGAGATGCGTGAGGCCGAAGGCGATGAGCGGCATCAGCGTGAACTGGGCAAGGGCCCCCAGCGCGATGTCGAGCGGACGCGACGCCAGCACGCGGAAATCCTCCGTCGTCAGCGTCATGCCCATCGTCAGCATGATGACGCCGAGGATTGCCGTCTGCGTGTCGCCGCGCACCCAGCCGAAGAGATCCGGCGCGAAGAAAGTCGCCACGGCCACGGCCGTGATGAACCACGGCGTTCCCCTGGCCAGCCACGCGGCAACCGTTTGCAGCACCTTCATCGCCTACTCCAGGCATTGAAGCCGACGTCCACACCGCGCACCGTAAGTTCGCCCTTCTTATTTCGCTCCGATGGCGCGCACCATGTAAGGCCAGTAGACCTTGGTGTAGACCGCGCAGGAGTAGACATTGAGACCGATGAGGAAGGTCTCGACCGCATAGACGCTCCAGAGAACGCCCGCGTCGACCTGCGCGGCCAGCGCCGCGTCGCAGAACTGCGGAATGAACTTCCGGAACGCCAAATAGAAATAGACGTAGCCCGCGGCCGGGAAAGACAGCGCCGTGCGCACCTTGCCAAGCCACATGGCGCTCACATCCGCGTGATAGGACGACGCAATCGCACGCAGGAAGGTCACCCACTGGTCGCGCAGGATGTAGAGCACCGTGAAGGCGAGCATCACGCCCGCATGCACGGGATTGCCCCCCTGCGCCCCGATGAGCCACAGGAGCGTGGGGAAGCTGACTATGAAGAAGATCTTGTCCATCAGGGGATCGGCCAGCTTGCCGAAGACGGAGACCACCTGCCACTTGCGGGCCAGCATCCCGTCGAACAAGTCGGAAACGCCCGCGCAGATGAGGAACAGAACGGCCGCGATCGCGCAGCCGGCGTGGTCCAGGTGATGCGCGGCGACCGCGCATCCCATGAAAGCGAAGATCAACGGTACGCGCGAGAACGTCAGCGCGTTGACGAAATAGGCATGGAAGCGTGAGCTCATTTACCGGCCGCGGCCTCTCCCCGCGTACCCACCGCGTCAAGATCCAGCGTCTCCATGAGCCCCGTCTCGAGGTCGCCGGTCAAGCGGTCCACCAGCGAGAACGTCTGTTCCTGCTGCTCGACCTGCTTGCGCATGAGGCTCTTGAGTTCGGAAATCTGGACCTTCGAGAATTCCAGCAAAGCCTGAAGCGTGTCGTAGCGCACGCGCATCTTCGCGAGCTCGGCCTGAAGATCCTCGACGCGACGTTCGGTGCGCTGGAGGTTCCGGCGCGTGGCGAAGAGCTGCTTGAGGATTTCGCCCGGCTCGATGTCGAGGTCGTCGATCTTCATGCCGTCGGGAATCGGCACGAGCACGCTTTCACCGCAGTTCACACAGGCAATCTGCAAACCGGCGCCGCGATAGTCGATGGCGAGGTTGTGCCCGCAATGCGGACAGTCGAAGACGATGTCCGTGTCGCGGATCTCCGTTCCGACTTCCTCTTCGCCAAGATTCACGGTCGTGTCGTCGCTCTGTTTGATTTCTTCTTCGGTCATGGACGCCTCCAGTGTGGGGTTCGGCGAAGAAGCCCCCCTCGCCGATGTCCATATTATAAAGGAAAGACGGCCGACGCGCAAGCATCGACCGTCTTTTTTTTAGGCAACTGGGGGCGATTAGGCCTTCGTCACCTTGCCCGCCTTGAGGCAGCGCGTGCAGATCGTCTTACGGCAGGTGTTGCCCTTGCCGTCGGTCACGCGAACCGTGTGAAGGTTGGGCAGGAAGCGGCGCTTCGTGATGCCGGTCGTGTGGAGACCGATGCCGCCCTTGTACTTCGGAGAGCCCTTGCGGACGATGGAGTTTCCAGCCGACGGGCCCTTGCCGCAGATTTCGCACTTTCTGGACATTTTAAATACCCTTTCCTTGGATCGTTACTTCGTCTCGGCTTCACCCGGCTGCCATTCGACGCTGCCGAACGCATCGTCAAACGCCGCACCGAGCGAACCGAACTGCTCGCCGGCGCCGGACGGACCGGAGCTGGTGGCGCCGGCGGCCGTCGTACCCGCGGCCTCGGCCTCGAGTTCCTTGACCTCGTCCTCGGACATGCCGACGGCCTTGATGGACAGGCCGATGCGACGCTCGCCGCGGTCGACCTTGACCACGCGGGCTTCGACTTCCTGACCGATCTGGAGCGCGTCCTTGACCTTCTCGATGCGCTGGTCGCTGATCTGCGAGATGTGCACGAGACCGTCCACGCCGTCCTCGAGTTCGACGAACGCGCCGAACGAAGCCGTCTTGGAGACCTTGCCCTTGACAATCGAGCCGACCGCGTACTTCGAGGCGATGTCGGCCCACGGATCCGTCTGCGCCTGCTTGAGGCCGAGGGAAATGCGCTGTTCCTTGGCGTTGACGTCGAGCACGATCGCTTCGACTTCCTCGCCCTTCTTCAGACATTCCGACGGATGCGCCGGACGACGCGTCCAGGAGAGATCCGTCACGTGGATCATGCCGTCGATGCCCTCTTCGAGCTCGACGAACGCACCGTAGGTCGTGAAGTTGCGGACCTTGCCCTTCACGCGGCTGCCGACCGGATAGCGATCCGTGACGCTGTCCCACGGATTTTCCTGCGTCTGGCGGATGCCGAGCGCGATCTTATGGTTTTCGGCGTCAACCGAGAGAACCTGCACCATGATCTCGTCGCCGACGTTGAGCATGTCGCTCGCGCGGGCCACGTGCTTCGTCCAGCTGAATTCGCTGATGTGCACGAGCCCTTCGATGCCGGGGGCGATCTCGACGAACGCGCCGTACGCGGCGAGGTTGACGACCTTGCCCTTCACGCGGCTGTTGACCGGGAACTGCTCGGTGATCGTCGCCCACGGATTCTCCTTCGTCTGCTTGAGACCGAGCGACACGCGCTCCTTTTCCCGATCGACGTCGAGAACCATGACTTCAAGCTCTTCGTTGTCCTTCACGACATCGCGCGGGTTCTTGATGCGGCCCCAGCTCATGTCCGTGATGTGGAGGAGACCGTCGATGCCGTCGAGGTCGATGAACGCGCCGAAGTCGGTGATGTTCTTCACGCGGCCCTTGCGGATCTCGCCCTTCTGCAGGCTCGCGAGGAGGGCGGCCTTCTTCTCGGCCATCGTGCCCTCGATGAGCTCACGGCGGCTGACGATGATGTTCTTGCGATTGTTGTCGATCTTGATGACCTTGAAATCGAACTCCTGCCCGATGTAGGGCGTGAGATCGCGGACCGGCGTGACATCGACCTGGCTGCCGGGCAGGAACGCCTCGACGCCGTCGACATCCACGAGCAGGCCGCCGCGCACCGCGCTGCGGATCGTACCCTTCGCCACGCAGCCCTCTTCGTACTGCTCCTGGACCTTCTGCCAACGGATCTGATCGTCGGCGGCCTTCTTGGAGAGACGGACCATGCCCGTCTTGTCGTCTTCGAGCTGCTGGAGCATCACCTGGAACTTCAGGCCCTGCTTGACTTCGACATCCTTGCCAAACTCTTCGAGAGCGACCACGCCCTCGCTCTTGTAGCCGATGTCAACGAACACGTCGTCGCCCTTGACCGACGAAACCGTGCCTTCGATGATGGAACCGGGCTTGAACTGCTGATCCTGCGACGAGGCCTGCGCCTTCAGAAAGTCGGCGAACACGCTCGACTTTTCGGCGGGCATCGTGGGTTTACGAATAGCCATGTATCTGAACTTTAGTTAGGTTTGTTTCTGTTCGCGGTTTTCTGCCGCGCCTTCCCCGTAAGTGGGCAAAAGGAGTTGATAGTGTAGCAAAAAAGCGGCGGAAAGTCAATGGCGCCGAAATTTTTGTCGGTCGCGCGGTCGCGCGGGTGTGATTGCGGATTGTTGATCGCGGTGGCGGC
>CADCPA010000167.1 GCA_902803135.1 uncultured bacterium
AAGCGCTCCTCAAGCACCGCAAACAGCTCCGGCGTGAACCCCCAGAGATTCATCGACACGCGCTCGTCGCCCGTGAAATCCTTGACGTCGGCACCCGGATCTTCGTCGCGGGCGCCGGTCGGCACCTTGACGAGCTTCGTGTGTTCGACGACGGTCGTGAGACGGCCGGCGCCATCGAGCGAGCAAATGCCGCGCGCGACGCTGCCGTTGTCCGAGAGCGTGAGCGAAAGCCGGTAGCCGACCATCGCGAAGGGGAGCTTGTCCGGGCGGCCGGCATCCTTCGTCAGGAACGCCGCCAGCTTCGCGAATGCGTCGCGGCCGTAGAAGTCGTCCGCATTGATCGCGGCGAAGGGCTCGTGCACGACGTGGCGCGCGGCGCGGATCGCGTGCGCGGTTCCCCAGGGCTTCGAGCGGCCCTCGGGCACCACATAGGGCGCGGGCAGATCGTTGATGTCCTGAAACGCGTATTCGACGGGGAGGAGGCCCTCGTACTTGGAGCCGACCTGTTCGCGGAACACCTGTTCGATGTCTTTGCGGATGATGAAGACGACCTTGCCGAAACCGGCGCGATGTGCGTCGAAGACGGAGTAGTCGAGGATGGCTTCACCGGAGGGGCCGACGGGGTCGACCTGCTTGAGACCGCCGTAGCGGGATCCCATGCCGGCGGCGAGAACGACGAGCGTAGGCTTCGTGCTCATGGCTGAACTTCTCTTTCCGTTATTTCTGCTTGGCGCCGTCGAGGAGCGCCTTCACGGTTGCTTCAAGCTGGGGATCCACGCCGCGGACCTCGTCGATCGGTGTGATGGCCACGGGGATGTCCGGCTCGGCGCCATGGTTTTCCATGTCGATGCCGCCGTTGACGAACCAGCCGTATTCGGCGTCGCGGAAACTGCCGAAGTCGAGGATCGGACGGTTGTTCGTCGCGATCACCGCGCCGCCCGTCGTCTGGCCCACGACCACGCCGCGCTTGAGCGTCTTGATCGCGTGGGTGAAGATTTCGCCGTTGGAGCCGGTCTGCGCGTTGCAGATGACGGCGAGGGGCTTGGTCCACACCGGATGCACCGTGTAGCCCATGAGGTAGCCCGGGCGGCCGTTGCGCGGAATCTCGTAGGAATGGCTCGGCGCGCAGAGGATGCCGAGCATGCGGTCGGCCGTGTAGCCGCCGTGGTTGTTGCGCACGTCGATGATCAGCGCGTCGCGGCCGTAGCCTTCGGAGAAGACTTCGCTCTCGAAGCGGCGGAACGCGGTGTTCTCCATGGCGGGCACGTAGACGTAGCCGATGCGTCCGTTGGAGAGCTTGTGTACGGTCTTGCGGTTGTCGCGGATGCGCTGCTGGGCGACGAGGGCGCGGGCCTTGCCATCGTTGATGGGGCTCACGCGCACGACGTTCGTCGCGGGCTCGCCCGGCGCGCCGAACGTGAAGGAGACCTTCAGCTGGTCGTGCGCGGTGAGGAGGGTGGCGGGATCCTGGCCGGGTTCGGTCTTCCTGCCGTTGATCTCCGTGACGATGTCGCCGGCCTTGATTCCGCAGTTGGCCTTGTCCGCCGGACCGTCGCGCAGCACGTCGCGCACGCGCCAGCCGGGGCCCTTGTAGTCCGCGTCGAAGCGGAGGCCGAGGTGGCCGGTGATCGGCTTCCAGTTCTGTCCGAACGGCTGGGGCTGCCATTCGGCGCGGGCGGTGTCGTTCAGCAAGAAGCCGAGGTGCGAGGCGTCGAGCTCGCCGAGCAGCATGTACATGAGGCGCTGGATGACGGTATAGCTCGTGGCGTTGCGGAAGGCCGGCACGTACTTCGGTTTCATCGCGCCCCAGTCGGCCCCGTGGAAGTTGGGGTCGTAGAAACGGTCGCGGATGCGGCCCCAGGCCGAGCGGCCCAGCAGCTCGCGGTAGTCGGCCATGTTGAAGACCGGGTAGACGTTGAAGTTGGCGACGTTTTCGTAGTGCGCGGGTTTGTTGTCCACGAGCCAGAGGAGGCGTCCCTTGTCCTTTCCCGTGCCCCACTTCTGCGCGATGCCGCGCTTGGTCGTGAGACGGTTGGGCGAGAGGTTGCCCGGAATGTCGATCTTCGCGGTCTGGCTGCCGTCGTCGAAGGCGAGCTCGTGGCCGTTGATGTTGAAGAACGGACGCGAGGCGCGCGCGTTGACGGACTTGACGCGGAGGTCGATGTCCTCGAAGTCGATTTCGTTCGGGCCGCCCTTGCCCTCCTTGCCGTCGAGGTAGAGGTAGAAGAGCTTCGTCGGACCTGTCTCCTCGCGGCGGCCGCACCAGGCGAGGATCTTGCCGTCGGGGCTCCAGGCGGGGTCGCCGTCCCAGAGGAAGTGGCGCGAGACGTTGACCGGTGCCTGCTCGGCCGTCGTGGAGATGATCCACACGTCGTAGTTCTTGTGGTCGTCGGCGAAACCGGCGGCGAGCCACTTGCCGTCCGGACTCCACGCGAAGACGTCGTCCGCGGGCATGTCGGGTCCGTCGACGACGTTGAGCCCCTGCGTGTCCGAGAAGTGGAGGCGGCTGAAGCCGTCCTTCCAGAGCAGACGCTTGCCGTCCGGCGAGATGTCCAGCTGGAGGCGCGTCGTGCCGTCGGCCAGGAGGCGCGTCTTCTTGAAGGACGCGTTCTTCGCCCACGGCTTCGAGGCGTCTTCGCGGCGCGCGACGTAGAGGTCGGTGCCGTCGCCGTGGTCGGAGAGGAAGTAGAGGTCCTTGCCGTCCGGCGAGAAGGCGCAGCCGCGCTCGACGGTGAGCGTGTCGCCGTGTACGAGCCTCGGCTCGCGCGCGCCCATCTCCATCACCCAGAGGTCGCCGCCCGCGGTGAACGCCACTTCATTGCCTTCGGGCGGCAGGAAGCAGAAGTCGCCGTTGCCGTCCGGATTGCCGACCGTCGTGTACCAGCGGTTGCGCGTGTCGGCGAGCGGCGGCGTCCAGGCGGCGTCCGGATGCAGATAGATCAGCTGCGGTTCGGGCTTGGCCTGCGTGAGATCGAGGCGCCAGAAGTCGAAGCCCTGGCGGAAGACGAGCGTGTGTCCGTCGGCCGAAATCGTCGGCTGCACGATGTTGTCGCCCTTGAACGACGTGATGGCGAAGTCGGGTTGGGCGGTCATGCCCGGCTGCAGCGGCAGCAGGGAGCGGTAGTGGATGTTCTTCGATCCGCCCTCGTTGGAGACGTAGTAGAAGCCCTGGCCGTCCGGCGCCCACACGGGCGTGCACGAATCGTTCCGGTCCTGTACGATCGGCGTGAACGCGCGCGTCGTCAGGTCGTAGAGCCAGATTTCGGCGGCGTAGGACGAGTAGGAATTCGCACGCTTGCGGTAGAGGCTGTCGCCGCCGCGCGTGAAGAGCACCTTCGTACCGTCGGGGGAAAGGGCGGGTTCTGACGCCATGGCGTCGAAGAGGATCGTTTCGACGCCCGTCGGCGAGACGAGCGCGAGACGTGCGGCATGCTCGTCGTCCGCATGGTCGCGGAAGACGACGGCGACGATCGTCTTGCCGTCCGGCGCGTAGGAATAGGGACGCGGCGGCGTCGAGTTCGTCGAGATGCGGCGAAGCTGCCGCGTTTCGATGTCGTATTCGAAGAGGTTGTCGCCGAGCAGGCGGTTCGAGAGGAACGCGACGCGCTTGCCGTCCGGCGAAAGGACCGGCCAGGAATCGCGCGCCATGTTGCCCGGATCCGCCAGGAGACGCGCCGTGCCGCCGGTCGTGGGAGCGATCCAGATGCGGTCGTTCCATTCGAACACGAACTGCCTGCCGTCCGCAGAGACAGAAGGCCGCGCACCCACGTAGATGCGCGTCCAGTCATTGACGGCCTGCTTGAGATCGACGGGTTGAGTTGAAGAGACACCTTCGGCCGCGCAAATGAACACAGGGGTCAGCGCGAGGATGCCGGTAGCGCAAAAAAGCGAACGCAAATTCACGGATTCTCCTCGAATTGGTTGCCTCGCAGGGACTCGAACCCCAACAAGCAGAATCAGAATCTGCGGTGCTACCATTACACCACGAGGCAACGTGGGTTGA
>CADCPA010000168.1 GCA_902803135.1 uncultured bacterium
GCCGCCGCCGCCGTCGCCGCCAGCGCCGCCGCCGCCGCTCCAGCACTCCTTCCCGTCCTTGTCCGCATTGCCCCCCTTCGTGCCGGCCACGCCGTCGCCGGCGTTCCCGCCCTTCGCAATCAAGCGGCCCCCGCCGCAGATGACGAGTCCCTTGCCCGCGACCACGCTAATGCCGGCACCGCCCGGGGTGCTTTTCGAGGCATCGCCCCCCACCACCGTCAACGTCTTGCCCGAAGGGATGTAGATGACGGCGGGGTTGCTCTCGGAGGCATCGACCGTGAGGGATGCGGAGAGGCGAGGCGCCGTCAAGGTCTTGTCAGACGAAATCGTGTAGATGGTTCCCCCCGAGAGCGAGTTCGCCGAAGTCTCCGACCAGCCATCCATCGAGACGACCGTGGTATAGCCCGCCCAGCTTCCCAGTGTCCAAGACACGATCAGAGAGGAAATCGCCCTCAGCAGAAATGATTTACAAGAATAGTTCATAACCGACATCATGGTCGAACGAACGAGCGTCCGAGAAAGAACAGAGGCGCGCACAACCGTGCACGCCCGAAGAAACGGTCGACGGCTTAGGCCTGGACGGGCATCTCGACAGCCACGTCATTCAGCTGGGCGATGATTTCCTGCATCTTCTCTTCGAGTTTTTCGGAAATCTGCTCGCCCGTCGCGTTCGGCCCCAGCTCCTCCACGAGTTCCTTGAGAATCTGCAGGAACGCATCCTTGCTGACCTGCGGCGGAAACTTGATGTCGCTTGAGGAGAACGCGTTGACGAAGCTCTTCAGCGTCGTGCCGGTCATCAGCGAATAGGAGATGTTCACCTGGACGCCCCAACCCTGTGTCTGGTTGTAGGCATCGAGAAGGTCTTTCACCGCGGTTTTCATTGCCGGCGCCAGCGAATCGAGCGCTTTGTCCATCGCCTCGCCACCCAGATGGGCGTTGTAGTAACGGATGTCGGCGATGCGGTCGCCCATCTCGCGGACGCGCGTGTTGAGCTCGAAGTTCGGATTCGGCTCCACCCCCTCGAACTTGCCGTCGTAGACCATGCCCTGGGCCGCAAGGGCTTCGATTTCCGTCTTGAGCTCCATCATGCGGTTGACGTTGTCGATGATCTTCTGGGCATTGGCGTCGCCGGCCGCCGCAAGCGGCTCCATGGCCTGCTTGAGCGCGTTGAGGCGCGTGACGTCGTAGTCGGAGATTGCCGTCGTGCAGGTCGTCACGCTGATTTCCTGTTGATGGATCATCTTCTGGACGGCCTTGAGCACAGTCTGCATCGTCGCGTTCTTCGCATCCTCGCCCTCAAGGCCGAGGAGGGAGAGCAGCGCCTCGAGGTCCTTCTCCTGGCTCGGGGTGAGCGTGCCATCGATGCCGGATGTAGCCCCGGTCTGGGATGTCGTCACGGTGAAACCCGCGCGGTCCGTACCCTCGCCCGTCTTGACGTCGATGATCTGGGGCAATTTTCCCACGTCTTGCGTCTGCTGGGTGTAAGCCGTGTTGATGCCGCCGCCGATTGCCATGTTGCTCATTGCATGCTTCCTTTCTCGTAATTTTCTCTTCGTTCCGTGCTTGACATTCTGTCTACGCGCAAGCCCGCCGTCTGGTTGCAGGGGAAATCAGAAATTGTTCACATTGCCGATGAGGACCTGATTGAGAGACTTGAGCACATTCGAGACGAGTGTGTACGTATCGTCGCGCTTCGAGGTCAGCGACTGGATGTCGATCAGCGTCGTCTGCGAGAGGGAGTTGAGGGAATCCATCTTCGACTCGACCTTCGCGATCGTATCGGCGATGTCGGCATAGGCAAAGGTCGCCGACTCTCCCCATCCCATGATCGCCAATGCCTCGGCGTACTGCGGGTTGCTCCAATTGCGGTTGTAGAGCTTGTTGGCGCCGTCTCCCATCCACTCCACCATGTTCTTGTCGAGCGCCGTGAGCTTCTCAAGCTGGGCGGAGGTGCCGGCGATCGACTCCATCTTTCCGACGATCTTCTGCTCCAGCTCGGTCGCGCGCGAAAGGCAGATCGCCATCACGAGCTGCCCAATGGACATCTCACGCAGGGAACCATCCGCATTCTGCACGCCCTCGAGCATGTAGACGTTTGCGGTGAAATGCTGCCCTTCGTTGTTGCACATCGAAAGATCGATCGCGGAAGTTCCAAATACACCTGCCATTTAACACCTCGATTCCAAGTCTCGGATTTCAATTTTCAGCCGATCGTCGCCGCCATGCCAAGCGCCGATTGCATCAATGTGCGGACCGTCGCCGCAGACGCGTTGTAGGTAACGTCCCGGCGGCTCACCAGGGACTGAAGGTCGATGGCCTGCTGCTGCGACTGCGACGCGGCCTGGTCCAGCTTCGGCTTGATCTTCGCGAAGAGCGCCGTCCGCTTGTCGTAGCTGCTGATGTCGATGTCCGCCTCGGCAATCTCCAGCTTCGTCATCATGAAGGTCTTGTCCGCCGCGCTCACCGAAGAGGCCGTAAACACGCGTTCGGCGACGGCCGACGTCTCCTTGAGAAGATCGGTCGTGGCCGTCATCTCATTCATCTTGAGGACGCTCTGCTGCTCGATCGCCGCCGCACGCCGGCAGCAGACGGAGATGATCAACTGGCCGAAGGAGAGTCCCTTCAGTCCGTTGTACTGGTAGGCGTTGATGTCCACCGGCGCGTACCGGCTCACCCCCAGCTGTTCGATCATTATTTCGCTCATAGAAGTTTCCGTTTTAAAGTTGAAGGTTAAATGTCGAGGATTGAATTGGCGGATCACCTTCTCACCCTCTCACCATCTCACCCTCTCACCTTCAATTTTCAGCCTTAGAAATTCTTCACCACGGACGAACGGCAGTCGCCAATGGCCTGCATCAGGGATGTTGCCGTCTGGTACGACTCGTCCCGGCGGTCGACGAGGGACTGGAGGCGCGTCATGTCGGCGGAGGACTCGTTGTTCGCCTTGTCGATCTCCGTCTTGATGAGCTGGATGCCCTTCTCGCAGTTCGACTTGGTAATCTTCCCGTCACTGGTGTACAGGCCCGTCTGAAGGAAGTTCAAAACAGCCAGTGTCGTATTTCCGAGTGAGCTCGAGGACGTCGTACTGCCATCATCGTCGTTCTTGAAGCCAGCCTCGATGCCGCTCAGGTCGGAGAGGGCCGTACCGAGATTCTCGAGATGCTTGTTGCGGTTGCGCATCCGATCGGACATCGGCTCGACCTCCTTCTCGATCGTCGCCGCGCGCTGCTCGGTGATGGCGACCATCAGGTCCTGGAAGTCGATCCGCTGCCCGTTGATGGTGTACTCCGCACCCTGGACGTTCGAGCCCCAAACCGCCAGATTTGAATTCGTCACTTCATTTGTCTGTATTACTCCCATCGCATCACCTCGAAGTCAAACCTTCAACTTTCAACCTTCAACTTTCAACCTTCAACTGATGTACCTCACACCCGTCGTATGCGTCTGCGTCGCCTTCTTCATCAGCTTCGACGCCATCTGGTAGGCGTTGTCGCGCTTGGAGACGAAACTCTGGAGCGCGGCCGCGTCCTGCTGGATGTCGTTGTTCGTGACGTCAATGGCGTACTGTACATCCGTCTGCAACTTCTGGATGTACTGGTATTCGATCTGCGTGCCGTTGCTTTTGAAGTAGTTCTTCTCAAGTCCGTATTGCCGCAGCAGATTGTAGGCGTGATCGCCACCGACGACGTTCTGCGTGCTGTCCGTATTGCGGTTATCCTCGTCGAAGTTCATCAGCGTGGCCGCAATGTCGGCAAGGGCCTTGCCCAGATCCTCGACCTTGCGCTGACGCGCCTTGACGGCGGCCGTGTAGGCGGGAATCGACTGCTCGACCGCGACGGCCCGCTGAAGGCCGACTTGGGCGACGGCCTGGTCGTAGGAGCAGCCGGCTTCACCCTTCACAACGTAGTCGACCTGGGCTGTTCCGTAGACGGAATAGCCCAGGTCCCTCATCTGGATCGTGTCGCTCATTTACGCCATGATTCTCTGGATGGATTGGTTTTCCGCCGCCTGGACGGCCTGAAGAAGGTCAAGAACCGTCTTGACCAGCTGCTGGGCGCTGGCGGCGAGATCGTTGGACTCCTCGCGCGCAGCCTCATCGGTCTTCTGCGTGGCCTCGTACTCCGTCGCGCTCGCCTGCTTCATCGCATTGAGCTGCTGGGTGAGGGTATTGAGCATGTCGCCCATCTGCTTGAACATGTTGCCGGCCGTCTCCCACCCCTTCGAGGAGGCAACCGCCCGACGGTACTGCGCGTCGTGCTCCAGAAGCCGGGACTTCTGCCCGAAGACCTGCTCGGCAGACTGGTAGTCCTCGTTGAGCGAAGCCTTCAGGTTTTCGCCCATCTTTTCGTTGACGACGAACGCCTTCCCCCGCTGACGGGCGGCCTCGAGGTTTTTGATTTCGGTCTTCAGTTCGCTGGAGGTGACCTGCCGGCCGTCGACCTCGATCGTACCGCCGCTCTGCTCGCACTGGGTCAGCTGCAGGCGCTTCTCGCCCAACGTCGCCTCCAGGCGGTTCTGGCCGAGGTTGAGGGCCTGCGCATAGTCGTTCTCGGCCGTGGTGACTTTCGTCTGAGCCGTCTCGACGTCCGCCTGGGCCGTCGTCAGACGGCCGGACGCCTCCTTATAGGCCCTGAGCGCGGTCAGATTCTGGCGGGTTTCCGCAATCTGCTCCGGCGTGGCGTCGCCGACCTTGGCCTTCGCGGCCGCCAATTCGGCGCGGGCGGTGTCAAGCGCTCCCTGCTTGGACGCGATGTTGCGGTCGGCAATCTTCTCGGCACGGGGATCGCCGGCAACGTCATGGTACTGCTGCAACGACTGGTTGTACTCGGCCTCGCAGGACTGGACCTTCTGCTCCAGCGCGGGAATCGAATCATGGGCGTTCAGGAGCTCTTCGGCCGAGGCAATGCGGCCATCGACGTTCTCGACATTGCCGCCGAGGTTCTGCGCCGCCGCATCGCATTTCGTCTGCGCCGACGTCAGTTTCTGCTGGGCCTTCGCCAACTGGGTGCGCGCTTCACCCAGCGCGACCTTGGGCTGGGTCGTGTCCTGGAAGAATTCCTGGGAGAGCTGCATCTGCTCGGGCGTCATCGACTTGTCGATCTTCGCAAGGTTGGCCGCGGCCTCGTCGCTGTCCTTTGCGGAGAGGAGCGAGAGGTTCTGCTGCGCCTCGGAGACGCCGGAAGCCGACTCCATCTTCGCCGCGGAGCTCTGTGCCTTGGCGCTCATCCCGGCGGCGACCGCTTGCGCGGCGATCGACGCCACGGAGAACGCGATGGACATGATCAGCGCCGTCTTCGCGCCTTCGCGAATCTCATCCGCACGGTTCTTCACGTCCGCAACCGACCGCTGCAGCTCGGCATCCCGCGTGTGGCGGGCCGCCTCGCGCTCCTGCTTGCCGATTTCCAGCATGATCTGCATGAGCGCATAGATGTCGAAGAGGACCTTGGCGCCGCCGTCGGCACCCCTCGCAGCTTCCGGCGGAATCTTCGAACCTTCGGCAATCGCCTTCTTGAGGTCGGCGAAGGTGGTGCTGAGCTTGGCTGCCAGCGTGGCCATATCCGTCGCCGAGAGCGTGTCCTTGGACATGTCAAGCGTCGGGGGAGTGAAGGTCATGCTCTGCGAGACGCCGGATGCGTCTTTGAGCGTCACCGTCAGATTGCCGTCCGCGCCCACCGTGGCCGCGGTGACCTCGGCGCTTTCGAGGCCGGCCGACTGAAGTGCCTGGGTGATGTAGTTGCTCCACTGAGCATTTGTTTCGAGTGTGACGGACATGTTGGATTCTCCTTTAATCGGTTCACCTTGTCTACGCGGAACGGCCGACAAGGTTACCGATTAATTTCACGCATTCTGCAACCCGATCTCCTGGGTGATTTTGTTGAGCGTATCGGTCTTCGACTCCAACAGCTCCATGAGGGCCGCACCGGTGTTGGTGATCTGCTGGAGGAGGTTCTGGAGGTCCTCCTCGCTCTCCTCAAGAAACTTCTGGAGCTTGTTGAGAATCGCCTGCGCCTCGGTCGCGTCCGCCTGCTTCATTCCGGCCTGATAGCCGAGCGCCGTCGAAGCGGCCGTCGCCGACATGCTGGCGACATTCAGCACGCTACCGCCGATCGACTGGGTGAGCGAGACGACGCGCGCCGCGGTTACGCCCAGCTTGACAAGGCCATGCACGCCCTTTGCCGCTGCGCGGGCCGCGGAGACGCCGCCGCCAATCGCGCAGGTGAGGCCCAACACGAGCTCCACGGCACCATAGATGCCCTGTGCCCAGGCATCGGCCTTCTGCTTGCTCATGCCGAAATTCTCCTGAAGAGACTTTGACATCGCCTTCATGATCTTCCGATCCGCACCCGTCTCGCTCATGATCAAGCTGGCAACGGCCAACGCCGCACCGGCAATCGCGAAACCGGCGGCCAGACCGCCCGTGCACACCGTTACAACGGCGGCGACGACACACGCGAAGATTGCGCCCAGCCAGTTGAGCGCGCGCTGCGCCTTCGCGGCCTTCTCCTGTTCCTTAGCCTTCTTGATCGTTTCGTCGATCTTCGACATGTGCGAATCGTGGGCGGACTTCAGCTCGCCCTTGAGCGAGTTGATGCGCTTGGTCTGCACCTCCGCCTGCTTCTCGTCCATTTGCATCTGGAGATAGGCGAGGAGGGCCTCGAGGTCGGCCTTGAGGGCCTTCGCCACATCCGGGTCGTCAAGTACCGGCACCGTCGTGGCGCCGGCACCCGATTGAGAACCGTCGACGCCCCTCGTCCGGGAAACCTGCACGTTCCCGTTGGCATTCAAGAGCGTGGTGATGTGCTCGACAGCCTGCTCAGCCTTTGCCGTGATGTCATCGGCGTCAGGCTGAAGCGGCATCTGCGGAATGTTGCCGTTGAGATTGATGTCCATTGCCATGGTGAAACTCCGTTCTGCGGGAATCGATTCCCACTCGTCTTATTTCTCGATCATCGCCCGGAGCTTCGCGCCCATGGCGAGGTAGGTGCGACCGTTGTCGGTCGTCTTGGGCGCATTTTCGGCCAACGCCGCAAGCGCCATGAGAGCCTCGTCCTTCTGGCCGAGCGCGAGATAGCACTCCGCCGCGTAGTACATCGGCTTGGGGTTTTCGAGGTCCAGAAAGCTCGCGAACTTGTAGGCCTCGACAGCTTGCGCGAACTTACGCTGTACCTGGCGGAGCGAGCCCATCGCCGTCCAGTAGCGGGAGCTCAAGTGGTCGAACATGACGAGGAACTGGAATACCTTCTCCGCGTCTTCGTAGTTGCCGGCCTGGTAGAAATTGACGCCCATCGAGTAGATCGCCTCCATCTCCGCATCGGAAAGGCCACGCATCTCACGGAGCGTCGCACCGTTTCCAAATTCCTTGAGCGCCGCGACGATCTTCTCCTCGGTTAGGCTCTCAGGGTTGTTGATGTTCATCTGAGTGGTATTCATTTTCGTTCTCCTTTGACGCGTTTACGGATGGACAGGCAGAAAAGTTACAGGGGCGTTGAATGTGGCGCGGGAAATTTTTCACGACAAGGTCCCCCACGGCACAAGCCTCCACCGTTCATTATACCAAAAATGACGGTTTTCGTACAACTTGAAATAAAACAGCGCGGTGTGTTTTTTCCCTTCATCTGGCATTCCGGCCTCACACAAGATTTTCACGCTCAGGCAGATCCAGGGGACTCAGGGTCCTCTCGGCGCCGGCAAGCCAGGACAGCGCATCAGGAAGCTTCATGATCAGCTTTTCGAGATCGGCGTCGTTCTGCTCGTCGATGCGCTTCTTGATATCCGCGGCAAGCTTCATGAGGGCTTCGGCCTTCGCGTCCTCCTCTTCGGCGTCCGGAAGCTCCGCCGCCGCGGCCTTCACCTGGACGGCCGTAAGGGCGATTGTATCGGCAAGGACGGCCACTGCGCATTTGTCGAGCGACGTCAGTGCGGCCTGAAGATTCGTCTGGGCCACCGCCAAATCGACGAGGGCCGACTGGCTGGCCTGGGCCGCGGCCGCGGCGGCGGCCTGCTGTTCCGCGAGGATGCCGCGCTGGGCGGCGATGCCAGCGGTGAGACCTTCGATTTCGCGGGTCAGATCCTGCACGCCCGCGTTCAGTTCGGTGTGCTCGTCCGTGAGCTTTGCAAGGCCATCGTTCAGTCCGCTGAGGGCGGCCTCGAGAGTCTGGACGGACTGCGTCTGTGCGGCGATGCCGACGTCGATCTTCGCGAGGTTGGACGTACAGGCCGCGATTTGCGTCTCAAGTTCCTGGATCCGGGCGGCGATCTCCTCCTGCGTCTGCTCGGTATCCTCCTGGATCTCAGCCCGCTCCGCCTCCGCCTGGGCGGCCTTCTGCGCGCGCTCCTTCGCCCGCTCCTCGGGCGTCTTCTGCTGAAGCGCAATCAAGACCTTAAGCTCCTCCGTCTTGAGCTTGAGCAACGCAAGCGTGACGTCCTTTTGCGCCACCAAAGCCGCAAGCGCGGCCTGGACGGATTCCAGTTCCGCCAGGACAAGCGCCTGTCGTTGCTCGAAATCTGCGATTGCGGACTCATTCTCCGCAAGATTGCGCTGCTTCGTCTCGAGCTCCCCCTTCTTCGTCTCGAGGTCGGCGAGCTTCTTGTCCAGGACGCCCTGAGTCTCGTCGCAGGCCCGCTTCGTTTCCTTGGCGAGCGCCCCGGTCTCCTCCGCCTTGGTCTTCTTGGCGGCAACATCGTCCGTCGCCTTGCCGATGGCAGCGATCGCCTCGTTCTGCGCGGCAGTGATCTGTCCGTTCTCTGCGGCGAGACGCATCAGAATGATCGAGAACTGCTGGTCGATCAGCTTCTTCTGGCGCTCATCCTGCTCCATCTTCAACTGCTCGACCAGCTTCTGAAGATCGCTCGCCGACGTGATGCAGAGCCCGGCGCCGTCCAAGATCGTCGTGGTGACGCCCTCTGTCGTCGCGGCAGCCACTGCGCTACCGTCGGCGGCCAGGTTGTCCAGCGGATGGATTCCGTTGCGATTGTCGATTGCGATGTCCATGGTAAAACTCTCCTTGAAAGTCTGATTCTGCCTTGTATACGAACAACACGGCGGCAGGTTACAGTCATGCAGGACGGTACCGTCCACGGCATCCGATCGGATGCTCAAATCCTGAACTCGTGCAAGAGATTGCCGAAGCGGCGCTGGCGCTCGGCAAGCTCGTCGTCGGGCGTCGCTGAGGTTGCCCCGGCGGACTCCGAAGCGCTTCGCAGCTCGGCGGTGGCCGCGTTGAAGTCGAAGGCCGTGTCGTCTTCCTCGAGCGGCGGCAGGCCGCGGCGGCGCAGTTCCTCGTTGACGGCGAGCTTCTGCTCGCGCGTCACGTTGAAGTTGAGCACCTGTTCGCGCGTGAGGCCCTGGCTGGCCAGCAGACGGTCCGTCTCCTGGATGCGCAGCTGCGCGGCATCGATCACGGCCTGCGAATCGGCAACCGTCTTGCGAATCTTGGCGAGATACTCCTCGACTTCGGCGGGCGTCCTGTTCATCGCATGTCCTTTCTTCAGTTGAGTTCGATCGAATCAAGTTCCTCGTCTTCCTTCTTCGCCTCGTTCAGGGCCTTGACCCATTTCAGCACTTCGGCGACCGGTTCGACGAGTTCGACGGGGATGAACTCCTCGATCTTCACTTTCGCGTAGAGGGCGCGGGCGAGCGGCACGTTTTCCATCAGCGGGACCCCTTCCTTCAGCGCAGCTTCGCGGATTTCCTTCGCAACGTAGTCTTCGCCGCGGCAGACGACCTTCGGCAAGGGCGCCTCGTCGGGACGATACCGGATGCCGACCGCAAGGTGAGTCGGATTCGTCACGACGACGTCCGCCTTCTTCACGGCCTTCGCCGGGGGATCGCCCTGCAGAATCTCATTGCGGAACTGGCGCTGCGCCTGCTTGACTTCCTGTGAGCCTTCCATTTCCTTGTACTCGCGCTTGACCTCGTCCTTCGTCATCATCATCTGCTTGAGAAAGTTCTTCTGCTGGAAGAGCCGGTCGATGATGGCAATGACGATGTAGCCGAACACCGTGTAGACGGCGAGGCTCTTGAGAATGACGCGCAGTACGGGAAAGACGTCGTCGAGCGTCCCGTAGCACATCGGCAGCAGCGCGGGGATGGATTGCGCGATGATCTTGTAGATCAGATAGCCCAGGAACGTCACCTTCACGACGTTCTTCGCAAACTCGAAGAGGTTTTTCAGGCAGAAGATCTTCTTCGCCCCCTCCGCGGGATTGATTTTCTTGAGATCGGGCTTGAGGGGCTCGAAGGAGAAGACGAGGCCGATCTGGACTGCGTTCGCGACGATGGCCGTGGCCGCGGCGACGAGCACGAAGATGAACGAGTGCTTCAACACGGTGACGACCGCGATTTTCGAAGCCTCGCGCAGCGCGAAGGTGTCGTTCTCGCCAATGCGCTGGCCGATGAAGCGGAGCAGGTTCGAGAGATCGTCCGTCAGCACGATGCCGAGCGCGCCGAGAATCGACAGCAGCACGAGGAGGATCGCCGTCGAAACACAGTCCTTGGAGGAACAGACCTGCCCCTTCTGCCGCGCATCGCGCAGCTTCTTAGGCGTCGGCATCTCGGTTTTCTCGCCACCTTCATCCGCCATGGGAATCGCTCCGGTCGGTTAGCGGCACAGCCACGGGAAATGCGCGAAGATGTCCTGCGTGTAGAGATAGATTTCGCCGCCCATCCAGGAGCTCGCCGCCATGAGCGTGATCGAGATGGCGATCAGCTTCACCGCGAAACCGAGCGTCTGCTCTTGAATCTGGGTGAGCGCCTGGAGGAGCGACACGAGAATGCCGATTACGGTCGCGACGAGAATCGGAATCAGCGAGAGCTTGAGCACGAGAATCAGGCACTGCTGGGCGTAGAAGACAAGTTGCGTCTGGCTCATGGCGGCTCCCTCCTCAGTGGATGTAGGACTGCACCAGTCCCTGAATCAGCAGCGTCCAGCCGTCGACCATGACGAACAGCAGCAATTTGAACGGCAGCGAGATTGTCACCGGCGAGACCATCATCATGCCCATCGCCAAAAGGATGTTCGACACGATGATGTCGATGGCGATGAACGGCAGATAGACGAGGAAGCCGATCTGAAACGCCTTCGTGAGCTCCGACACGCAGAATGCAGGGATGAGGATGAAAAAGCTCTTCGTATCGACCTCCGCGGGCTGCTCCTTGCCGTCGGCGTCCTTCGTGGCCCACAGTTTCTCGGCCGTGCGCGAGAAGAACGCCACCTGGCTTTCGGACGCCTCGGCGGCGAGGAAATCGCGGAACGGCTCCGCGGCGCGCGCGGCAAGATCGGTCTGGTAGAGGACTTCCGGCTTGTTGTCCTTCATTCCCTCCTGCAGCGTATTCCAGCTCTTCGACACCGTCGGCGCCATGATGTAGAACGAGAGGATGAGCGCCAGGGCGTTCAACACCATGTTCGGCGGAATGGACTGGATGCCGAGCGCGTTGCGGATGAGCGACGTCACCACGACGATCTTCAGGTAGCTCGTGGCGATCATCGCCATGAACGGCAACAGGGAAAGTCCGATGAGGAGGACGATCAGTCCGAACGGATCTGTCTGAAACATGACGTTACTTCCTTTCCACGAAGCAGAGGGCCCGAGCCTGGCCCACACGGCCGATTCGCACGGTGGCGAGGTCTCGGCCGCCCTTTACCAGCACGAGGTCCACGGGCGGCGGTACGGACGGCAGACCGTCCGTGACAAAAGCTTCGAAGGTCGCCGTCTGCGTGGACGCCCCGACTACGTGCACGGATTCATCGAGCGGAATCTCCGTCACCCAGGCGGGCGTCGCGTCCGGCGCCTCGGGGAACAACAGGAAATCTCCCGGTACGCACGCGGCAAGTTCGTCGTCCGAGACGGAAACTGTCGCGTAGTGCGCACGGATCTCGCGCGTCGCCGCGAGAATCGACGGGTGTGCGGGATCGAGGCACGCGAGCGAGCCAAAGACCGGCAACAACTCGGTCGCGAGATCCAGCGCAAAAGTCAAAGGCACGTCGAGTCCCTGTACGGCAAAAGCCCTCGCCGAGGCCGGCACGTCCGGGGCAAAGCCCGTAATGCCGAACTGCCGCCGCGTCACCTGTTCGAGCAGCAGGAAGACGTCGGCGCATTCTTTTTCGACGAGCGCCAGCACGACTTCCGGCGGCAGGCCGGAACGACGGGACCACAGCAGATGCAGATCGGGATAGCGCGGCGAATCGGCCAACAGCAGCACGGACGGCACGCCGTCAAACGTCACGGCCAAGGCGACCGGGTCCTCGATGGAATCGCCACGCACAAGTTTGACCGGCTTCCCGCCGAGCTGGGCGTCCATGCGCCACGCCGGTGAGGCGAGCACCGTTTCCATCCCCGCGTCGGCCCAGCCAGGCCATTCTTTCAAAAGCTCCAGGGCGTCCATGCTCACTCCCTCTCCTCTGCGCGCAGACGGCGTTTCACATCGACGGCAATCTGGAACGCATGGACCTTCTCGGCCAAATGGGCCTGCAGCTGGGGCCCACACCGCTCAAGTAGAACGGCGAGTTCCGGCGTCGTCGGCAGGAATTCGACGTTCAGCCGACGTCCCGTTACGGCCAGACGCACCTCCGTCCCCTCCAACACCTCGGGCTTCAGCTGGATGCGGATTTCACCCTGCCCGCGCAACAGCCCGGGTGACACCAACAGCGTATCGGCCACTGCATGCGCGGTCTCAACCACCACTTGAGCCGGATCGACCCTCTGGGCCGCATGCGGCGCATAGGCCGCCACTACCGAATCAACCGCCGTCACCGGCGCCGCAACTTCAGAAGCAACCGCAGGAACAACTGTCGGCACCGCAGCCGGCATCCCCCCCGCCGCCACAACGACGTCAGGCAAATCCGCAGCTTCCCGCACCGGCTTCTCCACCGCAGGCCTCGCCGCAACGGGGACAGGCCCCTCAACCGCAGGCGCCGTCGCCGCCGCAACGGGGACAGGCCCCTCAACCGCAGGCGCCGCCGCCGTCGCAACGGGGACAGTCCCCTCAACCGCAGGCCCCTCAACCGCAGGCGCCGCCACCGTCGCAACGGGGACAGTCCCCTCAACCGCAGGCGCCGCCGCCGCCGCAACGGGGACAGTCCCCTCAACCGCAGGCGCCGCCGCCGCAACGGGGACAGGCCCTTCGATTACTGTCCCTTCGATTACTCGGTTGTCAACAATCTGGGCCATAGGTTGCGTCGGCACATCAACAACGACTGGTGATTGGCGCAAATCTTTGAATTTTGAAACAGGAAACTTAATTCCAGAAGATTCCTGTACTTCCACCACAGGGTCTGTCAATTCTGCTGGCGGTGCCGCTCTGCGCAACGGCTCCGTCAGAACGGACTCATGGACCTTCTCAAAGACAGGGGCGACCGTCACCGTCTGGGGGACAGGCCCCTCGATAGCGCTCGCCAGGGAAACGCCCGTGGGGACAGGCCCCTCGATAACGCCCGTGGGGACAGGCCCTTCGATCGCGGGCGCAGTTGAAAGGCAAACCGGTGTCGGGACGTCAACCGAGGCAGACTGCAGGGACGGCACGGACGGCGGCACCGCGACCGCAGCGGGCTGTTGTACGGGGACGGGCAACTGGGCAGTGACAGACAACTGAGCCGTCACGGGCGGCTGTGCGGCGACATCGCGGAGGAGGCCTTCCAGCACCTGCTGCAAAACAGAATTTTCGGCCAGCGGTTTCGCGAGCGCGGCAGTGAACGCGGCGACGGTCTCCTCCGACACCGGATGCGCGGAACCACGAGCCGGAACCTGCGGCAACGTATCCGCACAGACCGACGGAATCAAAGCCGACGTCGCCGACACGGCAGGAGCCGGGAATTCAATCGAGGGAATCGTCATCATCGCTGACGAGCCTCCTTCCCGAGAATTCCTCCATTTCAGCTTCGGCGAACATCTCCTGCATCTTGCGGTCTTCCTCTTCCCAGGCCAGCCGATGCTGATCGATCTTTGACTTGTTCTTCACCGCCGTCGTGTAACGGACCTTCGCGGCATTCGCCTCCTGATCCCGCTTGTCGAGCGTCGCCTGCGCCTCGCGCTCCGCGGCGGCGAGAAGTACACCCTCCTCGTCGATGGCGGTGACCGCCGCGCGTGCACGATCAAGATCCTCGCGCGTCACGGGACGCCCCATGACCGCGTCATAGATGCGGTCGCGGCGCTGCTCCCGGGTGGTTTCAAACGCAGTCAGCGCCTGGACCTTCGCGGCATGGGCCTCGTCCGCCGCCGCACGGGCACGACGGGCGCCGGTCAATTCCGTACCGGCGCGGTCTTCGCGCATGGCGCGAATCTTCAGGAGACTCTCAAGCGCGTACGCCACGGGGCCTCCTCCACACAGGCTTTTCGGCGCCCTCGAACCAGACGGTTGCGGGGCCGTGGAACGTGAAAAAGAGACTGCGCGGACCGCGCGGCAGCAGGATGTCGAGCATGCCCAGTTTGGGACAGAACCCCGAGGGGTCTTTCCCGATCCAGGCAACGAGCGCGTCGGGGCGCACCGTCAGCGTCGCCCCGTCTTCGAGCACCCGGCGCGTCACGCGGCTCTTCGTCGCCAGCACCACCCACCCCTTCTGCAACAGCGTCACGGGCAACGATCGCGCAAAACTCAGCGGTACGAGTTTGAGCAGGCGCCCCTTCACGCGGGACGCATAGGGCGCCACAAGCACCTTGGCGGAAACGGCGCCCATCACCGTATCGGGCAATATCGGCAAGGCTGTCAGAAACGGTGCGTCCGCCGACGCAAAAAAGGAATCACCTGTCGTTTCGACCTGGCGCAGCGACACACGGTCGGGCGTGATGAAACCTCCCAACCCCTTTGCCTTGGCCATTCCCAGGGTGGCCACAGGTTGCGTCGACGCGGCGAGAAACAAGCCCGCCTCGACTTTCGCCATGCCGTTCTCGAGAATCGGATCGTTCACGAAACGGCCTCCATCAGCTTGCGGATGGTTTCCTCATACCCGGGTTTTTCCTTCAAGCCCTGGCAAAGAAACGCGTTGACCTTGTCGATTTTGGCGATTGCCTCGTCGGTGGCACGATCGGCGCCCTTCTGGTACTCACCGATCTTCAGCAGCAGTTCGACTTCCTGGTACTTCGCGAGAATCTCGCGCAACTTGGCCGCCGCTTCCTTGTGCTCCTTCGGCACGATGGCCGTCTGGCAGCGGGAGATCGACGCCAAGACGTCGATGGCCGGATAATGGTTGACCTGCGCGAGCTTGCGCGACAGGATGATGTGTCCGTCGAGAATGGATCGCGTTTCATCTGCGATCGGTTCGGTCATGTCGTCGCCTTCGACGAGCACCGTATAGAGCGCGGTGATGGATCCCTTGGCGGAATTGCCCGCGCGCTCCATCAGCTTCGGCAGTTCCGAAAATACGCTCGGCGGGAAGCCGCGACGGGTCGGGGGCTCGCCCGCCGCAAGTCCGATTTCGCGCTGGGCGCGACCGAAACGCGTGACGGAATCCATCAGCAGCAGCACCTTCTCGCCCTTGTCGCGAAAAAACTCTGCAATCGACGTGGCCACGTAGGCGGCCTTCAGACGCTCCATCGCGCTGCGGTCGGACGTGGAGCACACCACCACGCTCTTGCGCATGCCC
>CADCPA010000169.1 GCA_902803135.1 uncultured bacterium
CGAGCCGTTGAAGCGGATCGGGAGGCGTCCGCGTCCGGCGCACGCGGTGAGGTAGCGCTGCGCGGCGTAGGCGCGCGTGACGGCGGCGCACTCGTCGGCGACAGTCTCCGCGCCGAGGTCGATCATCTCGCAGGCTCCGTCCACCACGATTCGAGCGAGACCGCTCCGCGGCACGACAACTTCAAGCGCGATTTCGCTTCCGGCAGGCAATGTCGACGGATGGGTGAAGGTCTGCCCGCCGGCGATGAACCGTACATGGCCCTTGTACGCATCAATGAGGAAGCCATCGCCCTTCCCCGGCGTGATGTTGTCGAGCAGGCGCTGCGGCTGCGCGGCATCTGGCGTCGTGAACCGGCACGCGAAGCGAAAGACGTTGCCTGTGCGGCGGTCGCCGGGCGACCGCTCTACCGTGTCGCCCGCCTTCGGAACGCCGGAATAGACCACATTCCCGTCGAACTCGACTTCCGCGAACGCGAACGTGCCGGGGAAACGGTTGTGCCCCTTGGAATCGACACCGAAACTGATCGGCAGCTTCTCGTTCATCGGGAAAACGACGTCCTTGCGCAGCCTGGACGCCACGCCCGCCGCGGGCGTGACTTCAATGTGGCTTCGGCTCCAAAACTTCGCCCACGCCGCGACGTGTTCCGCACGCCTCTCATCCTCCTGTTCAAGCGTCCAGCCGTCGCGGTCGAGCATCTCGTTCGTACGCCGTTCCCATTCGGCGGCGTCCTTGCACGGATGCAGGCACGTAATCGCAGAGAGGAAGAGGATGCGGGACGGGCGGCTGTCCTCAGCCGCATCGGCGCAGACCTTTCGCGTCACCCCGCCAAACACCCGGTCGGAAAGCAAGTCCCTCTTGCCCAAGTCGCCTGTCGCCTGGTAATAGTCGTAAACCTTCATCAGCTCCGCGACCGTCTCGTTGCGGTTCACGTGGCACCAGCCGCCGGGCACAAGGCGGTCGGCGCCGATCGTGAACTTCATGTCGGCAAGATTCGTCCCAGACTGCCCTTCGCAGAACCTGATGCCGAGACCGTACTCGCCCACGTCGAACGCCTTCGCGCCACCTGGATAGAGACGCCAGTTGACGACTTTCGCCTCGGCCTTCGGCGCGCCGCGCACGTCGCACACGGCGATGGAATCCGTGCCCTGCTGGATGCGGTAGCGGAGCGACACCGGCTGGCTGCCGCTCTTCCACGTCGCCTCGAGCTCGCCGCGTTCCATCGAGAGTTCCTGGCGGAACGTGCCCGCATCAACCGGTCTCCCCGTCTCGTAGTCGATTGCGCCGGTCTTCACGTGGCGCCCGCCCTCGTTCCAACTGTCGGAATTCTGCAGCACCGTATGCAGGACGCCATCGGCACCGAGCCACGCCGTTGCGCCCAGTTCGCCATTCCCGAGGATCATCACGCCCTTCTCGTCGTCGGCGGGCGTGTCGAACACCACCGGCGCAGGCCCACATGCCGCCGCCAGCGCGGCACACACCACGAATGCGGCAATTCCAGCTCTTGGATCTTTCATGCGCCTCGGCGCTTTTTCATCGCGCGCTTTTCCTGTTGCCATGGATTCTCCCTTCTGGTGCTGCTGAGCCATGATAGGCAATTACCTTTTCTCAATCTCGAATTCGCCCATCGGAAATCATGGGCATCCAACCGGCGTAAACCTGGCCGCGAATCCGCCACCGCGCGCAAGGCGCACCTTCAACGGCTCGCCGGCCTTGATCCGGGATGTGCGCCGAACGTAATGCTCGGCGTTCACGTCTGCGTCGGGGGCGTCCGCGAACGACTCCACATCCCATTCGCCGTCGCCAAGGAAGGACGTGGGCAGGACGAGTTCGCGCGAATCCCAGTTGGTGATCGCGCCGAGCCACCAGCCGCGGTCCTTGCGACGCGCAACTGACGCGAACTTTCCAATCTCGCCGGCCACGCCCACCGTCTCGTCCCACACCGTCGGCACCTTCGTCAGGAACGCGGCGCACTCGGGCGCGGTACGGTACTGCGTGGGCGAGTCGCAGAGCATCTGCACCGGCGCCTCGAGGATCGGGAAAAGCGCGAGCTGGTGGCAGCGCGTGCCGTAGCAGGCGCTGGGCTCCTTCCCCCTCTGGAACTCCGGCGCGTCGAACGCGCGGTTGCGCATCGCGCCGGGCGTGTAGTCCATCCCACCCGCGACCATGCGCGTATAGACGAGGTTCACGTCGTTCTCCGTCACCACCTTCCGGCCGCCGGCGGAGTGGCCCTGCTCCAGGCCGTAGACGCCTTCGTAGTTGAGGACGTTCGGGAACGTGCGGCAGAGGCCGGTCGGCTTGTGGATGCCGTGGTACATGACGACGAGCTTCCGCGCCGCCGCGTCCGCCGCCGTCGCCTCAAGGAAACGCTCAAGCTCCTGGTCGTCGCGATCCATGAAGTCGATCTTGAATCCCTTCGCCCCCATCTCGGAGTAGCGGTCGAAGATGCGGGCGCGGTCCTCCGGCGTGGACAGCATGGACCACGCCGCCCAGAGGATCACGTCCACGCCCTTCTTCTGGCCGTATTTGATCACGCCCTCCACGTTCACTTCGGCACGCGGCTTGTCGAGGTTCAGCTTCTCGCTCCAGCCCTCGTCCATGATGATGTAGCCCACGCCGTTCGCCGCCGCGAAGTCGATGTACGCCTTGTACGTCTCGTAGTTGCAGCCCGTCTTGAGTCCGGGGACGTCGGTGATCTTGAAACCGTGCCACCAGTCCCACTGGACGAGCCCGGGCTTGATCCACGACGTGTCCTTCAGACGGGAAGGCTCGGCGAGCGCATACACGGCGGCGGAGGAGACGAGGCCGGACGGCGAATCGCCGAGGACGAACACGCGCCACGGATAGACGCGCGTCCCGCGCGTCTTCGCGAGGTAGGGATGGCGTTTGTTCACGCGGATCCAGCGGCCCTTCCGCTCGGTCTCGGACGGAACGCCCGCCTGCCAGGAGCGCAGCATGTCATCCTCGTCCTGCCTGCGGAAAAAGTTGAGCCCCGGATAGTCGAGCAGGTTCGACTCCGTCACGCTCACAACGCCCGCGCCGGGAACCGTCGCGGTGAACGGAAGGATGACGATCTGCGGATGTCCGGGCTTCACGGAAGAGACCGGCCCGACTTTCGCAGTCGTCTCGAAGCTCGTGGCGAATCCGCCCACCTGTCCATAGCAGAGTTCCGTTTCCTCCGGGAATTCCACGTTCGTGTTTTCCGCCGTCACGGTCACGTCGCCCTTGAACTTCGTCTCGAACCGCCAGGCGACGCCGTCGTTGCGCGCGTGGAGAACGACTGCCCAGTCGCCGAAATCGACTTCCGTCTCGTTCGCGGCGAGATCGACCGACGACATCTTGTAGATGGGCGTCGCGACCTTGCCTTCGACCTTGCGCGCGACCCCCTTTGGCTTTGCGCCCTTGCCGTCCATCCTTCCATGCTCCCTCGTAACGAGCGAGATCGACGTCGGCTTCACGAGCGCCTTGCCGCGCCGCCAGACGGAATACTTCATTCCCGTGAGGTCGACTTCAAGTCGAACCTCGTTCAGTCCGTCGGGCGATGCCGCGCTGAACTTCAGCGCGCCAGACGGGTCTGGCGTAGCGGCGCCGGATGTCAGCGACAGGAGCGATGACACGAGCGATGCAATAACCATCATTCTTTTCATTTTTGCTTCTCCTCTGTCTTTTCGGGCTTGATTGCTCTATCAGTCCTACTCTATCAATAAGCCCTCTGTCCCCCCATCGCATTCCGCCGCCTATCGTCAGCACGGCTTCTGCGAGGTTCTGGCCTTTCCGCCAACGGCCACAGCCCATCAACAGAAAACGGCGAAATTGTACCACACCCAGCCATCAGGCGCAATAGGCGGCGGATTTTTAGGATTGACGAAGGATTGCCGCTGTCACGACCACGCAGGAGGGCGGCGTATGGACCGGCTGCCCATGAACGCCTTCACATAATCCTGTAAATCCTGTCTAAACTCTACTTCAAGCGTTATACCTCTCCTCTTTGCAAGAGTCGCATTCAAGTTCCTAAAGCCTCACTTCATCGGAGGCAAGATCGCCAATAGCAATCCAA
>CADCPA010000170.1 GCA_902803135.1 uncultured bacterium
TGAGCGACCCCGACAAGAAGGCGAAATACGACCAGTTCGGCTTCGCCGGCGTGGACGGGGCGGGCGCCCAGGACTGGAGCCAGGGCTTCGGCAACCTGAACGACATCCTGAACAATCTCTTCGGCGGGGCGTTCGGCGGTTTCGGCGGTTTTGGCGGCTTCGGCGATTTTGGCTTCGGCGGCGGCCAGCAGGGTCCCCGTCAGCAGCGCGGCCGCGACATCCGCACGCGCGTCAAGGTGACGCTCGAGGAGATTGCGAACGGCTGCGAGAAGGAAGTCACGATCGAGCGCAACCGGCCCTGTCCGGACTGCGGCGGCCGTGGCGCCAGGAACGCTTCCGACGTGAAGACCTGCCCGACCTGTAAGGGAAAGGGCACGATCCAGACGATGACGAACACGCTCTTCGGCCGCGCCATCAATACCTCCGTCTGTCCGCACTGCAACGGCACCGGCACAGTGGTCACGAACCCCTGCGGCCGCTGCAAGGGCACCGGCCTCGTCCGGGTCAAGGAGACCGTCAAGGTCCGCATCCCGGCGGGCGTGGAGGACGGCATGCAGCTGTCCCTGCGCGGGGAGGGTCATGCAGCGCCGCAGGGCGGCGTGAACGGCGACCTGCTCGTGATCGTGGAGGAGCAGCCGCACACCCAGCTGAAGCGCGACGGCGCGAACCTCTTCTATACGCGCGTGATCAGTGTCGCGGACGCGATGCTGGGCTGTGAGATCCAGGTGCCGGGCCTCGACGGTCCGCTGCCGCTCAAGCTGGACGCCGGCACGCAGTCCGGCACGGTCCAGCGCCTGCGCGGCAAGGGTCTCCCTTCCGTGAACGGTTACGGCCTGAGCAGCCGCGGCGACCTGTACGTGAAGATTCTGGTGTGGATCCCGCGCAAGCTGGGACGCGCCGAGCGCGAGGCCATCGAGAAGATGCGCGACTCGGTCCGTCCGGATCCGAACCGGGACGACCGGGCGCTCTTCGAAAAAGAAAGCCAGTACTTCTGATGAAAATCGCCGGCCTGGGCCGGCGATTTCCTATTTAAAGAACTTGTCGATGTCCTGGATGGTCTCCGGCAGGGCGAAGATCGCCACGCGGTCGTAAGGCTGGATGACCGTGTCGCCCACGGCGATGAAGGCTTCGCTGCCGCGGATCACGCCGCCGATGATGGCGTTCCGCGGGAAGTCGATGTCCTTGATCGGCGCGGCGGTGATGGCCGAGCCCGGCGCCACCGTATATTCGATGACTTCCGCATTGGTGCCGGTCATGTAGCGGACGACGCGTGCCTTGCCCGACAGGGTGAACTTGAAAATGCGTCCGGCGGTGATGAGTTTCTTGTTGATGACGTTATCCACGCCCATCTCCTCCGCGATGTGGATATACTCGATGTTTTCCACTTCGGCGATGGTGCGCGGCACGCCGAACTTCTTGGCCACCACGCAGGAAAGCACGTTGCTCTCGTCGTTGCCCGTCAGGGCGATGAAAGAGTCGTATTCCTGGATGCCTTCCTCGTAGAGGAAATCGGAGTTGCGGCCGTCCCCGTGGACGATGCGCACGGACTCGGGCAGCTTCTCGGAAAGCTCGATGCAGCGGTCTTTGTCGCTCTCGACCAGCTTGACCTTGAGGCCGGCGCGGGTTAGGGACCGGGCGAGCATCTCGCCGATGGGGCCGCCGCCCAGGATGAAGGCGCTGTCGATGGAGAGGTTGGTCTTGCCGAAGTGGCGGTAGAGCGCTTCCACGCCTTCGCGCGTGGTGATCGTGAAAACGAGGTCGCCGTAGAGGAACTTGGTGTCGAGTCTGGGGATGATGGTGTTCTCGTCGCGCGAGATGGCGATGACGCGGAACTGCTGCAGCTCCTCGGTGGTGGTATCCTTGATGAATTCCAGCAGCTTGAGGTCGAGGATGGGGGAGTCTTCGGTGAGTTTGAAGACGGCGATCTGGAGACGTCCGCGGGCGAAATCCATCGTCTCGGCGGTGGAGTTGTGCTTGAGGAAGGCTACGATTTCGTCGGCGGCGCTCTTCTCGGGATAGAACATGAGCTCGATACCCAATTCCTTGAAGATAAGCTTGTTCTCTGCGTTCAGGTAGTCCTCGTCGTTGACGCGCGCGATCACCTTGGCGGCGCCGAGCTGTTTGGCGAGCAGGGCGCCCACGATGTTGATCTCCTGGGCGGCCAGCGGATAGACGGCGATGAACAGGTCCGCCTTTTCCACCGCGGCGGCGCGCAGGATTTCGATCGACGAAGGATTGCCGAGGACCGTCTCGACGTCGGCGTACGACGTCAGGGCGGCAATGCGCTCGGCGTTGTCGTCGATGACCGTGACTTCGTTCGCCTCGGCGCGAAGCATCTTCGCGAGATGGGAACCCACCTCGCCGGCACCCTCAATGACTACTTTCATAGCGTCTCACAAATTTAAAAATCTTCTCTCCCCGCAGCGCGGCCTGGATCAGGATGCACACGTCCA
>CADCPA010000171.1 GCA_902803135.1 uncultured bacterium
GAGCGAAACATCGGCGTTCACAGTCAGCGTCGCCGCCGCGTTCGCCGTCAGCGTCGCGGACGGATTGTAATAGACGTCATCGACCGTCGCGCCTGCGGGGACATCGTAGAGGTTCGCGTCACCGTCCTTCGACCAGGCGCCCGTTTCGGAGAACGTGCCGTCCGCCGCGACCGTGCGCGTGTAGAGGCCGCCCTGCGAGACGTAGGGGTACGTGCTGAACACCGCCGCCGCCTGCGCGTCGCTGATCGAGTAGTCGAAGAGCCTTAAGACGTTGATGACGCCGGTCTCGGTCTCCGGCTCGTTCGGGACGCCCTTGTAGATGCCGGCGTTCTTGAGCGACCCGCTGATGTCGGATCCGACCTGAATGCCGCACGACGACGTAGAACCAAGCACAAAGCCGTCGCCCACGTCGAACTGTCCGCGCTTCACGCCGTCGACCCACACCTCGAACACGGTCCCCTTCTTGTTGATCACGTAGGCATGGCGCGCGGTCGCCGCGTTCGGGACGGACGCCTTCACGCCGCCCGCCGCATCGACCACATTGCCCGTGTTCTTCGCGATGAGAACCTCATCCGCGTTCTCCGTCGTCGTGATGAGCAGACCCATGTTGCCTGATGTGGACGATCCAATATGGAGGAACTGCGTACTGGGCGAAGGCGACATCTTGCCGACAACCACGAGCGTGAAGTCGCCGAGTGCGTTGACGTTCGCCATGACGCCGGAAACCCACGGATGGTGCAGAATGTACATGCCCGTCGTCTCGTCGTTCGCGTCGTTGTTGTAGGTGGGCGGCTTGACGTCCTGTCCGCTCCCCGCGTTCCATCCCGGAGCCCGGTAGGCGTACTCGACCGTGTTGGTGTACGTGGCGTCGAACGCCGTCGCGGCACCCGCGATCTGCGGCGCTTCCGTCAGCGTCACCGTGCCATCGACGGGCGTCAGATCGATGAATGTGCCGTTCGGTCGCGCCACGCGCACGTTCACGCCGGAGGCGACGTCCTCCACCGTCATCGAGCCCTTGCCGAACTCCTCGCCCGTCTCGGAGACGGTCACGTAGTAGGCCGCACCCGCCGGCAGCGTCGGAATCGCCGTAAACGCCGCAAGCGAGCGTGTCACCTGGTCGGCGGGCGAAACGACGAGCTTCTCGAACGTCGCCGGATAGAGGATCGTGCCCGTCGTGGCGGCGGTCGCGCCGGAGGCGAGATTCAGCGTCGCTTCCGTGAGCGCCGTCCCCGTGAGATCGATCGTGCCCTGGTTGTCGAGCGCGCCGACCGTCATGGACGTGCGGGCGGCATCGACGATCACGAGCGTCGCGCCGGACGCCGTCGCGAGCGCGGGCACCGCATCCGCTCCGTAGCCGTTCAGCGTGCCCGTGCCGGAGACGACCGCCGGAGCAGTCGCGCCCGCGCCGAGGTTGAGCGTGCCGTTCAAGACCAGGCCGCCGGGAGCCGTCCATGTCTTGCCCGCCGCGACCGTCGCCGTCGTTCCCGAGACGACCGTAATCGTGCCGTTCGCCGGAGAAAGCGACACGCCGTCGCCGAGGATGACGCGCGTATTCTTGCCGCTCGGAATGTCGATTGTGCCCGTGAACGCGGAAACATCCTTGAAGACATAGCGCTGCGACGTCGTCGTGTCGGACTTGAACGTGCCATCGCCCTTGAGCGCCGCGAACACCGTCTTTCCGTTCGTGGAGTAGCCGTTCGAGACCGCGAACGCCGGCGTTGCGCCGTCATCGACGAGTTCAAGCGTTCCCGCGCACGTCATCTCGGAATCGGCGTTGTTGAAGTAGCCCGTAACGCCCGTGAGGCGGAGCGTGGAATCGCCGCTTGCGAGGTTCTGCGCCAAGAGTCCGTCCATCGTGCCGTTCTTGAGCCACAGGACGCCGCTCCACTGGCTGTCGGTGAGCGTGACGCCGGAAGGCGCCGCGCCATAAACGAGCGTGCCGCCGCCCTTCACCGTGCCCGCGAGCTGGGACGCGCTTGCGACAACCGTCTGGCCCGCGCCCGTCGCCGTGATGAACTGTGCCGCGATGTTGCTGCCCGCGAGCGTCAAGGTCTTGCCCTCGGCCACGTTGAACTTGATGGCATAGACGTCAAGCGCGGAGTCGAGCGTCAGCGTCGTATC
>CADCPA010000172.1 GCA_902803135.1 uncultured bacterium
CGGCGGGCGTCGCGTCCGCCGGGGACGATGTTCTGTACTGGATGGTCGATAATTCCGCGACTGTTGAGAAGGACGGCGTAACCTCGTTGATCTCCTCGTTCTTTGAGAGCTACGACGCACCAGAGGGCTCGGCTTTCGCCGCGCGCGTGCGCGTGACGGGCGGCACTATTCAAGACGGGCAAGATGTGTTTCTTGACCTGTACATTCCCGGGTATGGCCTCGACGAAGGCGGCGGCGAGTATGGCGTGGAGTTTTCCGAAGTCGGCGGTTACTGGGGAGCGGGCGTGCCGACGGGCAACCAGTCACCGTCGGGCGATTTTTCCGCCGGAACGCCGGAATACAGTTTCATCGTGGAGTTGGGCAACATCGACTCCAGCGACAACTGGACGACGGTCGCGACGAGCGCCGCGGCGACGTATTCCTCGCTTGGCGATTACATCCATCAGACGTTTGACATGAATCCCTCGTCGATGGCGGTCTGGACGCCGACGGAGTTTAACGCCGTGCCGGAGCCGTCAAGCGGACTTCTGGTGACGATCGGGTTGGCGATTCTTGCCTTGCGGCGCCGGAGAAGGAGGGGGTTGTAGCGTCTTGGCGGGCGGCGGGCAGGGTTTCAGGAGCCGTCTCTACGTGCTGCTTTTCGGCGCGGCCGTCGCCGCGCTCGCGTGGGCCTGGCAGTTCGAGTCCGTCCCGCCCGACTTGATGGAACATCTCTCCGTGGCGGCGGGACTGCGTCCGCCGTCGGGCGCGACCTCGCTGCTGTGGCAGTACATCGCCGGCCCCCTGTGCCGGAACTGCGGAATCGCGAAGGCGGAGACGGTCCTCCGTGTGGCAGGGCATGTGTCGCTTGGCGTCATGGCCGTACTTTCCGTTCTGCTGTTGGGACTGCTTGCGCCCGCGTCGCTCCGTCGCGGGGAGCATGTCGCGCGATGGTGGCGCGCGTGGGTTCGCTTTGTGCTTTTCCAGAGCGCGGCGGTGTTCTGCTGTTCCGATCCCGTGTGGAAGACCTTCTGCTGGTTTTCGCCGTCGTCGCTCCACGCCCTGTTCGCGGCGGTCGCGGCGCTTCTGGTCGTCGCGCACCTGAAGTCCGGCAGGCAGGCGCCGCTCATCGCGGCGTTCGGGCTGCTCGGGCTGTTCGCGGTGGACGCCCCAATTGGCGCGCTGCTGTTCCTTGCTCTCGTCGTCGTGCTTGGATTCCGCCGGTGGTTGCGCAAAGCCGGGATTCTTGCTGATTCCGGTGCGAATCTGCTTGTCAACGTGTTCTTCCCCTGGCGTCTCACCTTTTCGTTCACTGTCGGCGCGGTCGTGGGCATGGCGCTTGAAATGTACGCCTTCAACGACCTTGACGGCCTCGCGGCGTTTGGTTGGACGTGGGGCGACTACGCGCTCGCATTTCCCATCCGCCACGTGAAGGCGGTGCTGAGCGCCTGTTCCCCGGTCGGCCTTTTCGCCTTTTTTGCGCTCGTGGTCTGTCCCGTGCTGACGGAGTTCGGGTTCATCAACCGGGCGACGAACGACGAGAAGCCCCTCGCGTATTTCGACGGCCTGATGTTCCTGGTCTGCGGACTGATCGCGTTTTCGCAGCTTTCAGGGGCGAGTCCGCTCTGGTTCTGGACGTGGGCGGACGAGGCCGGTTGCGTCAGAGACGACGTGCTGAAGTGCATTGTGGCGTTTCTCTGTTCGCTCGCGGTCATGTGGGCGCTCTCGGTGTTTACCATCGAGCTGTACCTGCGCAACGTCCGCCGCATCGTGACGTCGCGTTTCCAGGACGCAGAGGAGGCGGATGGGGTGGCGGAGACCTTCGCATCCGTGACCCGCGTCCAGAAAATTGTCCGAATTGCATTTCTCCTCCTCCCCGTTCTGCTTCTCGGATGCGTCGTTCCGTTCCGCGCGCAGCCTCTGGAGCGTGCCATGCTGGGCGTGCTGGCGGACGCCTCGCGGGAGACCGCCGACGAATGCCGCGACGTGGCGTATCTGTTCACCGATGGAGGGCTGGACGCGGCGATTGAGCTTGCCGCTGCGGAGAAGGGCGGCCGTCTCGTCGCGCTGTCGATGATGGGCGGGGCGACGGATTCCCGCGAAATCTACCTGCGCACGCGGGGCGTCACCGACGCGGAGGACCGGAAGTTGCTCAAAAGCGGCGCGGCGGATGCGCTGAGGACATGGGTGCGGACGCGTCCGGACAAGTCGGATACCTATGCCGTGCAGATCGGCTTCGAGCTGTGGCAGCGCCTCGGTCGCCCGATGCCGGAGTGTTCGGGGCTCGTGGCGCGCCCGAAGGGGCTGACGCCCGAGGAGGCGGCACGTGGCGCGGCGGCGGGGCGCGCCCTTGCCCGGCGTGTCCTCGAAGTGTATGACAGGGGGGATCCCGACAAGACGGTGGACCGGTCGCTGCGCAATGCGTTTCTGTTCGTCCAATGGCGTCTGGCGATTCTCGCGCGCCACCGCGCGAACGCTTCCGACGCAAGGGGGGATCGCGACCTCGCGATGGAGGATACGTCCCTCGCGGACGAGCTGGACTGCCGGAACGCCGCGCTCGACAACATCCGCGCCACGATGTCGTGGGCGAGCAAGCGGAAGCTGGAACGCATGACCGCGCGGGAGGGGCTGGCGATCGCGCTCTACCATGCGGACTTCGCGCTTGCGCGGATTTTCGCGCGTCGGATACTCGACGTCGCGCCCGAAGATCCGTCCGCGAACTTCGCCATCGGCATGGACTTCTTCGTACAGGGGCAGTATGTGCGCGCACAGGCGTACCTCGAGCGCTGCCTTGAAGGGCGCCCGGACGACCCAGCCGTCCTCAACAACATCGCCCAGTGCCGGCTGCGGAGGGGCGACCCGAAGGGAGCGCTTCCCTACGTCGAGCGCGCGAAGAAGATACTCCCGGAATCGTCCGAGATCAGCCGCACGTACGAGCGTGTCAAGTCCGCCCTCGCGGAAGGGAACTAAAGAGGGACGGAGCTGGATTTTAATGCTTTGCCCGTGAGCGTGAGTTGTGCTAGAATAGTCACATGAAAAAGCTCGTTCTCCCTTTGGCGTTTCTTGCGGTGTCGGTTTCGGCCGCGCCGATTTCCCTGGAGTCTCTCCTCAGGGAGATGACCGATCCGGATGCGAACACGTACTTCCCCTCGCCCGCCTATACGACACGCCTGTGGTCGAGTTACGATCGCGGGTCGACAACGCCCGACCGGCCGGGCTGGTTCGCGAACGACGACAACAACAAGTACCTTCGCGCTGAAGAAGTCGACGGCCGCAGGGAAGAGGTGATGCTCGACGCGAAGGGTTCGGGCGTCATCACGCGCTTCTGGATTACGGTGTCCGGAGGCTCTCATGAGGGCGATCTGCGCCTCTACATCGACGGACGGTGCGTTCTCGAGACGAACTGCGTCGCGTTCGTGAGCGGCGGCGTCTTCTGCGGCGCGCCGCTCTCCGATTCCGTTTCGAAGTCCACGGGCCTGCTCCAGCGCGGACACAACCTCTACCTGCCCATCCCCTACGCGAAGAGCTGCAAGGTCTCCTATCTCCGCAAGCCGGGCACGGACGGGTCGTTCTACTACAATGTCGAGACGCGGGCCTATCCGGAAGGCACGGAGGTCGAGTCGTTCTCCTGGGACGGACTGGAGAAGGCGAAGCCGACGATCGCCGCGGTGAACCGCGCGCTCGCGCGCCGCACGAACGGCGATGACAAGGTTGTCGACGACATCGTCTCCTTCGACGGCGAGATCGGTCCCGGCAAGGCGCTGTCGCGCACGATCACGCGTGCCGGCGGCGGTGCGGTGCGTCGCCTCGCCTGCACGTTGACGCAGGGAGACGCCAATCGTCTGCGCTCGACGGTGCTTGAGATGTGCTTCGACGGCGAGCGCACGGTGTGGGCGCCGGTCGGCGAATTCTTCGGGTGCGGTCCGGTTTACGAATCGTTCACGGGCTGGTTTACGTCCTGCCCCGGTACCGACCAGTTCGAAAGCCGCTGGTCGATGCCGTTCGAGAAGACGTGCACGGTCACGGTGCGCAACTTCGGCCCGTCGGCCGTGCGCCTGGGCAATGCCCAGATCGAAGTCGGTCCCTATGCCTGGGATCCGGCGCGGTCGATGCACTTCGGCGCGTGTTGGCACGACTATGCGAACGTGCAGTCGCGCACGCCCGACAAGCATGAGCCGTGGGACTTCGACTATGCCGAGTTGAAGGGGCAGGGACTCTTCGTCGGCACGACGATGAGCCTCTGGCAGGAAATCACCGACTGGTGGGGCGAGGGCGACGAGAAGATCTTCGTCGACGGCGAGAAAGCCCCGTCCTACATCGGTACGGGCAGCGAAGACCACTACGGCTATGCCTGGGGCAGCGCCAACATCTATTCGCATCCGTTTCTCGCGCAGCCGATCGGCATCACGACGGGGCGTGCCCTGCGTCCAAACTCCTACCGCCGCACGATGGTGAACATCCGCAACCGCGCGCTCGATGCGGTGCCGTTCAACGAATCGATCCGCTATCTGATGGAGATGTGGCACTGGAAGGACGTGAAGATCGACTTCGCACCGCTCGCCTGCTACTATCTGCGGCCGGGCGGCACGAGCAACCATGGTGCCGACGTGAAGGCCGTCCAGCGCATCGCCCGCGTCGACACCGACATGTTCCGCCACTACGCGCTGCCGGAGACGGCGCGTCTGTTCGAAGACTTTGAAGGCCGTTCCTACGGCGACTGGAAGGTCACGGGCGACTGCTTCGGCGAGGGCCCGGCGAAGGGCACGCTCCCGCGCCAGAATCCCGTGAGCGGCTACAACGCCACGGGTTTGGTGAACACCTACTACACACCGCGCCCGGCGCCGGCGAATCCCGACGACACGACGGGCACCCTCACGTCGCCGACGTTCGTCGTCGAGAAAGCCTTCATCAACTTCCTCGTCGGCGGCGGCGAATACAAGGACGAAACCTGCGTCAACCTCGTCATCGACGGCAAGGCCGTGCGCACGGCGGTTGGCCGCAACAACGAGGCGTTGAACTGGACTTCGTGGGACGTCAGGGAATTCAAGGGCCGCCCGGCGCAGATCGAGATCGTCGACAGGCGCAAGGGACACTTCGGCCACATCAACGTCGACATGATCCAGTTTGACGACAAACCGCGCACGGAATGAACTTGGCAACTTCCCCTAATCATCTGAAAGGCCTTCCATGAAAAACCTGCTCCTCTCCTCTCTTGCCGTCTTTTTCGCCGGCGCCGCGGCGGCTTTGGATGTGAATGCGTTCAAGACGCCCCCGCAGGACGTGCGACCCGAGACGTGGTTCCATTTCATCGGCGGCAACGTGGCCGAGAAGGGCATCGTGGCCGACCTCGAGGCGATCAAGGGCGCCGGCATCGGCGGCGTGCAGCTGTTCCACGGACAGTTTGGCGGTCCTTGGCCGGGCGTGTCGCCGCAGATCCAGTGCCTGAGCGCGCCGTGGGACGGACTTGTCGGACGCGTGGCGGACGAGGCGAAGTCGCGCGGCCTCCGCTTTACGATGCAGAACTGTCCGGGCTGGGCGATGAGCGGCGGTCCGTGGATCAAGCCCGAGAACGCGATGCGCCATCTCGTGACGAGCGTCACGATCGTGGACGGCAAGACGGCGGGAAAGCTGCCGCAGGCCGCGAAAACGGATGCCGACTGGCAGGACTATCGCGAAGTGGCCGTGCTGGCGTTTCCGATGCCGGCCGGAGAGGACATCCCTCCGCTCAAACCCGTCTCCGCGCGCAGCAATCTGCCCGAATACGAGCTTGCCGACTGGATCAAGGGCAAGGGTGCCTTGAACCTGCGCATCGATTCGCCCGAACGCAGCTGGTTCGAGTTCACGTTCGACAAGCCGGTGACCGTGCGCACGGTCGACCTGCCGCCCATCAACAGCCTCGGGCACGGCTGGTGCTACGTGCCGGATACGAAGGTGCGCATCGAGGCGGCGACCCCGGCGGGGCTGAAGAAGATGGCCGAGGTGCAGTTGCCGCAGGGCAATTGGCAGGAAGAGAACTTCCCGCTGAGCCTGGCGTGCGACGAGATGACGGCGCAGACTTTTCGCGTGACCGTGCTGAACGGACATCCGATTTCGCTGCAGTGCCCGAAGTTCTTCAGCCAGGCGCGCACCGACGATTGGCGCGGCGAGGCGTGCTGGACGCTGCGCGGACAGATGAACCGTCCCGCGGCGAACCAGGATCGGTCCGCCTGGGTCGACCCCGCGCGCGTCGTCAACCTCACGCACAAGCTCGCGGCCGACGGCACGCTCGCCTGGACGGCCCCGACGGCGGGCAAGTGGGTGATTCTGCGCGTCGGCCACGTGAACACGGGCGCGAAGAACGGTCCGGCGCCGGCCGAGGGCACGGGCTTCGAATGCGACAAGCTTTCGCCACGCGGGGCGGACATCCATTTCGCGAACTACATCGGGCGTCTCTCGCGTGCGGGCGGCGCGGTGCACGGCAAGTTGGATGCGATGCTGCTCGACAGTTGGGAGTGCCGCCGCCAGACCTGGACGGCCGGGCTTGACGCGGATTTCGCGAAGCGCTGCGGCTACGACCTCTTCACCTGGATGCCGGCGCTCTTCGGCTACGTGATGGGCGATCCGCTCACGACGCGCCGCTTCCTGCGCGACTGGCGCGGACTCATCAGCGACTGCATCGCGAACAAGTTCTACGGACGCATGGCCGAGCTCGCCCACCAGAACGGCTTGCAGGTGCAGTTCGAAACGGCGTTCGGCGACGTGGTTCCCGGCGACATCATGGAGTATTACAAGCATGCGGATGTGCCGATGTGCGAATTCTGGTCGCCGCGTCAGGAGAACTACGTCGGCTCCTTCAACTTCAAGCCGGTCAAGCCCACCGTTTCCGCCGCGCACCTGTACGGCAAGCCGCGCGTCGCCGCCGAGGCGTTTACGTCGTTTTCGCTCACCTGGAATGAAAAGCTCCGCGACCTCAAGCAGGTGGCGAACCTGCACTTCGCCGAGGGCGTCTCGCATCTGATTTTCCATACGTATACGCACAACCCGCGCACGGATTGGCTGCCGCCGGGCACGTCGTTCGGTTCGGGCATCGGTACGCCGTTCCTGCGGGGACAGACCTGGTGGAAGCACATGCCGGAGTTTACGGATTACCTGTCGCGCTGCGGCACGATGCTCGAGCAGGGCAAGCCGGTGAGCGATGTTCTCTGGTATCTCGGCGACATGCTCGACCATAAGCCGCGTGAAGATGCGCCGTTCCCGAAGGGCTACCGCTTCGACTATTGCAATCCCGACGCGTTGCTGACGCGCGTTTCGGTGAAGGACGGCCTCTGGTGTACGCCGGACGGCATCACCTACCGCGTGCTCTGGCTGCCGAAGGGCGAATTGATGCTGCCGGAGACGCTTGAGAAGATCGTCGCCGGACTCGACCAGGGGGGGCGCGTCGCGCTCGCGGCGCTGCCGACAGGCCTTGCCACGCAGGTCGGCGGGGCGGCGGCGCAGGCGCGGTTCGACCGCGCGGTGGCGGCGTTGAAGGCGGCCGAGGGGAAGGGCCGCCTCACGGTCGGCCAGCCGCTCGAGCAGGTGCTGGCCGCGGCGAAAATCATGCCGGACGTCGTGCAGGTCAAGGGCGTCAACGGCATCGTCTGGAACCACCGGGCGGACGAAGAGGCCGACTGGTATTTCGTCGCGGCGGACAATCCCGGCGGCTTTGCCGGCGACGTCAGCTTCCGTGCGACGGGTGCCGTGCAGGTTTTCGACCCGGTGACGGGGGCGTCCGAAGCCGCGTACGGCATCGGCGGCGAAGAGGGACGCACGACGGTGTCGCTCGCGCTCGATCCCTCCGAAGCGCGCTTCGTCGTGTTCCGCCGCAACCTGCGCTTCCGCGTCGCGAAGCCGCAGGTCGAATTCGCCCCTGCGTGCGCCGCGTCGTCCGCCTACAAGGTCGTCTCGGCGCGCTACGGCGCGCTCGACACGGAGGACCGGTGGCTCGATGCCGCGCCCTGGCTGCAGCAGGCGCTTGACCGCGGTGCGCGGACGTTTACCTCCGGCAACGGCACGTTCGGCCGTGATCCGGCCTATCGCACGAAGAAATCGTTCGAGGCGACGGTCAGGGGCCCAGATGGCAAGCTGCTCACGTTCACGTGCGGCGAGAACGGTTCCTTCGCGCTGCCGGTGACGGCGCGTCCCGCGCCGACGGGCGCGACCGCGGTGCCCGTGGCGGGTCCGTGGCGGCTGTCCTTCCCGGCGGGATGGGGCGCGCCTGCGACGCAGACGCTCGCGACGCTCGCGCCGTGGAAGGATCTCGACGGTTCGGCCGAGGCGAAGGCGTTCTCCGGCACGGGAACCTATGCGACGACGTTCACCGTGGAGAAGGCAGGTGCGCGGACGTGGCTGGACCTCGGCCGGGTCGAGTCCCTCGCCGTCGTGCGCGTGAACGGCCGGTGCGTCGGCCGCCTCTGGTGCGAGCCGTACCGCGTCGAAGTGACGGAAGCGCTCAAGGCGGGAACCAACACGCTTGAAGTCGAGGTGACCGACACGTGGTACAACCGTCTCGTCTTCGACGCCGGACAGCCCGAAGACGCGCGCAAGACCTGGACGATCAACGGCCCGGGGGCTCGCGCCAGCCTCATTCCCTCGGGACTGCTCGGTCCTGTCGTGCTTTACGTCAGCGAGAAGTGAGAGGACGTTGAAGGAGTGAGTCTATGTCCAAGTATCGAGTTCTGGTTTGCGCGGTTCTCCTGGGTCTTGCCTGCGGAGCGGGTGAGCGGAAGATCGAGGCGGAGGAATGCACGTATCTGCCTGCGCCCAACGGACAGAAGGCGAACATCTACAGCAAGCAGGACGGCCAGTCGGGCCGCGGCGTGCTCGCCTATTTCCAGGAAGGGCGCATCGCGGCCTACGGGTGCACGGCGGCGTCGAAGTGGATCTACCTCTATTTCGCGACGGACAGCCGCGGCGCGTCCTGCACGCTTGACTTCTACGACGGCGACAAGAAGCTCGCCTCCCTCGAGCTGCCCGACACGGGCAGCTACTACGACTACGAGGAAAAAGCCGTCGCCCTCGAGCTGCCGGCCTGCAACGACCTGCGTCTCGTGGCGCCGAGCCGTCCGATCAACATCGACTACTTCATCCTTTCCGACGCCGAAAAGCCGCCGGCCCTGCGCCATCGACCCGCGCAGCCTGTCGACGAGCTGAAGACGAAGCTTTTGGAAGGGCAGTTCGGCGCCTTCGACGAACTCGTGTTCGCCACGCGCACGAAGGTCGAGGAGCATTGGTATGCGAACTTCGGCTACTACTGCTATTCCCGCGACCGCAAGATTCTCAACACGCAGGGACGCCTCGTCGCCTACAACGTGAAGACGGGAAAATGGCGCCTGCTGCTGGAAGACCTGAAGGGCGCGGTGCGCGATCCCTGCGTCGGCTACGACGGGAAAACCATCCTCTTCTCCTATCGCCCGGGCGCGGAAGACCGCTACCATCTGTATGCAATCCAATCTGACGGCACGGGACTCAAGCAGCTGACCTCCGGCGACTACGACGACATCGAACCGTGCTGGCTGCCGGACGGCGACATCGCCTTCGTCTCCTCGCGCGCCCGCCGCTGGGTCAACTGCTGGCTCACGCAGGTGGCGAGTCTCTTCCGCATGAAGGCGGACGGTACGGGCATTCGCATGCTGTCCGCGAACATCGAGCACGACAACACGCCGTGGGTGCTGCCGGACGGACGCCTCCTCTACATGCGCTGGGAATATGTGGACCGCCGCCAGGTGACGTTCCATCACCTCTGGACGATGAACCCCGACGGCACGCAGCACCAGGTCTACCAGGGCAACACGTATCCCAACAGCGCCTATCTCGATGCGAAGCCCGTGCCGGGTTCGGACGAGGTCGTGCTGATCGACTCGCCCGGCCACGGCAATACCGAACACGGCGGCCATCTGAGCGTGCTTTCGACGAAGCGCGGTCCGGACGACCGGACGAACGTGCGGCGCCTCTCCAATCGCTGGTGCTACGACCCGTGGGCGTTTTCGCCCGACTGTTTCCTCGCGACCTCGGGCCAGGGGGTCTTCCTCGCGAACCGGAGCGGCAAGACGCTCGACCTCTTCCAGCTGCCGCCGGAGCTGGCGGCGAACGGCGCGCAGTTGTTCGAGCCGCGTCCGCTCCTCGCGCATGCGCGCGAACGCCTCCTGGCGGACCGCACGGACCTGACGCAGCGGACGGGCGAGTTCTATTTGGAGAACGTGCTCGTCAGCCGCAGCCTGCCCGGCGTGAAGCCCGGCACGATCAAGAAGCTGTGGGTGATGGAGTCGCTCCCGAAGCCCATCAACTACACGGGCGGCATGGACCCGCTGACCTACGGCGGCACGTTCACGCTCACGCGCATTCTCGGCACGGTGCCGGTGGAAGAGGACGGCAGCGCCTATTTCAAGGCGCCGGCCCTCAAGTCGCTCTTCTTCGTGGCGGCGGACGCGGAAGGGCGTGCCGTCAAACGCATGCAGAGCTTCACGCAGGTGATGCCGGGCGAGAGGCAGGGCTGCGTCGGCTGCCATGAGCAGAAGTCCGGGACGACGGTGCGGCGTGCGTCCAGCGTTTCGAAGGCGTTGTCGCGTCCGCCGAGCGAGATCGATCCGTCGGGGCGCGCCTTCGACGTGGCGGACTTCCCGCGCGACGTGCAGCCGATCCTCGACCGCGCCTGCGTGAAATGCCACAATCCCGACACGCGCGCGGGCGGCGTGGACCTCTGCGGCGACCACGGCGTGATGTTCTCGATTTCCTACTACAACCTGATTGCGCACAACCAGGTCTACGACGGACGCAACTCCGAACGGAGCGACTGGCCGCCTTATGCGCGGTGGAGCGCGGGGAGTCCGCTGATGGACAAGATCTCCGGCGCGCACCACGACGTGAAGGTGACGCCCCGTGAGCGCCATGTCGTGATGCAGTGGCTCGATGGTTCGGCGCCGTATCCGGGCACCTACGCGGCGCTTGGAAACGGCTCGATCGGCGGCTACATGCAGAACGCGCAAGTCGTCAACAACGACTCGAAGCGTCCCGCGACGGTCGCCGCGCAGGAGGCGATCAAGCGCCGGTGCGACACCTGCCATACGGGGAAACGCCGCATTCCGCATACGCTGTCGGATGAAAACAACATCAGCTTCTGGACGCCCGACTGGCGCGATTCGCGTCTGCAGCACTATCACCGCTATCTCGTCTTCAACGTGTCGCGTCCCGAGAAGTCGCTCTACCTCAAGGCGCCGCTCGCGAAGGAATCCGGCGGGTTCGGTCTCTGCGTCGATGCGGAAGGGAAGCCCGTCTTCACGTCGACGGACGATCCCGACTACCGGAAACTGCTCGCGATGATCGACGACGGCCGCCAGGTGCTCGAGCAGGTCAAGCGCTTCGACATGCCCGGATTCCGTCCGCCCGAGCCCTATCTGCGCGAGATGAAGCGCTACGGCATCCTGCCGGCCGATTTCGACATCGAAAAGACGCCGGTCGATCCCTACGCCCTCGACCGCAAGTATTGGGCCCTCGACTGGACCGATCTGCACTGACGCCTCGTACACGCAGACACGCCCCGGAGGAAAGATTTCTCAAAATCGACCTTGCGGCACGAGGGGGGATTTGATATACTATTTTTTGTTTTAGCACCATGTTCGGGCGTGGCGCAGTGGTAGCGCAGTTGACTGTTAATCAATTGGTCGCTGGTTCGAATCCAGCCGCCCGA
>CADCPA010000173.1 GCA_902803135.1 uncultured bacterium
ATTCGACATCCGCCGATTCGACAATGGCCAGATTCCGAACTGAAAGCCGCGTCAACATGCCGGTTTCGCCCCCTCGGCGCCGATGCGGGAAAGCCGTCCCCCACGTGCGCCCCTGCCCACGTGTTCCCTCCGTCTTTGGACGAATGCGCTGTTTTCCGCTCGTCTGTGAATCATCACACCTTTCTGCATGAAATAGATACTGTGTATTATATCAAAAAACAAGCCATCCGTGGACGGGAGAATCACCTTTTTGCCCGACGGAACGACGCTTTTCAATGGCTTCCGTTCGTACCATTGGACAGCGCCTCAAGCGCGCGAGCGAGCTTAAGGCGGTGAGATTCGATCGGCTCGGGGGCGATCGAAAACTCGGTCATCGTCTTCGTCACGGACTCCGGCACCGCGAGGAGCGGTTCGTACTTCGCCTTCTGCGCGGGCGTGGCCGTGGCGAGACGGCGTCTGAGCATCGCAAAGTACTCGTAGTCCTCGATGCCGTCGCCCAGCATCTCAAGGCGGATCGTCGGCACGGGATCGTCGAGGACGGGCGCGGCGGGGCGTCCGTTCGCCGCCGCAGGCGGTGGATAGACCAACCGCCCGTCGCCGTTGCCCCATGGTCTCTTCGTGCCCTTTGGCGTGGAGTACCCGCTCGTCCAGCTCATCGGGTCGTCGTATGGATTCTGCGGCACGTCGGGATAGGCGCATGGACTCGTCCAGTACGTCGTCGCCCAGATCAGGAGTCCCTGCACGCCCTCCTTCCACGTCTGCCACGACCACAGGCGCATCTCCACGCCGGGATGGTCGATGAATTCCGTCACGTAGGGAGCCTTCGGCCCGCAGCACACGTACCACCAGAAGCGGTCTCCCGCCGCACGGCACTTGGACTCGTCTGCCGTGTGCAGATGCGGCGTGAGCGGGCACCACAGGTTCGGGCCGCCCAGAAGCTCGGCCTCCGGCTGCTCGGTGAGCATCCGTCGCAGTGCGGGCGCATGCCGCTTGAGCGTGCGGAAGCCGTTCATGACGAACTCGTAGTCGCGCGGCTCAGGTTCGTCGAACCAGTAGACGTACGCCTTGTCGAGCCAGCCCCTCTCCCGCAGGTGCGCTTCGATGCCGCCGAGGTACTTCGCCATCAACACATGATACAGTTCGTTCGTGGCGGGATAGCCCATGTAGGAGGGCTCGTTGCGGGCGTGGAACGTGCCGCCGCCCAGACCGGAGACGCCGAGCCTCACCGTGTTGAAGTGGTACACGTTGAACGCCTTCTCCATCGCAGCGTCCCACGCGGTCCAGTCGAACACGGGCGTCGCGGTACGCGGATCTTCCTTGAGTCCCTTCCACGTCACCTTCCAGGAATCGAGGGGAGCGGGATCGTAGGGCGAGATGTGGCTTTGCGCGAGGAGACGCAGATACTTGTCGAGCACCAGCCGCTTCTGCGCGACGTCCTTCAGGTTGTGGTAGCTGAACACCGTTCCCGACGACAGCCCGAACGCCGTCTCGCACGTCATCGCGTCGGGCAACGTTAATCCGAACACCTCCACAGTCAGCGGGATCTCCTGCCGGCCGCGCGACGACGTGACGGCGAGCAGGCCGCGGTAGGATCCCTTCGGCGTCCCCTTCGGCGGCTTCACGCGCACGCGGAACGGCTGGCTCGCCGCGGCCGCCACAGTGCAGCCGTCCGCCTCCTGCGGCAACAGCGGATCGGGCCACCAGGCGCGACAGCCCGAATCGTCCGTCGGCTGCGTCACATGCACGTATCCCACGCGGCGGATGTCCACCGCCCCCGCCGGGATGCGCGCCTCTCCGGCCACGAGGTCGCCTGCGAGCGCCACGCGCACGTTTTGCAGCTCCTCAGCCGCCGAGACGACGAGCTGCGCGCCCTCGGCCTCGTTCGCCGCAGTGCGGATCACGAGGCCGTCCGGGGCCTGGGTCTCTGGCGGACGCCGCCGCGGCGGAATCTTGCGCTCCGCGGGGGCGCGCCAGAACACGGACCCGTCCGCCGCCGCCACACGTTCGCCGTAGTCTTCGTCATAGTATGTGGAAGCGCGGATCTGCTCCACGAGCTCCCCCGTCGCGGCGTCCACGTACCGGGTGGAGCCGATTGCGCATGCGGGCGGGCCGTCCACTGTGCCGTCGAAGGAATATCCGTACACCTGCAGCGTGGTGTTCGGCTGGCCGACAATGCGCACCTGCACGGCGTCCGCGGGGAAGAGCGCGGCGGGGAGGGCGAAGGTTGAAGTGCCGGCGTTCGTGATTGCGCCGAGCGTGGTCCATGCCGTGCCGTCGTTCGACGCCTCGATGGAGATACCGCCCCGCACGTAGTAGCCGCAACAGACCGTCGCCTTGCCAGAGAGGAGGCGCCGGGAGTCGAGCGCATGGCGGTACGTGATGTGCTGTCCGCCCGAGACGCACCAGCGCTGCGTGTTGTAGCCTGCGGTGTGGGAGAGGAGGGCGCGCGAATCGTTGCGGCCGGCGCTATTCATCTGCGCCGTGAACGAGTAGCCGTTGCCGTCAACGGCCTCGCCGTGGCCGAGGGCGAATCCGCACGGCCTGCTCCACACGGCCTTCACCGGACGCAGCGACGCCGCCTCGAATACCATCTCGCCTTTCATCCGCCAGCCGCCGAGGTGGAACTTCTCCTTGCGCGCCTTGCCGGTCGGCGTGCGGAAGACGAACTGCCGCGCGGCGGGCACCGGATCCTGGAAGTACCAGTCCACGTTCGCGCAGGCCGGCCCGGTGACGACGCATCCCGATCCGCTTGCGCGGCGTGCCGTGAAGGAGAACAGGTAGGTCGAGCCGGATGCGAGTTCCACCTCGCGCGACTCGCGGCGTTCGTTCTCGCCGCCTGTGCCGACCACGCTGAACGGCATCTCGAAGAGCGGCTGAACATCCGCCGCCCACGCGACGCCCGTTCCCGCCAACAGCAACAAACACAATGTCTTTTTTTTCATGCCCCCATTATAGCGCATTCCCATCCTTCGGGCAACACGTCAAAGCGAAAACGACCTTCGCCTGCATGTCATGCGATGCCTCCTGGTCAGGGAGCAGTTGAGGGGTCGAGCGTGTCGATAGGGCAGCAACAGTGCAGATGCCTACAGTTTCGCGAGCATGTCGCGGATGCTGCGTTCGCGGGCTTCGATGGCCTCGCACAGACGGAACTGCACGCGCGCACGGTTGAGGTTCTGCCCCGGCTGGCGCACCTTGAAGTACTTGTCGCCCGCCAGGTAGTCCTGGAAGAAGCGCAGGCCCAGCTCGAACGGCAGCAGGCGGATCGCGTCGTAGAGATACGCGCGGTCGCCGTCCGTCAGGAACGTGCCGGCTTCCTTCATGTAGCCGCGCATGAACGCCTGGAAAAGGTTCTCGTCGAAGGAAACCTTGCCGAGGTTGAGCTCTTCTTCGCCGGCGGGGTTGCAGATCGAACGCACGGCGTCGCCCACATCGAGGTGGATGAGGCCCGGCGAGACGGTATCGAGGTCGATCATCGCCGTGCCCTTGCCGGTGAAGTCGTCGATCATGATGTTGTTCACCTTGGGGTCGCCGTGGAACATGCGCTTCTTCAGTTCGCCGCGCTGTTCGGCGCGCTCCAGCGAAACCGCGAAGTCGCGACGCTCCTCGACATACTGCGCCAGGCGCTTCGCCTCCATCGAGGCGTTGAGAATCTCGCGGGCCGTCGCATTCTGCAGCGTGGCGTCGTAGTTGGCGAGGTAGCCGCTCGTGATGTGGAAACCCGGCAGCGGATCGATAATCGTCGCCGGATCCATGTCGGACACGAGATAGTGGAAGTGTCCAAGCGCCGCGCCGCATTCAAGCGCGTGCTCGGGACTCTGCGCCGTGTCGAACGCATGCGCCGAAAGAATGCGGGTGATGACGCGCCACACTTCGCCGCCCGCGTCCGTCGCGTAGTCGGCGCCCTCCTTCGTCTTGACGATGCGCGGCATCTGCCACACGCGGTCGTCGCTCCCCTTCTTGGCATCGGCCTCAAGCTTCTCATGGCAATGCAGCGTGAGATTGTGCATGTTGCGCATGATCGCCTCGGGCTGCGTGAAGACCTTACGGTTCACGCGCTGGAGAATCACCTGCGTTTCGGTAAAGGTGTTGCGGAAGACGGCAAGAAACGTATCGTTGATGTTGCCGTTGCCGAAGGGTACCAGCGTGACGAGCCGGCCCTTGACGTTGAACTGGTTGACGAGGATCGAAAGGTCCATGTGTTTGACTTTCTCTTACTCTCTGCTTGGTTTTAGGAAGAAGATGGCGTCGGCGATTGTCCAGGCAGTCTCCATCGACATGCGCTTGTACTCATGTCCGGCACCCCACGTGTCCGTATAGATGATTTCCTTCGTCTTGTCGTTGTAGCCGATGATGAGGCGCATGTGGCCGCCCTGGGCCTGGGGAATGTCCGGTTCGGGGAAGAGGCCCAGCGTTACGCCCCAGAAGATCGGCACGCCTGCATTGACCTGGTCGTGGAGCGCCTTCTGGAAGTTCTTGAACTTGGGGCTCTTCACTTTCATCGCCTTGAGCACGTCGGGATCCATCGCCTCCCGCGCCGCGTTCGCGTCGATGGCCAGGCCGCGCATGTAGACGTCCTTCCCGATTTCGGGCTTCTTCATCTTCTTCGCGGTCTTGTTGTAGTTTTCGATTTCCTTCTGGAAACCTTCGACGCGATTGTCCATCGCCTTGTTGAAATCGCCAAACACGACGTTTGTGTTCAGACCATACTTGCGGCCGATCTTGCTCACGGTGTCGAACATCGCCGCCATCGACGTGCCCTGGTCCGCCGTCGAACCCGCCGATGCACCGATTTCATGCTCGTCGACGCTCTGGCCGTAGTAGCGCAGCACGCGCTCGCTCGTCGCAACCGCGCAATAGCCCTTCTGGCCCTGGTCGACCATCGGCACGTTGTCGACATACACGTCGCCCGGCTGCGCCTTGGCATTGCCGTCGCCGGCGGCCGTCACCTTCACGACGTTCTTCTTGATGGATCCCTTGCCCTGCGTCGTCTTCTTCGCCGCAAGGGCGTTCTTGACGGACACCGCGCCGCCGGCCGCGTTCACCAGCGTCACACGCACGAAATCGGCGTCTATGCCAGCCTTCACCTTCTTGTAGCGCCAGGTGAGCTGGACCGCCGCCGGCTCGCGCTTCGGCCAGGTGAGCGTCTTCTGGAGCACGCCGCCCCCCATGTTTGTCTGAACCGGCGTCGGGGGACGTTCACCCTCCCCCGTAAATTTCTCACGCACCTCTTTCAGCATCGCGAGCAGATCCGCGGACTCCAGCGGCTTCTCGGCGTCGCCCTTGTTGAAGAGCGACAGCTCGATGCGCGCCACGCCTTCGTCGGCGAACCAAATGCGCGTTTCATACACTTCGAGGCCGTGGAATTTCACATTGCCCTGACGAATCGCATTCGCGGAATTCTTCTTCGTCTCATCCAGAAAGCGGAAGTAGTTCTTCTTGTGCGCCGCCACGAAGTCGTCGCCCTTCTGCTGCCAGGCCTCCGCCTTTTCGAAGTCGACGCCGATGTCGTACGCCTCCTTCGCCCGGGGAATGGCCATCCGCTGCCCCATTGTCGGCCAAACAGAGAGAAAAACCGCAAGCATCAGTAGTTTTTTCAACATCATGCACCTCTTTTCACGGCAAGTATTGTATCACAGTCATCCGCAGCGCGTCAACGGGAAGCCGTGCGCAAGTCGATCGATTTCGCCTCGGCCGCCTCCAACGCCAGCGGGCGCACCCGTCCATAGATTTTCGCCAGCGCATCCTGGCACCGCACCCCCCCCCGCCAATAGGGGACAGGCCCCAATCGCTTCAGCAGCGGGGCCGGGTCGGAAGCCACCGTCAGAATGCCGTCATCAAGCGTCGAAATGGGGACAGTCCCCGGCAAGTCGATGGGGACAGTCCCCGGCAAATCAATGGGGACAGTCCCCGGTAAATCAATGGGGACATTCCCCGTTTTTTCGGGGTCTGTCCCCGTGGCCGCGGCGACGAGATCTTCGACGTCGACACCGCGGAGTGAGAGGAGGGTTGCCGGATGATGGGCGATTTCCTCGCCGAGAAGAAGCAATACTGCAATTATGTGTTTACACGGACGGGCCCAGTCTGGACAATTGCAGTTCATTTTCACATCGTAGACGGGACGGCCTTCGGGCGTCGTGCCAATGGGCTCGCCTTTGGGAAACAACGCCACGCCGTCCTGCCGGAGGAGATCTTCGACATCCGTCGGCAAGTCGTCCGTGAGCAGACGGGCCAGCAGCATGGGTTCGCCTTGGATTGTCCGCGCCGTCTTTCCGTCAGGCGGTGCGGCGCTGAAGTCGAGCTTGACCGTGTAGGGATCGGGACGCGAACCAGTCACACACGCTTCGACATGGGAGCCTTCCATCTCGAGGGATGTCACCTGTCCGGCAATCGCGTATTGCCGGGCGCGGCCGAGGCGGGGACCGAGCCGCATCGCCTCCAGCGCGCCAATCCACCGGCGCGCCCACCAGGTCGTACGCACGAGCGTGCGAAGATCCTGGGCGCGAATGCCATGGGCCGTGCGGGTGATTCGCAACGGATAGCGTTTGCGGCTCATCGCACGGCCCTTTCGTCTTTTCTTCGTGGCGCAACTGCGCCGCGGCCTTCTCGTTTAGAGCGAAAGAACGTATTCCGCGAGGTCCTTGATCTCCTCCTTGGAGAGCTGGGAGGTCTCGCCGTGGCAGTCGCCCGGATTCGCCGTGGTGAGGACCTCCTCCATCGTCAGCGCGCGTCCGTCGTAGAGATACGGGGCGGTACGCCAGCATTCGGCGAGGGTCGGCGTCTTGAATTCGCGGTCGGCTTCCGTGCCCGTGCCATGGCCGAGCTTGTACTTCTTGAGGTCGGTCCAGAGCACTTCGCCCTGCGGACCCTTCTTGTCCGCCAGGTGGCACATGCCGCACTTCGCCTTGACGAAGATCTTCTCGCCGCGCTTCGCGCGCTCGGACAGCTGGCCGTCGACGAGGTACGGACTCGGCACCGGCTTCATCTGCGTGCAGTAGGCGTCGAAGCAGTTGACGTCCTCTTCCGGACGCGTCACGAACTGGATGTGGATGAGGCCCGCGCGATTGCAGGTGTGCATGTCCTTGCGGATGCCCGTGATCATCGTGGGCGGCGTGCAGTACGAGAGATACTCGCTGCGCGACTGCTTGGGGTTGCCCATGCCGTCATTGAGCAGATCCCAGTTCAGCGCGTCCACACGGCCGTCCGGATGGCAGCTCGCGCAGCTCTGCCACTGCTGGAAGCACATCGAACCGTCGTTGTAGAGCATCTCGCCGCGGCGCACGCGGTCCTTCGCGAGGTCCGTCTTCGGCGCGATCTGCACGACCTTCGCCTGGGCCATCGCGTCGTCGAGCGCGAACGTCGAGACGGCGTCCGTAAAGTACAGCGCCATCATCACCGAACGGCCGAGCGGGAGAATGCCGCGGGGACCGTCGCCGCCCACGAGCACGCGGCGGCGGATGGAGACGAGGAACGCAAGGTCGTTCGGCACGTCTTCCGCGCTCTTCACGATGCCGCTCGCGCTTTCGCCCTTCGCGGCCTTCGCGAGGCGGTCGTGCAGCGCGGCGCGATCGATGATGGAGAGTTCGCACGTGCCGGCGTGGGCGACCAGCAGCGTGGCGCCGTCGGCCGTCACCGCAACGCCCCAGGGGTTCGCGCCGCCGCGGTCGACATCGTCCAGCAGCACCGTGTTCACGTAGGCGCCCGTCTCGCCGTCGAAGACGGATAGCGCCGCCGTGTTCATCCAGCCGCGTTCCAGCTGCGTCGTCGGCAGCTGGTAGCGGCCCATCGTGTGGGTCACGTACACGCTCTTGCCGTCCGGCGACACGCCGAGACCGCGCACGCCCGTGGAGCCGTTGGGCAGCAGCACGTGCTTCACCGTGCCCGCCGCCGTGTCGATCACGCTCACGGCCGCCGCCACGACGTCGTTCGTCGCCGCGCAGTACGGCAGCATGTTCGCCACGAAAAGACGTCTGCCGCCCGCGCCGAGGCCGGCCGCAAACGGTTCGCGCAGCACATCCACCGTCTTCGTCACCTTCATCGAAGCCGTATCGACGACGGAGACCTTCGCCGCAAAGCGGTTCATCACGTAGACCGTCTTGCCGTCCGGCGAAGCCACCGGCGCGCAGGGAGAGTGCCCGACCGGCGCAGCGGCCACGAACGTGCCGTCTTCCTTGAACTTCTGGAGCTCGCCGGCCTGCACGCCGCACGTCACATAGACGAAACCGTCCTTGGCCGCAATGCCCGTGGGATTCACGCGCACGCCCTTCACCAGGCGGCTCTCAAGCGGCCAGGCCTTGCGCGTCGTACCGTCGAGACCGAGCGACACGACCTTCGCGCCCGTCGCGCACGTCGCAAACGCGCCCTGACCGTCCGCCGCCGCCGCCAGGAACTCCGGCGAAGCATAGGCGCTCGCCGGCGCCGGCGCCTCGACAGGCTGCGCGTACCCGGCTCCCACGATTCCCGCGATTGCGGCAAACACCCACAAGCGAATGGACTTCTGCATCATCACACCTCGATTGGCATTGGCACAAGAAATGCTCGCAAATTCAGCTCGGGTCCTTCTACCCTTCCCCGGCAGCCTGCCGGCACCCGATTCGCTTCCGCCCTGGACGGGAAGCGCCGTTCGCGCATCAGCGCCTCTTGGACATCATCTTCTTGAAGTCCCACTCGCCGCGCTTCGGCGCCACGAGCCACTTGTTGGCCTCGGGCTTGTTCGTGAACCTCTTTTTCTTCGCATCGAAAACGAGCTCTTCGCCCGGGAAGCGGAGCGCCACGCAGCCGATGAGCAGCGCCTCGGTGAGCGGCGCGGCGTAGGAGAGCTTCGAGCCGCAGCGCTCGGGATCGCCTGCGAGGCAGGCCTCCACGAATTCGCGGTAGTGGTTGTAGCGGCTCCGCTCCTCGCCTGGCTTCATCGCGGCGGAGAAGACCTTCTTGTCGCCGGCGATGCAGCTCGGACGCGCGGCGTGCGAACCGCCGATCGTCGTCGCCCTCGAGCCGACGATGATGAGGCCGTTGTCCGGCACGAGCGGCTTCGGATCCGGATTCGCCGTGTACTCCTTGCCCTTCTTCTTGGCGTCCTTGACCTTGTCCTGCTCGCGGCGCCGGGCCTGTTCCTTCGCGTAATCGAGCAGACCGGGAACGTCGTCCGTCGACGGCAGCACGCGACCGTCGTACCACGTCATCTTGATGCCCTTCGGAACCCACTTGTTCGGCGCGAACCACATCTCGATGCGGGACTTCTTCGGATACGCGATCGAAACCGGACCCTCGCCGTACGTATCGGCCTTGACCTTGATCGGCAGGCCCAGCTCGAGCGCCCAGAACGCCGGATCGGCATTGTGCACGGCCATGTCGCCGATCGCGCCGCAGCCATAGGCCCACCAGCCGCGCCACTTGAAGGCATGGTAGGCATCGGAGTAGCCGTGATCTTCGCTCGGGCCGCACCAGCAGTCCCACGCGTTCTTCGCGTAGTTGGCCGGCAGTTCCTTCGGCTTCGCGTATTCCTTCATGCCCTGCGGCCAGATCGGACGGTCCGACCAGCTGTAGAGCTCCTTGATGTCGCCCCAGACCGCCGCGTCGCGCAACGCCTTGTAGCGCCACACGCCCGGATGGCCCTGATTGCCCATCTGGCAGACGACGCGCATCTTCTGCTGGGTCCGGAGCATCAGCTCGCACTCCTCGACCGTGCGGGCGAGCGGCTTCTGCACATACACGTGCTTGCCGGCGAGCATGCAGTCCACGGAAATGTAGGCGTGCGTGTGGTCCGGCGTGCCGACTTGGACGACCTCGAACTTGTCGCCCATCGTCTTGAGCATGTCGCGGTAGTCGGTGAACTTCGGAATGCCCGGATAGTCCTTCTCCCAGCGCTTGAACGCATCGGGGTTGATGTCGCACACCGCGACGAGGTCGCAACCGGCCTTGATGAGGTCCGCCGTCGCGGAACCGCCCATGCCGCCGCAGCCGACCGCCGCGAGTTTCAGGCGGCGGCCCGTGACCTTGCCCTCGAACTCCGCACGCGGAGCGATATCGACGCCCAACGCGGTACCAAACGCAAACACGCCCAAGCTGGCCACGAAATTACGGCGGTTGAGCATCAGCAGATTCTGCGACATGATCATCTCCTTTAAAGATGCACCGGGAAACACCACGCTCCCGAACACGGGGAAATCTTACCACAACTTGGTAAAACGGTCAATGGTCTACGCGCGGGAGACGGAATGCGCCCGTTCAGCGCTGGAGCGGTTCGATGAGCGCGCCGACGACGGGGTACTGCTCGAGGAACGGCGCGGAAAGACCGGCGATCGAACCGAGACGCCCCACGGCGCGCAGCACCATCTGGTCGATGCCGGCGTCGCCGCTGCTCCCGACCAGCTTGTAGCCGAGGATGCGTCCGCCCGCGCCGAACTTCAGCTCAAGCTGCACCGAGCCCAGGTTCTGATGCCACTTGAAGCTGTCCTTCTCGCACTCGCGCCGGATGGCCGCCGTGATCAGGCTGATGCAGCGCGTCGCCTCGTCGTTCGCAATCTGATTGCGCGAGCCGACGCGGTAGCCCTCCATCATCTTCTTCATGAATTCTTCCTGCGAGAGCGGCTTGTCGTGCGCCGTGCCCTTGCCGGTCCGCTGAATCGTCGGCGGCAGGGGAATGACTTTCGTCGCTTCGTTGCGGAGGTTCACGGGCTCGGGCGGCTTGACCGGGGTCTTGACGAACTTGGCCTCCTCGCGGAGATCGACCTTCTTCGGCGGCTCCTTCGGCTTCGGCGGATCCTTCTTCTTCTCGACCACCTTCTCGACGGCTTCGACCTTCGGCTCGATCTTCTCCACCTTCGGTTCCGGCGGCGGCTTCGGCTGGACCTTTTCCGGTTGCGGCGCCGGCGGCGGGTTGGGGTCGGGATCCGGATCGTTCAGATCCTGCTGCGCCCACGGCGGCACGATCGTCAGGTCGATTGGAATGACCTCCTCCTTGTGGCGGAAGGAGATGGCGCCGATGCACCAGAGCCCGAGGAAGAGAACGGCGTGGAACGCCAGCGAGAGCGCAAACGCTCGCGGCGTCACAGGACCCTTTCTGGCATTCGCTGCGTACATGTCCACTTACTTCTCGACCGTCACCAGCGCCATCTTGCGCACCTGGCAGCGATAGACGATTTTCACGACGCCCATGACTTCGCCGTACTCGAGGCGCTCGTCGCCGCGCACCAGCACGGGCACGTCGGGATCGGCCTTGACCATGGCCTGGAGTTCTTCTTCCAGCGTTTCCAGCGTCTTCGGCACGTTGTTCAAATAGACCTGGTGGTTGATGTCCACCGTAATCGTATTGGCCTTCGCGTTCTTGGACGGAAGCGTATCCGTCTTCGCGCGCGGCAGCATGATCGAAATGCCCTGTTCAAGCGCGGGAATCGTCAGCATGAACGTCACCAGCAGCAGGAACGTCAAGTCGATCAGCGAGTTCATGTCGATCGACGCCTTCGCGCCGCCGATATCTTCCCTCTGTCTGCGTCTGCGCCCTCTCATCAGGCCAGTCTCCCGCTCTCCTGGAATTCCACGCCGATACGGCCCATGAAGTCGTCGACAAAGGCATCCATGTCGGCGAGCAGGCCGCGCTTTTCGGCATTGAGGTAGGTGGCCGCGGCCACGCCCGGGATGGCAACGAGCAGACCCACGACCGTCGTCACGAGGGCGGATGAAATGGCCGGCGCCATCGTCGCGATTGTCGCCGAACCGGCCGCGCCCATGTCGGCAAAGGCGTCCAATACGCCCCACACCGTACCGAGCAAGCCCAGCATCGGCGCCAGCGAGACGACAGTTGCTATTATGCCCATGCCCTTCTCGACGCGCAGGGATTCCTCGTCGAGGATGTGGTTGGCCTTGGACTCCACCAACGCCACTTCGTGCGTCGACAACGAGGCCGGAACGCCCAGCTGCCGGGCCCTCACCTGCGCCTGCGCCGCGGGCGGCATCACCCGAATCAAACGATCGCACGTGCCCCAGTAGATGTTCTCGATCGGACTATGGGAGTTGTCCTCCCGCGTCAGACGGTGGTCCAGCACGTGCTGCGACCCCAGGATGTCGCGCATCGCCCGGCGCGACGACTTCACGAGTCCGCCCAACTCACGCCATTTCCCGATAATGAACGCGACCATGACCACGCTGGAAAACAGCTGGATGAGCACAATGCCCTTGCCCATGCCGCTGGACAGCCAGAAACCCGAAAGAAGCGAATTGGAAAAGAACTCAAGCATGTCCGTACTCTCCGTTTTTGACCGCCGAGGCCACCTGACCCTCCGGCGGAAGATCCTGACGGCCGTACCCGCACGCGGCGAGCACCTTGTCCGTCGTCTGAAAATGCACTTTGCAGTGGTTCATGAGCCAGACCGGCCCCTGCTCCTTCACCATCCGCTCCGCCAGCTGACGCACGCGTGGATCGCTCGACCCCAGCGGAACCACGCCCAGCGGCGACTGCGCCTGCAAGTCGACGTCCTTCGCCATGTCGCACAACGCGCGGACGAACGTCTCGCGCGCCAGCACCGACGCCGCCGCCACCGCAATCGCGTAGCTTTCGGCCTTATGCCGCTGCTCGACCACGATCTTCTTGCCGCGCTCCTTGAGCGAACGCCTGATGACCGCCTCGGTCGGCGCAAACTGGTCCACGACAACCCGCAGACACGCCGGTTGCTTCTCAAGCAGTTCCTCGATGCACGTGCCATGCGCCCAGGCGAGCAGACGGTTGATGTTCCTGATCTTCGCGTAGAGGCGGTTGTAGGCCGCCGGACCGATCTTGACGACCGAAAACCGCGACGGCCCCAGAATCTCGCGGATCATCGCGCCCATGCGCAGCAGCACCACATTGTTCGTGATGAGCTTGCAGTCGCGCACCCCGCCCACGTCCACATGCTTCACGTCGTTCGCGTCGAACCACTCGACGCGGAGCGTGCGCAGCTTCTCGGCCAACTCGGCATCCACGTAGCAGCACGCGACGCAGAGCGGACCGAAATAGTCGCCCTTGCCGGATTCGTCGCTGCCACCATGCGGCAACGGCGCCTGCTCCGAGGAGGCGGCGTCGGACGCGGCAACCGCGCCGCCCATTGACATCGGCACCACGCCGTTCGGTTCGAGGATGAATTCGACGAAATCCGGGGCGTTCGAGCCCTGCACGCACAGCTTGCGCCTGCCATGCTTCTCCTTCTGATAGAGCGCGCAGTTGAAACCGTCGCCTTCGGCCGCCGCCAGCGAATAGGGAACCTGCTTCGGACGGTAGTTGCCGACGGCCAGGAGCGCCAGGAATTTCTCCTGCTGCCCGGCATCAAGCTCAAAGGTGTAGCATGTTTGCTTCATCAGAATCGATTTCGAGTCCTCATTGACTTAAAAAGTTATTATAGCACAAAAGCGGCCGCCTGGGCGCGAGAAAGTTGACAGAGAAAGTTGATTCCGTGCCAAACAGAGGAAGCCGTCCCTCCTTCTACTCGGGGAACGGCTTCACATCTGACAGACAGACGACGGTCAAAAAGATCAGCGGAAAAACAGCACCGTCGAGATGTCGCGCCAGGCACGGAGAATGCCGTTCTGGATGTCCATCTTGAGCGGCGGCGGCACCGTACCGGCGAGCTCGAAATCGTCCAGCGTGAGCGGCTTGGTCATGTCCGAAAGATCGAGCAGCTGACGCACGCCCTTGAGTTCGGAGAGTACCAGCTTGATCGGACGGCCGTTCGTCTTCACGTCGCCGACGAGCTTCAGCGTGCCCGTTCCCGGCGCGAAGTTGATGGCGTTCGCGAGCACGATTGGCACGTTCTCGCCCGAGACGACCGTCGCATTGCCCGAGACGAGCGTATTGGCCAGCTCGAGCAAACCGGCTCCTTCCGCAATCGCCGGCGTCAGGACCGCCCCTTCGCGCAGCTCAAGGTTGCTGAACCCGACCTCGTCGTCGCCCAGAAGCACGCGGACTGCGCCCGCGACGACGAAGGGATTGGCATACGTCGCCGGATTGAACCCTTCGTCGTCGTACGCGAACGTGAAGCTATGCACCAGCTGGCGCGACCACTTCGTGCTCGTACCGCCCGTGAAGCCGATCCAGGCCGTGTTGCCGTTGACGACTGCGGCGATGTCGACCTCGCGCGACACCTCGTGCGAGAAACCGGGGCGCGACGCGGTAATCGTCAGGTTCGTCAGATCGTAGCGGAGCGTGAAGTCGGTGTCCACGCCGTCCGCCAGGTTCCAGTCCTTGAGTCCGCTCATGGCATCCTCTTCTTCGGAGACGGACATGATGGTGTTGTGTTCGATGTAGCGGAACTTCTGTTCCGCCTGGCTCTTGTAGAGATTGACGACATAGCCGACCGCATTCGTTTCCTCATAGCCCGCAGAGGTATGGACGAATCCATACCTTCCCTGGTTTTGGCCATAGGTCGTCGCCGACTTGTTCTGCAGTACGACCGTCATGCCGTAACCCGGACCCGACGCGGCGGAGGACGTCACGCGATACTTGAAGGAGGCCGTGAACGGACGGTCCAGACGCACCTTGTTCTTGTTCCACACGGCGGTACGCGTATTTTCCGTGTCCGCCGGCGTCAGCTCGAACGCCTGCCCGTCGACATCGTCAAGCGTCACCAGCGCCGGCGGGTACTTCGACATCGACCAGCCGTCGGCGCCGATGGGTCCCGGCACCTCCACTTCGGCCGAGCCCGTATCGTCGCTGCTGAACGAGAAGTTGCTGTAGAACTGTTCGCAGCCGGTCGCCGAGCCCGTGCAGCCGCCGAAGCCGATCCAGGCGTAGTCGGACCCCAGCGCCGACGCGAAGTCGATTGCCTGGTCGCGCGTACGCACCGTGCCGTTGCAGTCGTAGGCGACATGCAACGTCGCACCGTCATACGTCAGGGTCACGACGATGGCCGCCCCCGTGCTCGCCAGCAGCGCACCCGTGTTCGCCGGATTGTCGAAGAACCCGTAGTGGTTGTAGTAGGTTCCGTTGTAGCCGAGCTTGTTGACGACGCCGATCTTCGGACCGAACTCGCAGCCGAGCTGCGTGACATCCGACCCCAGCGTACTCTCTCCCAACGTCGCATTGTGTATCAGGAAGCAGCAGCCGAACATATCCTCCGTCAACGTGTCATGGTCGCCGATCTGGTATGTGTAGGTCAGCGTCCACGGCTTCGAGAGCTTGACGCGGCGGTTGAAGAAGGCCGAACCGAACTGGCCCTTGTCGTTCGGCGTGAGGCGCAGCCGGCCGTCGAGCAGTTCCGCGGAACCGTTGCAGACGAAGTCGCCAAAGCCGCTGATCGCCTTCACTGCGCCTAAGCCGAGCTTCAGGCTCGCACCATCGTCGAGCATGAACCCGCTGCGCGGATTGAAACCGGGCGCATCGATTTCGATCGAGGCGTCGCGCGACACTTCGAAACTCGGGGTGCCCTGAATCCGGTTGCCGTCGAGGCGCAGGTTGCCGCCCTCCCGCACCGTGAAGCGGCCGTTGCCCGCAATCGTACCCGTACCAAGCGCGGAGAGAGAGGAGAACACCACTTCACCGTCGTTGCGAAGCGCCGTGCTATTGACAAGCGACACGCCTTCGCCCAGCACCAGCTTGCCCTCGGCAATCACGGTTTCACCCGCATAAGTCTGCGGCTGCATCAGCGTCACCGTGCCGTTGCCCTGCTTCCTGAAGCTGCCCGTACCGGAAAAGACGTCGTTGAACGCCACGTCGAACGGCGTCGCCAGCGTCACGGAACCGCCGTTCATCGCAATGCCGGCTTCCGACGCCCACGAGTAGTTCTCGGCGCCACCGATGATCAGATCGGTCGCCGCCGTGCAGGTCACCGGACCCACATAGGTATTGCGTGCGCCCGAAAGCCAGATGCAGCCCGCATCGGAGATCTTCAGCGGACCCGCACCCGTCAGGCCGCCGGGGATCTCCATCGAGTAGGAGCCCCAGGGATGGAGCTCGGCACCGTCGGGGCCGACCTTCACGCCGCGCGTCGCCGCAAGGGAGAATTTGGTGTTGCCGCTGCGGAGGATTCCGCCGTTGATGTAGATGTTGTCCTCGTCGAACTCGTCCGGCACGGCGCCGAAGCCGTCCGCCGTCACGAAGACGACGCCGGAGTCGAGAATGGACGTGCCGCCAGAGTAGGAGTTCGCCGTGTTGGAGAGGTTGACGATGCCAGCCGTGGCCACCTCCACGCGCGTCGGCCCGGCGGCGGCGTCCGCCATCGTGCTGGGCAGGAAGCCCGGATGGCTCGTCTGGTAGTATGGCACGGCGCCGCCGCCGAGGAGATAGGCGTTGTCGGCGTTCGGCAGAATCAAGCCGGTCTGCGTCATGATCTCGTCGGTCTTGTCGGAGCCCAGGCGGCAGCCGGGGAAGAGCGAGAGGTCGACGTTGCACGCCGCGGAGTTGTCCGTGAGGAGGATCACCGCCGGCTTGGAGGCGGGATCGATGCGCGTGGTGAAGAAGGTCGTTCCCACGCGCGCGTCGAGCTTGAGCGCCGTGCCTTCCGCGAGATAGAGCTTCGTCGACGGACCGCCGGCGGCCTCCGAGCCCCCGGAGATGCCGAGGATGCCCTTGAACACGCTGATCATTCCGCTCATGCCGTCGTTGAGGCCGGCGAGCGTCACGCCGTCCAGATCCGTCGCGCCGTAGATTTCGACCGAAGCGGGCGTCGCGCCGATGTCGGCGATGTTGCCGGAATAGACCATGAGACCGTTCGTCGGACGAAAGACGTATTTGTTCTGGAAGGGCGTGATCTTGCCCGTGTAGGTGAACGTGCCGCTCGTGACGAGTTCGACGCCCGGATACTGGGAGAAGTCGAGATTCTCGGCCGCATTGTTCGCCGTGACGACGAAGCTGCCCACGGAATCCCGGTCGAGGCGGGAGAGGACGAAGGACGCGCCGCCCTCGTAGTCCGCGCAGATCGTACCGCCGTCCAGCTTGAACGACGCCGTCGACCCCGCCGCAAAGACCGTGGCCGAGCCGATTTTCAGCAGACCGTCCCGCACGAGGAACAGGGACGACACCGTGCTCGAATCGACCGTACCGTCGTTCGACAGGACGAGCGTGCCCGCACCGCTCTTGACAAACGTGCCCGTACCCTCCTCAGTCAAGTCGTTGAGCTTCGTACCGATGTTCTGCGTGACGGCAGCACCCGTCTCGGAATCGACGCCGATGTCGAACGTCACCTCGTTCTTGAAGTTGAACGTCACCTGAGGCGGCAGAAGCCACGTGCGGTTCCGGGCAAAAGTCGAACGGAAGGTCGCCGAGTCGGCGTTGAGCGTCGCCGTCGTCGTCGTCACGTCGCTGCCCGTGCGGATGGACTGGATATTCGCCACGGCGCCCGGATGGAGATTGAACGTGCCCGAGGAACCTTCGACATTGCTCGTCAGATAGAACGTCGACGTCACCCCGGCCGAATCGTGGTTCAGCGTACCGTAGAGGTCGAACACGGCCGTCTCGCCGGCGACGGAAGCCAACGTCACGTTGTTGGTGACTTCGAGGATGCCGCCCGCCGCCACCGTCAACTGGCCCTTGTCCAGCTTCAGGGCGGTACCGACCGTGATCTGGCCGCCCTCTTCGACCGTCACTTCGGCATCGCTCGCCGTCAGCGTCAGCCCCGTCTTCACGAAACCGCCGTTTTCGACCGTCAGCGTGCCCTTCGCGGCACCCTTGTCGGCAATATAGAGGTCCTTCTTCGTCGTCAGGCTGCCGTTCTTCTTGACGGTGAGCTCGGCGGAGCCGCCGATCTCCTCGCCGATGCGGAACGAGCGCTCGCAGTTCACCACGCCCGCAGCCGTCTCATTTCCGCCGATGACGCCCACGCCGTGGTTGAAAAAGCCCAGGCTGATGGACGCGCCGTCTGCGCCGCCCTCCGCGTTCGCCGGCGTCGACAGCGTGCCGTTGAGCACCTTCAGCGTAAAGGTGCCGCCGTTGAGGTTGCCGAAGTCGACACGGTCGTTCAGCGGCGACAGGGCGAGGGCCGAGCCGTTGTCGATCGTGAGGCCCGTGTCCTTCGCGGCATCGACCGTGAGGAAATGCACGTCGTTCACCGCGCCGTTGTCGATCACGAGCGGCTGGTCGCCCTCGATGACGAGGTTCCGGCCGCCGGACGCGAAGGCCGAGCCCCACCAGGTGCCGCCGTCCGTCCACAGGGCATCCGGCTCCTCGGTGATGCCGTAGCGGGCCTTCTCCTCGTTGAAGTTGTTCATGACCTGCGCGGCCTTGAGCGCACCGCTCTGGATGCGGAGCTGGCCGATGTCCACATAGCCCTGGCGGAGCCAACCGGAGGATCCATCCGCTGGAGTGCGCTGCCAGATGCCGGGGAAGGTGATGAAAGACGGCTGTTCGCCGCTGATGTTCAGCGTCAGGTTGTTGTCGGAAGCGACGTGCCCGTTCACGTAGACGCGCCCGTAGCCCGTCGCCTCGTGGACGATCGTGACGAGGCACCACTCGCCCGGCTTCGGGCGGTACAGCACATCCTCCGGTGAACGGCGGCCCCAGTTGACGGACGTGCCGTAATAGTCGACCGCCGCGGCAGCGTTCTGGCTGCAGTGCACTTCGACCTTCGTCAGATTGTTGTCCTCAAGGCCACCTTCGCCGCCGATGCAGAGGAAGTCGCGATTGTCGCCCATGTCCTGGGTCGGACAGATCCAGCCTTCGATTGTCCACGCCTGGTTGCCCGTCAGCGCGGCCGGCAGCGGTGAATGGTTCGTCATGCCGCCCGTCGAGGAGCCCGCGAAGCGCACGGCCCAGGCGTCGCCGCGCTTCTCCCGCGTCGGATTGACGGCATTGTCCTGGGTCTGCACCCAGACGAAGTCGGGCTCGCTGCCGGCATTCGGCCACGTCGCAACCGGTCCGCCCTCCTGGACATCCGTCAGCCGCGCCGCGTCCAGATCGACGAAAACCGTCCCGGCCTTCGCCAGGTCGGCAACTGCCGTCAACGTACCGAGCGCCGCCGCGCCCGCACACAACAAACAACTCTGCTTCATAGTCACTCCTCAATTAGCCGAAAGCCTAATCAAATGCCCTTCGCGAAAAAGAGAGGGGTCGTTGCCCAGTTGACAACGACCACCCTCCGGTTTCTTTATCCTTTCGCCACGCCTTTAGCGGAAAATCAGCACCGTCGAGACGTCGCGCCAGACGCGGAGAATGCCGTTCTGGATGTCCATCTTCAGATTTTCACGCTCCGCAACCGGCCCCGTCAGCTCGAAATCGTCGACCGTCAGCGGCGTCGTCACCTCCGACAGGTCGAGCAGCCTGCGTATGCCCTTGATTGCCCCGAGCTCGAGCTCGACCGGCTGCCCGTTCGTGCGCACATCGCCCACGAGCTTCAGCTGGCCCGACAGTTCCGGATAGAAGATCGTGCCGCCGAGCACGACCGGGGCGTTCGCACCGGATGCAACCGTCGCGTTGCCCAGCACCGTCGTGCCGTTGAGGAGGAGCTGCGACCCGTCCGCGGACCCCGTGGCCACGATCGACGCGCCGTTGCGGAGCTCGAGGTTGGAGAAGCCCACCGTGCCGGTGTCCAGCGCCATCTGCGTCTCGCCGTCCAGCCTGAAGCGGTTTCCGTAGAACAGCGTGTCGTCCTCTTCATCGTAGCTGAAGTGGAAGTCGTGGACAAGCTGGCGGGCGCGCTTCGTGGTGGTCGTGCCCGTAAAGCCGATCCAGCCAAGGTCGCTCTCCAGCACGGACGACAGGTCCACCGCGCGCGTCGCCGTGACGGAATGGATGTCGCGCGTCGCCGTGAGCACGAGATTCGTCAGATCGTAGTGGAGTTCGAATTCGGTGTCTTCCCCGTCCGCCATGTCCCACACGGTCTGCGGCGTATAGTTGGCCGAGCTTTCGACGGCGCCGTTGACGATGTGGCGGAGGTTCTGTTCAGCCACGCTCTTGTAGATGTTGACGGCGTAGCCCGCCGACTTCGCGTTGGCGGTGCGCACAATGGCATAGCCGCCGTCTTTATCGCCGTAGACGTTCTCCGCCACGTTCTGCACGATGATGGCGACGCCATAGCCGGGACCGTTCGGGCCGACGTCGGTCGCCCGGTACTTGAACGTCGCCGTGAACGGACGGTTCACGAGGATGCGCCGTTTGTTCCAGATGGCTCCGCGCACCGAGTCCGTCGACGGCGTCACCTCGAAGGCCGGCTCGCCGTCGATGTCCGTCAGGGAGACCGGCTGGCTCGACTGCATCCAGTCCGTGTCGTTGATGCCCGACACCTTCATCGTGGAACCCGAGCGGAACGTGAAGTCGCGGATCGTCTGCTCGCAGCCCGTGGAGGCGCCCGTGGCGCCCGTGAAGCCGATCCACGCATAGTCCGAGCCGAGCAGCTCGCGCAGATTGACCTCCGGTTCCTTCGAACGGTCCGTCGGACGGTGGTTGCCGTTGCCGTCGAACGTGCAGCTCAAGCGGCGGCCGTCGTAGGTCAGGGTGATCGTCTGCGGATTGCCGTTCTGTGCGGCCAGCGCGTTCGAGCGCCAGCTGTTCGTGTCGTCGATGACGCCGCCGATGCTCGTGCCATAGCGAATGTAGGTGTCGACCTCATAGCCGAGACGGATGAACACCGACACGGACTTCGCCTCGCCGTTGCCCACAGCGGCGCCGTCGCTGCCGCACAGGGCCAAGCCGGCCTCGGCGTTCTGGATCACCATTCCGACGCCGAGCAGATCCTGGGTCCAGCTGCCGTGCGCGCCCGCCTGGTAGGTGAACGTGACCGTCCACGGATCCGACACCTTGACCATCTTGCCGTAGAACGCGGAACCGCCCTGCCCCACGTCATTGGGGGTGATCTTGAGCTCGCCGTTCTGCAGCGTCGCCGAACCGTTGCAGACGAAGCCGCCGAAGCCGTCGAGCGAATTCTGGAAGCCGGCGCCAAGCGCGAGACGCGCGCCGTCCGCCGCCGCGACGGTCGCCGACTGGTTCAGGCCCGGACCGTCCAGCGAAAGCGTCGCATTGCGCTGGACGTTGAAGGTCGGCGTGCCGACGACGCGGGTGCCGCCGAGGTCGAATGTGCCGCCCGACAGCAGCGTGAAGCTGCCGGCGCCCGTGATGGTGCCCGTGCCGAGCGCGTCCGGCGAGGCGAATTCGACCTCGCCGTCGTTGCGGAACGACGTGCTGGCGAGCGTCACGCCGTCCGCGAGGACGAGCTTGCCCCCTTCGACCGCCGTCGTGCCGCCGTAGGTCTGCGGCTTCGCGAGCGTCAGCGTGCCGGCGCCCTGCTTCGTGAGAGAGCCGGTGCCGGAGACGACGTCGTTGAACGTCGCGTCCGCCGCGTTCTTGAGCACGACGCTGCCGGCCGTCTGGATGCCGCCCACGGACGCCCACGAGAAGTGCTCGTCGCCGCCGATCGTCAGCACCTGCGATGCCAAGGTGGCCGTTATCGGGCCGTTGAAGGTGTTGTACGCGCCGGACAGCGTGATGGAGCCGTTGTCCGTGATCTGCACCGGGCCTCCGCCCGTGAGACCGCCCTTGATGTCCAGCTTATAATCGCCCCACGGATGGATCTCGGCGCCGTCCGGCCCCACCTTCACGCCGCGCGTCTCCGCCAGGGCGAAGTTCGCGTTCGCATTGCGCAGCACGCCGCCGTTGATGTAGATGTTGTCCTCGTCGAATTCCTCCGGCACCTTGCCGAAGCCGTCCGCCGTCGCAAAGACGACGCCGCGGTCGACGATTTCCGTGCCGCCGGAGTAGGTGTTGCCGGTGTTCGACAGGTTGACCACGCCTTCCGTCGCCACCTGCACCTTGGCCGGACCCGCCGCAGTGTCCGCCATCGGCGACGGCTGGAAGCCGGGGTACGATGTCTGATAGTACGGCAGGAATCCGCCGCCGAGGAGATATTCGTTCTCCACCGTGGGGAGGAGGTTGCCCGTGTGCACGACCAGGCTTTGCGCATCCGTACCGACACGGCAGCCGGGGAAGAGCGAGAGGTCGATGTCGCAGGCCGCCGAGATGGCGGTGAGGAGAATCGCCGCCGGTTTCGAGGCCGGATTGATGCGCGATGTGAGGAACGTCTTGCCGACGCGCGCGTCGAGCTTGAGCGACGTGCCTTCCGCAAGGTAGAGTTTCGTGGAATCTCCGCCCGCGGCATACGTGTCGCCGGAGATGCCGAGCACGCCCTTGAACACGCTGATGCTGCCGCTCATGCCGTCGTTGACACCCGAAAGGATGACCCCGTCGGTGTCCGTCGCGCCGTAGATCTCGACGGACGCGACCTGCGCGCCGTTGTCGGAGATGTTGCCGGAATAGACCATCTGTCCGTTCGTCGGATAGAAGACGTACTTGTTGCCGTAGGGCTTGATGTTGCCGGTGTAGGTGAAACTGCCGGAGGTCACGACCTCGACGCCCGGATACTCGGAGAAGTCGAGGTTTTCCGCCGCGTTGGCGGAACTGAGCACGAAGCTGCCGACGGAATCCTTGTCGAGCCGCGCGAGCAGCATCGCCGCGCCGCCGCTGAAGTCGGCGCTCGCCGCGCCGCCTTCGAGTTTGATCGTGGCCGTGGAGCCGACGGCGAACGCGTTCGCGTTGCCGAGGGTGACGAGACCCTCCTTGACGACGAACGTCGAGGAGATGTCGCTGGGCGCCTCCCCGTCGTTCGGCGCGAGGATCAGCGCGCCCGCGCCGATCTTCTCGATCACGGCCGCGCCGTCCTCGGTCAGGTCGTTGATGGTGGTCCGGATCGTGGAGGTGACGTCGGCGGGGACGTCGACCGTCATCCCGTTCTTGATGTTGAAGACGACGGGCGGCTCCACGAGCGACGTGCGCTGGCGCTGGATGCGGATGGTCGCGCCGTCGATGTTGACCGTGCCCGTCGTGGTGGTGGCGTTGCCGTTGACGCGCAGGATGGAGTTGTTGAGCACGGCGCCGGGATGGAGGTTGAACGTGCCCGTGCCCGCGTCCGTGTCGGCCGTGAGGTAGATGACCGGCGTCGTGTCGGGCGTGCCGCTCGTGAACGTGCCATAGAGGTCGAACACGCCCGTGCCGCCGTTGCCGGAGCAGATGTAGGAGTCGCCCAGCACGGTGAGTTCGCCGCCCGCCTCGACCGTCATGTGTCCCTGGGAGTTTTCGTGGTCGGCGAGGCGGAAGGTGGCCGGAATGTTCACGACGCCGTTCGTCTTGATGGTGCATTCGGCCGAACCGCCGTAGTCGCCCAGACGCAGGGAGCTGCCGCAGGTGATGATGCCCATGGCGTCCTCGCGCCCGCCCACGACGCCCACGCCGTGGTTGTAGTATCCGAGCGTGATCGAGTTGTCCGGCGTGGTGAATTCGCCGTTCGGAACCGCGAGCGTGAACGTGCCGCCGGCGACGTTGCCGAGCTGGAGAAGGTCGTTGCCGCGCGCGACCGTGACCACGCTGCCGTTGTCGATCGTGAGGCCCGTGTCCTTCGCCGCGTTCACCGTGATGAAGTGCACGGCGTTGCTCG
>CADCPA010000174.1 GCA_902803135.1 uncultured bacterium
CCCGCCGACAAGAGAGAGCATATCGAGGGCGACATTGCGGCGGCGGAAGCAGAGCTCGATGACGATGCGGAGAGCATCATCACGAATGAGCGCTACAATTACATCGCGGAGGTCATCAAGGCCTGCTACAAGAAAAAGAGCGCCGGACAGCTCTCGTCCTCCGATAAGATCGACAAGATCGTCACACACCGCATCCTCGGTCTGCCGATCTTTGCGGCGATCATGTTCCTCGTTTATCTGATCGCAATGATGGGGCCGGGCGCATGGGCGACCGACTGGACGAATGACAATTTGTTCGGCGACGGTTTCCACCTTTTCGGCATGGGTACGAAGGAATATGAGGAAAAGGCAGGCGAATATGACGATGCAGCAAATGCTGTCAGCGCCTACTATGAGCTGGATACCGAGGCGGAGGATTTCGATGCGGATACCGTGCTTGCCGAGATGAAGGCAGTGACCGGCGAGGCCTCCGCAGTCATCACGCTGGAGGATGAGGAAACTCTCGAAACCATCGAAAAGACAGTCTATTTCGATTCCGTTCCGGAGGGCGCGAACGAGGATGAGGTGATCGGCGTTTCCTACAAGGAGGCTGTCGAATACTTCGAGAAGAACGGCTTCGATGCGCCGGATCCCGCGGATTACGGCACATTCGTACCGAGCATCCCGTCGCTGGTCGAGCGCGGCCTTGACAAGGCGGGCGCAGCCGACTGGCTGAAGGGTCTGATCCTTGACGGCATCGTTGCCGGTGTCGGCGCGGTGCTGGGCTTTGTCCCGCAGATGCTCGTGCTGTTCCTGCTGCTGGCATTCCTTGAAAGCTGCGGCTATATGGCTCGTATCGCATTCGTGCTTGACAGAGTATTCCGCAAATTCGGACTTTCCGGCAAGTCGTTCATTCCGATGCTCGTCGGCAAGGGATGCGGCGTCCCGGCCGTGATGGCGACGCGCACGATCGAGAACGAGCGCGACCACCGCATGACGGTCATCCTTGCGACATTCGTTCCCTGCAGTGCGAAGACGGTCGTCATCGCGATGCTTGCCGCGCTTTTCTTCCGCGAGCAGTGGTACGTGGCGCCGCTGATGGACGTGGTCGGCATCGCGATTATCGTCCTCGGCGGCATGGCGCTCAAGAAGTCGAAGGTGTTCGCGGGCGAGGCGGCCCCCTTCATGATGGAGCTGCCGGCCTACCACATGCCGACGGTCGCCGGCATTTGGCGTTACACCTGGACGAGGATCAAGGGCTATGTCCTCAAGGCGGGGCTTGTCATCTTCCCGGCATGCGTGTTCCTCTGGTTCATCATGCACTTCGACTTCGGCTTCAACCTCCTCGCCGACGAGCAGATCGACCAATCGATTCTCGCGACGGTCGGCGGCTGGCTGGCGTGGCTTCTCAAGCCGCTTGGATTCGGTACCTGGCAGGGCGCGGCGGCGTCCGTATCCGCCGAGATCGCGAAGGAGCAGGCGACGGCGACCCTCGGGCTCGTCGCGGCAGGCATGGACGGTGTTTCGACGGGAACCCGGATACAGGCGTTGTTCGGCGCGATGAGCGACTATCCGCGCCTTGCCGCGCTTTCGTTCCTGGTGTTCAACCTTTTCATCCCGCCGTGCATGGCGGCGATCGCCGTCACGTTCCGCGAGATGGGGTCGAAGGCGTGGGGCTGGTTCGCGGTCGGATTCCAGCTTTTCGTCGGCTATGCCCTGGCGTTGTCGGTCTACCAGTTCGGATGCTTCTTCGCGGGCGGCGGGTTCGGAGTCTGGACGGCCGTTGCGCTGCTTGTCGACCTCTGGTGCGCCTGGCGGATCCTCCGTCCGGCGCGAAAGGAGGCCCGGTGAACGCCGCCTCGATCGTCGTGCTTGCCGTCGTCGGCATTCTCTTCGCGCTCGCCGTGTGGCGGACGCTGAAGAAGGGCGCGCCGTGCGAATGCGGCGGGTCGTGCAAGTCCTGCGGAGGGGGATGCCGCTGCGGACGCGGCGAGGAGAAGACCGCCGGGGAGTGAAGGGTGTAGAGCAGAACGGATGCGCCCATTGATTTCTTGGGCGCGAATGGTGTATAATACCCGCCATGAAACTCAACACCATCATCTGCGCTGCCGCCGTTTGCGGCTGCGCATCGTTTGCAACGGCGGCCGACGAGCCCGCCAAAACCGAAACCTCCGCTCCTTCCACCGCCGAGCTCTCCGAAGAGGAGAAGGGCGAAGAAGAAGAGGATTCCTTCGTTTCCGCCGAGTGCTCCCTTGGCGTCGATTCGCGGTACATGACGTACGGCGTGATGGACGGCAAGGATCCGATCGTGAGGGCCAACGCCTACGTTACCTTCTTCGACTGGTGGTACATCGGCGGCGAGATGCTCTTCGACATGACAAAGGGCAACGGCAAGCGCGGCCCCTATGGCTGGGGCAACCGCGCCGGCAAGTACACGACCATCGACGCTGCGACTGGGCTTGCACACGAGTTCTACCTTGGCAAGACGCTGGGCACCCTCGGCGTCGAATTCTACTACACCTACGAGTATGTCGCTCGCCACCACGGTACGATGAACGACACACAGTACCTCGACGTCGAGTTCACGCTCAACGACCTCTGGCTTGAGCCCAAGCTCTGGATCGAGCGCGATCTGATGGCCGACGACGGCACCTACGTCAACCTCGAGGTCGGCCATACCTTCCCGCTTATCGGTGAAGACAAGGAGAACGCCACGCTGACGTTCAAGCCCTCCTTCGCGCAGGGCCTCGGCAACACGCTCCGGACGCGCGGCTACGCGCTGGCTGACCACCATGGCGGCCTGATGGACGCGACGATCAAGGGCGAGTTCGCCTACCGGCTGTGCAAGCACGCCAAGATCAAGGCATACGTCGCCTATGCGGACTACTGGTTCGACCGCACGCTCCGCCACGGCGCGCGCGACTACAACGGCGCGTGGGGCGGCAGCAACGACCGCTCCTGGAATTTCTGGAGCGGCCTGGCGCTCGCCATGGAATTCTGATCCGATGGAGTTGACGGCCGACGGCGAGGCAGAAGCGGAAGATGAAAAAGCGGTTTGCAATTCCGGCGGCGCTGTTGGCCGTCTCGACCTTTGGCGCCACGCTCGATTTCACGCTGTCCGCGAACCGGCGCGGCGGCGAGGGTGCGCGTGCCGGACGCGCCGGTGAAACCGTCGTGCGCGAAATGCGGCTGCCGCGCGAACTTCTGCCCGAGGCGCGCGGACTCGCGGAAGGGGAGACGGTCGACTTCCGGCTGTTCGACGATGCGACGCTCTCGGTCAAACTGTCGGGCGGCATCGTCGGATCCGACGGCACGAAGACGTTCCAGGGCGACGCAGGCGGTGTCGGTTTCCGCAACGCCGTCGTGATGGTCGGTGCGGACAATTCGGTCCAAGCCTATTTGCCGGGTGCCGAAGGCCATGTCTACGTCGTCTCGACGCATGCGGACGGCGCCTGGGTGCGCGAACTGTGCGCGAAGGGCGGCGTTCGCCGTTCCACGGAGCTGGAGCCGCCGAAGGCCGTCGCGGATCCCGGCGCGCCGGCGCGTCTGCCGGCGGACGATCTCGCCAACGACGAGTCGTTCCGGCATGTCGACATCCTCCTCGTCTACGACGAGCGTGCTGCGACGTGGGCGCTCGACAACGGCTATGGACTGCTCGCCTTCGCGCAGATGCAGATTGCGAAGATGAATCTCGCGCTCGCCAATACGGACCTCGACAGCAACTATCTGTTTCGCCTCAAGGGCGTGCAGGTGCTCGACGGCAGCCTCGGCACGGAGACCGGTACGGCCGTCTCAAGCGTCCGTTGGGGCGATACGACGGAGGACGGCCTCGATCTCGGCGTGGTGCACGACAAGCGCGACGAGGTCGGTGCGGACATCGTCTGCGTGCTGATCGACACCGGCAGCGCCTACGGCACGACGGGCACGGGCTTCTCGCTCCATAACACGGGCAATCCCGCCTCCTTCGCTTCCAGCGCCTACTGCGCGTGCGCCATCCAGTCGGTGGTGGACAGCCACACGATGACGCACGAGATCGGGCACAACATGGGTGCCGGCCATAGCGCCGAGCAGGAGAGCTCGCCGGGTCCGCAGTCGTACGACTATTCCTGCGGCTACTATTTCTCGACGGCCGGCGGCCGGACCTACCACACGATCATGGCCTACGACGACGAGTACATCGGCGGCGACGAAATTCCATACTTCTCGTCGCCCATCCACCACTACAAGGGCTACGCGGTCGGCAATTCAACCCACGACAACACGCGCGCGTTGCGGAACCTCTACAAGTACGTCGCCGATTTCCGCGCGGAAACCGCCGCCGATCCCGCGTCGACTGTGTTCCGCAACGTGGTGGTGTCGCCGGCCGGCGGCACGGTCTTCGAGCTGGGCGAAAGTCTTGAGGTCCAGCTGGAGCCGGTCCAGCCGGGCGGTGCGGTCTACTACACGCTCGACGGTTCGACGCCGACGACCTCGTCTCTGCGCTACACGCAGCCGTTTACCGTCACGGCGACGACGACCGTGCGTGCGATCGCCGTCGTCGACGGCATCGCCGGCAGCGTCCGCACTGCGACCTACTTCGTCAATGACCTGGGCGCGGGCATCGACCTCCCCATCCTTCGTTGGACCCAGGGGACGAAGGGCGACTGGTCCTTTCATCCGGACGAGTCCTGCACCGGCGGGGCGTGCATTTGCAGCCGGGACGACTGCTTCTGCGACATGGACCTCTCCACGCGCCTGCGCGGACCCGGCACGCTGAGCTTCAAGTACAAGACCCAGTTTCTCGATTCGACGTTTTCGTTCACCGTGAACGGTTCGCTCCAGCTGTACGTCGCGGACGACATTCCGCCCACCGGCGCCACCTGGAAGACGTTCTCGCTGACCCTGGGGGCTGGCGACTACGACCTCTGCTTTGCGGTCGCCCGCGGCGGCAGCTACTATTCCTCCGGCTACAATGGCGTTTCGCTCGACGCGTTCAGCTGGACCGGTGAGATTCCGACCTACACGGTGTCGTTCGACGCCTGCGGCGGGACGGCGGTTCCTTCGCGGGAATGCGCGCTCGACGGCCCGGTCGGCAGCCTTCCGGAATCCAGCCGCACGGGCTACGCGTTCGCGGGCTGGCAGACGTCGCCGACGGGCGGCGACAAGGTGTCCGCCGAGACGATCGTGTCCGCCGATTCGACGTACTACGCCCACTGGACGGCCCTCCGCTACCCGGTCGGTTTCAACGCCAACGGCGGCACCGGCACGATGTCCGACGTGACGATGACCTACGACGCGACGGCGCCCCTGCCGGGATCGTCCTTCACGCGGAAGGGCTACCGCTTCGTCGGCTGGGCGACAAGTGCGGCGGGACCTGTGAAGTATGCGGCGGGCACGAGCGTGAAGAACCTGTCGGCCGGCACCAGGGTCGTGCTGTATGCCATGTGGGAGGTGGCGCTCCGTCCCGAGCTCTATCCGGGCCTCTCGGGCGCCGACGGTGCGCCGTCCTCCGGCGATGCGCCGGACCTTGCCGCCGCCTCGGTCTACGACTGCTTTGTCTTCGACGACGCGTCGGTGGTCGGCTCGCTGCAGGTCAAAGTCGCGAAAGGGCGCCTCGACCGCACGACGGGCGAGTCGACGTCGAAGGTGACGGCGACGTTCCAGCCGGTGGACGGCTCGCGCAAGGTGACGTTCCGCAACGGTCAGGTGGGTTTGGACGGCCGGGTGACGAAGATGTCCGCCGAAGGGCGGACGCTCGCGCTCCGTCTCGGCGCCCGGGGCGCGGGCGGTTCGCTCGTGTCCGGCGGGCAGACGTATGGCATCGACGGCTCGCGCAACCTCTTCAAGTTGAAAGACGGCGAGTCCGCGGCGGCGGTCCGCGAAGTCGCGCAGCTCTGCGCGCGTCCGTTTGCGGTCGTCTTCGACAACGCCGCGGACGGCCGGGGCATGGTCTCGGCCGTGCCCGGTTCCGCCGGCAAGGTGAAGGTCGCCGGTCTGTTGGCGGACGGCACCAAGATCTCCGCGACGAGCCAGGTGCTGGTGGGCGGCGAATGGCTGTGCATCCCGCTCGTCGCGCCGAAGGCCCGGTTTGCCTGTTGCCTGTGGGTGTCGCGGGCGGATGGCTCGGTGGAGGTTGACGGCTTGGCGGATCTCGTGCGGGCCGGCCGCACGGGCACGGCGCTGGGCGCGACGGTGGACTTCGGCACGATTCCCGAGGGACTGTTCCGTCTGCCGACGGCCAAGGATGAGGCGCTCAAGCTGACGCTGGCGGCGAAGACCGGCGCCGTCAAGGGTTCCTTCAAGCTCGGCCGGAATGTGAAGGGCAAGACGAAGAAGATCGCCGTGTCCGTCAACGGCTATCAGATCGGCACGACGGCCTATCTCACCGCGACCATCCGCCGCGTCGGCAGCTGGCCGATGTCCGTCCGCTAACCGCTGGATGTGATACGGTCGGGGGAGTTGTGGTATAATACGGTGCATGGGGAAACCGCGCGAGAGCCCATGAGGTCGGGTAGCATGGATGATTTGAAAAAGCCATTGCCGGTCGTGATTGTCGAGGCGATTGCCTGGACGTATGTTGTGCTGTCCGTTCTGTTGTTTATCTGCGCGATCGTGAATGCGTGTCGAGATGGCGGCGAATCATTATCCAGCATTCTCTTTGCGGGTCTGATTGGCCTTTGTCTGCTGTCGTTGCCAATTGGCATGGCTCTTTCGTTGCGGCGCGGACGGCGCTTGTGGTTTCTTGCGCCGAATGCAATCGTCATGATTCTTTGCTTTCTCGGTGCAATAATCTCGCTTTGCGATTCACTGTCGGCGTTGCCATTCGTGCTTATGTCAGGGCTCCTGTTGATTGGGCCGATTGTTCTTCTCCATTTGCCGTCGTCAAGTCGATGGTTCAACGAACTGTCCGGCGATGACGCTTCCGATCGTCGCGGCTGTGTCCTCATAGTTGTAGCGGGCGTGTTGTGGTTGGGCTTTGTCGGGCCGTGTCTGTGCGAGTTGCACTATTGTTCCAAGGGTGCGATGCAAGCTGCCTTGTCCGCCGCGATGGCAATGCGCGGACGAGAATTGCATGGTTATATTGGCTTGAACAATCAGTCACGCGAATCGGGGAAAGATGGGGTTGACGCCTCTTCCTGCACGAACTCGACGCAATTTGTCAATGCGCTTTGGGCGAAGTTTGGCGAAGACAAAGGTCCATGCCCTTATGCGGACAGTTGGTGCGTCGCAGTAAATCCTCCGGGCCATGACAAATTCCCCGTCATGGTCACGGCGAACATCGACCCGCGCGAACTGTTGTGTCCGCAGGACGAGGCCCGGCCCTTGAAGCTGACATGTCCGAAGGAGTGGGGCGGCACATGTTTCAAGTTTTGCGAGAAGGCGGGCGTGATTGTCTACGAGAGCGGAACCACGCGAGTCGTCAAGAGCAAGTATGCGCGTCCAAAGTTGATATTTCCTGACGGCATACCCAAGCTCGGCCGCGATACCTACTTCCTGACCCCGACCGGCCGCATGGATATCGTTGAACAGCCTTGCAATTGACGATAAGTGAGGGAAACAACGAAATGAGCGGTAAAAAGCCTAGCGTCAAAGGGGCGTCTCCCCAGTTGGTCATGCAGTCTGTCTTCGGACGGCGCGAGTTCCTGCGCCTCGCGGGACTCGCCGTCTGCTCCGCGCCGCTTCGGGGGCTTGCCTACGACCCGATACCCGCGCTCAAGGTGCGAAAGGTGTCCGTTCCCGTTGGCGTCGACGAGGCGTTTTCGGTTTTGCATGTCTCCGATTCGCACATTGCCCGCATCGACAGCCGCGACGGAGAGGCGGCATACGCCTTTGCAAAGTCGCGCTCACGCAAGGGCAGGGAGCTTGGCGAGTACTATCTCGGAGAGGCGATCCACCACGCTCGCGCCAAGGGGGTCAAGGTCGTCCACACCGGCGACTTCATGGATTTTGCGAGCGTTGCGAACATCGAACATGCCGCGCGTCGCATCCGTACCGACGGTATCGTCGCGTGTGTCGGCAACCACGAGTACTGGCTCGACGCCGGCAAGAAGGAGGTCGAGTCCTACAAGGCGGCGACCATCCCCAAGCTCAAGGACGAATGGAAGGGCGTTCCTGCGTCGACCGTGCGCCTTGGCGGGGCGAACTTCTTTGTGTTCGACGATTCGTTCGGAACGGTGACGGAGACGATTGCCGCCGCGTTCGAGGAGACGGTCAAGGAAGGGCTTCCTATCGTCATGGTGTGCCATGTGCCGCTCTGGACGCAGGACGTCGGGCTCAACAGGGGCGCGTCCTGCGGCGTGCAGGGCAGGATGGACGATGCCGTTTCATACGAGTTTGTCGAGCGCGCCCGCCGCGAGCCGCTTGTCCGGGCCGTTCTTGCGGGGCACATCCATGGCTTTCGCCAATTTGCCTTTTCGGATCACGCGCAGCAGCTCGTTGCCGGCGCTCTCTTCAAAGGCGATTGCACCGAAATCGAGTTCACCAAGTGATCGCGGCGGATAGTCGAATAGGGTCTGTTGGTAATAGATTGCGCGTTCCCCTGAAAAGGCCGCGACCGCTGCGGACGGCGCGGGGCGCCGTCCCTACCAAATGCGAATGTCGAGAAAGGATTTGACCTCGATTCCATCAGCCGTGGAGGTTTCGCGCCCGGAATAGACGACCGTCTTGCGTCCAACTTCGTTCGGCATGATCTTCGTGATCGCGCGAATGTTGTCGGCCATGTCGTCATGGAATGTGGCTCCGGCTTTGATCTCGCAGAGGTCAAGACGTCCGGCGTTTTCAATGACAAGGTCGATTTCCGTACCGTGGCTGGTGCGCATGAAGTAGAGACCATCGTTCTCTCCGCGCGCAAGGCGGCTCTTGGCGGCTTCCATCACCACCATGTTCTCGAAGATGCTTCCGACGAGCGGGTGCGTTGCCACCTGATCCGGGGCTTTGATTCCGAGAAGGTTGCAGACGAGACCGGTTTCGACAAAGTAGATCTTCGGGGCCTTTATGAACCGTTTGCCGAAGTTGCGGTAGTAGGGGTTGAGGATTCGCACGATGTAGGAGGCTTCAAGAAGGGAAATCCACTCTTTCGCGGTGGTTGCGCTGATGCCGACGTCACTCGCAAGAGATTCGAGGTTGAGAAGTTGCGCCACCCGTCCTGCGAGAAGGCGGATGAAGGTCTCGAAACTCCGGAGGTTGCGCAGGTTGGCGAGTTGCCTGACGTCTC
>CADCPA010000175.1 GCA_902803135.1 uncultured bacterium
GACGAACCGCCGGGCGCAGGCTTGTCGCCCGTCCACATGCCCATGTTGAACGACGAACCCTCCGTCAACGTACCGGTGCCCGCTTGTGCGGCTGCTGCCGCAAGCAGAACGACACTCGCCAGTGCTTTCATGTTCCCTCCTTGCCTTTCTTGTTCGATCATCGATAAAATGGACGCCTTCGACTTACCGCCACACGCTCTTCAGTTCGTACGCGGCGCTCCTGTCTTCGAGCACGTGCTTCGCTCCGTCGACGAGGCGCAGCTTGCGATCGCCGGGCGTGGCACGCGCGTTCTGGACCGGGAGGCCGACGAGGCCGCCGGCCGAGTAGACTTCAAGCCCCGTGCGGTCGATGAAAAGGCGCGCCTTGAAGCAACCGTCCACCAGCGGCCACGACGTGCGCACACCGTCGACCTCGAGCGTTTCCTGCATCGCGTCGTACGCGAGCGGAATGCCGCGCAGCGAGAGACGCACGACCGAGTACGGACGCAGACGCATGTCGATGGTCGCGTCCACGAGCTCGCCGTCGAACTTGTCGAACGGCACCGCCGGCCCCCTCTGCAGCGACTCGACTTCCTTGACGGGGAATTCCGCAAGGCGCAGCCCGTTCGGCGTGCGCACAAGCTTCAACTCGACCGGCAGGCCCATCTGCTGGTTGAACGGCATGCCCGGCATGCCCGTGCGGAACCAGGGGAGAAGAATCCGGCGGCCGTCCGGCACGTCGCCGAACGTCTGCGCCGCATAGTAGCCGCAACCGCGGATGTGACGATTGAGGATCAGGCGGTCAGACTCCGTCTTGAAGGTCTGTCCGTCGAACGTGCCGATCGAATACTCGCCGTTCGCACCGAAGACAACCCAGCGCGAGAGGTCCTCGCCTTCGACCTTGAGCTCGAAGAGTTCAGGACATTCGAAGAGAAACGCGCCGTCGCCCGGGCGGTCGCCCGGAATCGTGCCGACGCGCTTCCAGCTCTTGAGATCCGGCGAGTTGAACACGACGACATTGTGGCGGCCATTCTCTTCGACGTACAGCACAAGCACCCAGTGCCGGCCCGGCTTGTACCAGAAAACGCGCGGGTCGCGGTTGCCGCCCGTGATGTTCGGCACCACGGGATTGCCGGAATACTTCGTGTAGTTGACGCCGTCGAGACTGTAGGCGACGCCCTGCGTGGACCCGTTCGCCGTACCCGTGAACGTGAGCACGTGCGCGTTCTTGCCGAAGCCGGCCGTGTTGTCCTTGTCGACGACAGCCGAGCCGCTGAACATCGCGCCGAGTTCGCACGGATAGAGCGCCTCGCCGAGTTCGCGCCAGTGGAAGAGGTCCTTGCTCACCGCATGGCCCCAGTGCATGTTGCCCCAGTTCACGCCATAGGGATTATGCTGGAAGAAGATGTGCCATTCGCCGTTGTAGTACGAGAGACCGTTCGGATCATTCGTCCAGCCGCGGCGCGGCGAGAAGTGGAACTGTGGGCGGTATGTGCCGTCGTAGTTGTCGGGCACGGGCGCCTCGTCGGAAATCTTCACCTGCGCCAACGCCTTCGCGCCGGCACGCCCGCCTTCGACGGACAGCTTCAGCCGGCCCCCTTTGAGCGGCGAGACATCCAACGCCGCATGCCAATCGACCTCGCCCTGCGCAAATTCGATGTCGAATTCATGAAACAGCTTGTCGTTGGCGAAAACGCGCGCCTTGCACATGCGACCGCCGTTCTTCACCGGCAACAGCAGCCACTTGCCCGTCACGTCGAGTTCGCGCGACTGCGCCTTGTCGAGGTCCGCACGGGGGATGAACGTGTCGCCCGCCAGCAGGAAACCGTCGGCTGCGGCATCCGCCGCCAGGCCCGCCTTCTTGACCCCGTGCGCGAACAACGCGGCAATCTCCTCGCGCGTGAACGCACGGTTCGCTACCAGCACTTCGTCGATCCAGCCCGTGTAGGGGCGGTCGTTGATGGTCCTGCCGATCAGCAGCGGCGCCCACTTGATGTCGCCCTGAGGACGGTCGGTGCCGACCAGCTGGCCGTCGTAGTAGAGCTTGCGCGTCCCCCCGTCCCACGTGCCGACCACCTGGTGCCAGTTGCCGTCCGCAAGGCCCGGCGTCGTCACATTGAGATCGCGCCAGTTCCAATAGTTTTGCACCCCGTCTTCACCGGCATGGCGGAACGAGTTGCCGGCCCCTTCCACGCCGGGCACGCCATAGCCCAGCCAGCCTTCGGAATTCACAAACTTCTTCGTGCGGTCGGCCTTGATCCAGGCCGAGACCGTGTACGGCGTCTTGCCCAACGGCATGCCTTCTGGCAGACGATCCAGCCGAAGCGTGTCGTCGCCGTCGAAATAGAGACAGCCGCCCGACCGGCCACGGCTCGAGAAGGCCACATTGCCCTGGCCTTGTTCCAAGACGGACTTCGCGGAACCGAAACTCTGCAAGGCCGTCGCCGCCGTGTCGAACGGATAATAGAGAACCGTTCCCTTCGGCAGATCGTAGCCCGGAGCCGCTCCGAATGCGCACGCCCCC
>CADCPA010000176.1 GCA_902803135.1 uncultured bacterium
ACCTCCGCGAGCTTCACCGTGAAGCCGGGCGCGATGCCGAGGAAGCGGCTGTAGCGCACGGCGCGGCGAATGAGGCGTCGCAGCACGTAGTTCGCGCCGATGTTGCCCGGTTTCACGCCGCCCTTCGGGTCACAGAGAATGAAGGTGGCGGTACGCATGTGGTCCGCGATGATGCGGCGGCTCTTGAGAGCCGTGGCGGGGTCGAGCTTCGCGACCGCGGCGGCATCGGAGAGTTCGTCGATCTTCGCCATGATCGGCGCGAAGATTTCCGTGTCGTACACCGTCGGCGCGCCGCTCATCATGCAGATGGTGCGCTCGACGCCCATGCCCGTATCGACGTTGTGGCGGCCCAACGGAACGAACTTGCCCTCTTCGTTCTTGTTGTACTGCATGAAGACGTCGTTCCAGATTTCGACGTACTTGCCGCAGTGGCAGCCGGGGCGGCAGTCGGGACCGCACTTCTCCTTGCCCGTGTCGATGAACATTTCGGTGTCGGGACCGCACGGACCCGTCGTGCCCGCCGGACCCCACCAGTTGTCCTCGCGCGGGAGGCGGAAGATGCGCTCTTCCGGAATGCCCATCGACTTCCAGATTTCAGCGGCTTCGTCGTCCGCCGGAATGTAGCCCTCGTCGCCGGGATTGCCTTCGCCGCGGAACACCGTGACGTTCAGCTGCTCCGGCTTGAAGCCGAGCTTCGTCGTGAGGAACTCGAAGGACCAGCCGATCGCCTCCTTCTTGAAGTAGTCGTTGAGCGACCAGTTGCCGAGCATCTCGAAGAACGTGAGGTGTGCGGCGTCGCCGACTTCGTCGATGTCGCCCGTGCGCACGCACTTCTGCACGTCGGTGAGACGCGTGCCGGCCGGGTGCGGCATCTGACCCATGAGATACGGCACCAGCGGGTGCATGCCCGCCGTCGTGAACAGCACTGTCGGATCGTTCTCGGGAATCACGCTCGCGCCGGAAATGCGCACATGGCCCTTCGATTCGAAGAAGCTCTGGTACATCTCGCGAAGTTCGTCAGCCGTCAGGTTTTTCATCTTCCTTTTCCCTGTTTGGAATTCCAATTTCAGATTTCAGATTTCATTCCGGTTTCCGCCGGGCTGCGTCGTCGGCTTCCGCCGATCAGGCGCGGAGGTCCTTCACCGCCGCCGCGACGTTCGCAAAGAGCGTCGGCAGCTTCTCGCACGGCACCGTGGAGAACGCAAGGCGGATGAGGCCCGAGAGCACGACCGTGCCCGTCGAGTACTTCTCGATGAGCCGACGGCGCACCTTCTCGGCGTCGACGCCGATCGGCTTCACGCACATGAAATAGCCGCTGTTGAACGGCATGACCTCGAAGGACTCCGCATACTCGGGATGCGCCTTGAGAATCTTGCGGATCGTCATGTAGCGCTTCTTGAGCACCGCGTACTTCTCGCGCTTCTGCTTGCCGTAGTCCTTGTCGGAGAGCGCGCCGAGCACCATGTGCTGGCCGATGGAGGTGATGTTCGACACGCAGCTGCGCACGTCGCCCGCGGCCTTCGCCTCGAGTGCCTTGAGCTGTTCCGCCGTCGCGCCCTTGAAACCGAAGGAAATGAAGCCCACGCGCAGACCCCACACGTAGTCTTCCTTCGTGCTGCCGTCAAGCTTCACCGCGAGCACGTTCCCGTGCAGCGTCGCGAAGTCGGCGAAGAGCGATTCCCCATGGACGCCCTTCTCGTAGACGAGCCCGAAATAGGCGTCGTCGAGCACGACGACCACCTTTTTGCCCGCATCGGCGGCGGCCTTGACGGCGGCGACGATTTTCGGCGCCTCCTCCAGCGTGGCCGTGTAGCCCGTGGGGTTGTTCGGGAAGTTGAGGATGAGGATCTTCTTGTCGCCCTTGCCCAGCAGGGCCTGCTTGAGGGCGTCGGCGTCGAACGCGCCGTTCTTGAACGTGTTGAACGTCTCAAGGGCGCAGCCGCAGGCTTCGCCGAAGATGAGCGTGTAGTTGTCCCAGAACAGGTCCGGGATCACCACCGTGTCGCCACGGCCCGCGAAGAGCTCGGCCGCGATGCGCAGACCGTGCGTCAGCGCGTTCGTGACGACGGGATCCGAGTAGGAAACGCGCTTGAGGGACGGATTCTTCTTGATCTGAAGATTCTTCCACGTTTCGCGCAGCGCCGGCAAACCGAAGCTGCCCACGTAGAGGAACGCCTTGGTGTCGAGATTCATGCGATCGGCAAAACACTTCATGACGAGCGGGGACCCATCCTCCTCGAACGCCATGCCGATCGTCGCGTTGATTGCGCACTTTTTGGCCTCGGTTCCCTGGCCGAGGATGCCCTCATAGGGGAAATAAAGGCGCTTGCCGGCCGGCGAAAGCATCTCCGCCATGGGGCCGAGCGTCTGATTCAACTGTTTAGCCAATTGGTTCATAAGAGTAATAGTATATCAAAAACGCCGCCTTTTGGGGCGGGGAAAGTGGAAAAAGGCTGTGGGCTGGGCTGTTTTCACTTCGGAAGGACATCGCCGAAGAGACGACGCCAGGGTCCTGTCGCCCCAGTCGACTACTGTTTCGCACGCCCGAAACGGGCGCCGAGGAGCGCCTTTTGGGTGAGGATGGTGTCACGGAGGGGACGAAAATGCGACGACTTGTTGCCGTCGAGATAGACGGTTTCGATGGGAATCTGCCGCGGTTTTTGCGGATGGAGCCGCGCGTCCACCAGCATCCGCATCTCGTATTCGTAACGGTCGCCGGGCAGGTTCGCCACGCGGTCGAGCAGATCGCGCGGGATGCCGCGCAGACCGGTCTGCGTATCTTTGACGGCCAGTCCCGTGATCAACCAGAAGAAGCCCATCGTCCAGTAGTTGCCGAACCGGCTGCGGAACGGCACGTGGCCGTTGAAGCGGCGTACACCGAGGACGAGTCCGCCCGGATGCTCCGCCACCGCTTCGGCGACGCGCGTAATATCCGCCACCGTATGCTGGCCGTCCGCATCCGCCGTCACCACGCCCTTCGCCCCGGACTGGTTCGCACGAATCCAGGCGAACCCCGTCTTCAGCGCCGCGCCCTTCCCGCGGTTGACCGCGTGCACGAGGACCGCATCCACCTGCGCGCGGATCGCATCGAAAACCGCGCGGCCTTCGGTGGACCCATCGTCGACGACGACCACGTGCGCGAACGCGGCCCGCAGACGCGCAACCAGCGCGACGAGCTTGTCGTCGGGCTGATACGCCGGAATGAGGATGGTGACGTCTTCGATCATGGTCGCGCGCTCCAGAGTTTGCGCATCCAGGTGACGGAAGACTTGAGGTCTTCGAAGGAGACGGGGCGGTGCGGCTCGAAGACGCGGAGGACGTCGCGGCGCGCGAGCGGCGCGAGGGCGGCGAAATCCACCTTGCCCCAGCCGGGCTGGCGGTGGTCGTCCTGGTAGTCCATCACGTCGTTGAGGTGCAGGCCGCACACGTGGTCGCCCACGCGGGTGGCGATGTCGGTGGCGGACTCGCTCCAGCCGTGGCATTCGCGCACGCGGGCGTGGCCGGTGTCGAACCACAGCTTGACCGGCGCCCCCGCGAGGTCCTTCATGAGGAACTCCGCCTCCTCCGCGTTGGGGAACCCTTCCAGGCTCGGCAGGTTCTCAAGTGCCAGCGTCACCCCGGCCTTCTCGAGATCGGGCAGCACCAGATCGAGCTCCCGGCGGAACGTGTCGCGCAGCTTGACGCCGCGGACGTTGCGCCGGGCGCGCGCCTTGGCGAGAAACTTCACGTGGCGCGGATTCTGAGGCTCCGGCTGGCCGTCCTTTCCGAGGATCAGAACCTTCAGCGCGTCCGAACCGCGGTTCACGAACCAGCCGTCGAGCCTCACGTAGCCGGCATGCGTCACGACGACGCGTGCGCCGACCTCCTGCGCGCACCGGAGCGTCTGCTTAAGGAGAAGGCGCGCGAGCGCGCGTTCGTCCTCGTCGGGATCCGCGAGCTGGTGGAGCTCGGGGTGTCCGCTCGGCGCGCCCACGGGCACGGGACAGTACGCGTGTACGGAGTCGACGGGCATTTCATCGAGGCGCCGCTTGAATCCCGCCAGCTGTTCGGGCGTCGTGCGGAAGCCGAGCTCGAGCGCATCGAAGCCCAGTTCGAGGGCCTCGTCGACAATCGCCGAACCGTCCGCGAGACGTCCGTTGTTCCAGTTGGTGGAAAGCGCGAAACGCATGCGGCGCAACCTCAGGCGTAGGGATCCAGAAACTCCGTGCGAAAGTCGAATCCGCCGATGAAGTCTTCGCGCGAATCGTTCTCGGTCTTGCCGATGCGCTTCGTCTCGAAGAGGTTGAAGACGATTTCGCCGACGTCTTCGCAGCAGTGCACGCCCCAGTCGTCAAGCACGGTGAACGCGAGCGGACCGTACGCGTCGAGCGCCAGGTCGCGGAAGAAGCCGAGCAGCTCCTGGCCGGTCACGTGCCCCTTCGCCGCCTCGCTCGCCTCGGAGATGACGCGCATCACGAAGTCGTAGGCGCGACTGTCATAGCGGGCGTCCTTGCGCAGGATGTCCGAGTAGTCGTCGACTTCGTAGGATATTTCAGGTACGTCCATGATGGGAAAATCCGTCGGGGCGCCCTCAGAAGCGGAGACGTTCCGCCAGTGCCTTGAGGGCCTCCATGTCGCCCGTGTGCGGGGTGAACACGGCGCCGCCTTCCGCGTCCGCAAAACGCGGCACGATGTGGAAATGCAGATGCGACACGGTCTGGCCCGCCGCCGCGCCGTTGTTCTGGAGGATGTTGAAACCGTCGCAGGGCAGCGTCGCCTTGATGTGCGCGGCGACCTTCTGCACGCGCACGACGACCTCCTTCAGCGTCTCCGCCGGCGTATCCAGAAGCCCCGCCGAGTGGACCTTCGGGATGACGAGGGCATGGCCCTTCGTAAACGGGTTGATGTCGAGGTAGGCGAGCACGCAGTCGTCTTCATAGACCTTGAAGCTCGGAATCTCGCCCGCGACAATCGCACAGAACACGCAATCGTTCTTCATCTTGCTGCAATCTCCTGAAATGTGGAAGGGACAATCAGAACACAATCGGCCGCGCGCTCAGCCCTTGAAAATCAAGAACTTGCGCGCGAAGAAATTCACAAAGAACGAGACGAGCACCTCGATGACCACCGCGGCGGAGGTCATGAGCCCGCACCAGTTGATCAGCGCGCCGCTGAGGCTCGTCGCCAGCAGCGTGGCGATCGACGCCGTGCCGAAGAACATGCCGAACTCGACATACCACTTGAACTTGCCCGCGCGGAAGACGAACCAGCGGTTCATCAGCCAGCAGAAGACGTTCGCGACCGTAAAGCCGACTACCGTGTTGACGGCAAACCGGACGGCGCGCGTACCGTCCGACACGCCCGCCACCGGGAAACCGAGGAACTTCACCGCCCAGTCGTCCGCCGTCAGACACTTGAGGCACGTCGCGGCCAGCAGATAGAAGAACAGGAACTGGACCGCCGTCGCCATCACGCCGACCGAGCCGTACTTGACGAACTGGGCGAAAGCCCCCGAATCACGGGACAGAAACTTTCGAATGGAATTCATGCCGTTATTATATCATATCGTGACTGATTTATCCATTCACCCACAACCGATTCGCTATTGCCGGCTGCCGCCCGCCCCCGGCGGGCGGTAGCGATAGCCCGTTCCATAGAGCGTCTCGATGCAGACGGCATCCGCCCCCAGCTTCTTCCGCAGCGACGCAACGCGGGTGTCGAGCGTGCGCGTCGTGCCCGTGTAGGACAGGCCCCAGAGTCCGTTCAGCAGCGCGTCGCGCGCGACGACCTCGTCGGGGTGCGCGGCGAGGAAGCGGAGCAGTCCGACCTCGAGTTCGGACAAATCCTGCGACGAGCCGTCCGCGGCCAGGAGCAGGCGGCGGGCTTCGTCCACCCGATGCGAGCCGAACGCAAAGGCCGTGCGCGCCTCGTCGGGCGGTTCGACGGCTTCGGCCGCCGCGGCGTCGGTACGGCGCAGCAGCGCATTGACGCGCGCGCGCAGCTCGCGCAGACCGAACGGCTTGGTGACGTAGTCGTCCGCCCCCAGGCCGAGTCCCAGCACCTTGTCGTTTTCGGCGCCCTTCGCGGTGAGCATGAGAATCGGCAAGGCGCGATCCGTCTTGCGGATTTCCGTGCACACGTCGTAGCCGGACTTCACGGGCATCATCACGTCGAGGATGAGCAGCTGCGGCCGCTGCGCGGCGAAGGCCGCGAGCGCCGCCCCGCCGTCCGCCACCGCCCGCACGGCGTGTCCGTCCTTCTCGAGCGCGTAGGCCACCCACGCGCGGATCTTCGCATCGTCCTCGGCAAAAAGAATGTCAGCCATGTTCCTCTCCTTCCGTCCGTTCCGCCGACGGCTCGGCCGGCAGCGTCAGCGTGAAGACGCTGCCGCCGCCCGCGCGGCGGGCCGCCGTCAGGTCACCGCCCATGCCACGGGCCAGACCCTGGGCGATCGGGAGACCGAGACCGTTGCCGCCGGTCGTGCGCGTGACCGAATTGTCCGCCCGCCAGAAGCGGATAAAGACCTTGCGCAGAGCCTCGTCGGTGAGGCCGGGTCCGCGGTCCGCCACCGTCATGACCGCCTGCGCGCCGTCCCGGCGCACGGCGATTTCCACCGCCCCCCGCTCCGCCGCGTATTTCGCCGCGTTGTCAATGAGATTGATCAGGATCTGATGCACGGCGTCGCGGTCGGCGAAGGCCGTGCACGGCTGCGACGGCAGAACGAGTCCATGGGCCAGGAACCGCTCCCGCATCGTCTCCGCAGTCTCGGCCACCAGCGCCGTGAGGTCGAACGCCGTCTTCACGTACTTGCGCGTGCGGCGTTCGAGACGGCTGAAGTCGAGCACGTTCGCGACCAGACGCGACAGGCGCCCCGCCTCATCCACGATCGAGCGCAACGCCTCCAAACGCCGCGCCGCGTCGTCCTCTTCCTCGGCCAGCTCCGCACACAGGCAGATCGTCGTCAGCGGCGTCTTGAGCTCGTGCGAGACGTTCGAGACGAAATCGGTCTGCTCCAGCGCAAGGCTCCGCGCCTTTGCAGCCGCGCGCACGAGCATCCAGCCGCCCGCGACAAGCGTCGCGAAGAGCAGCGCGAGCAGACAGCCGCCCACGACGACGAGACGGGCGGTCTGGACGCTGTCGCCGCCGCCCGCGCGGAAGTAGACGTGCACGCGCAGATCGGAGAACGGCGGCGCCAGGACCGCCTCGGCGGACGCGGACGTGGGCGTCGGCAGCGAGGCCGGACACAGCAGCGTGCCGTCCTCGCGCCGGATCTCGGCCAGTGTCGCGCCGGGATCGGGATCGGGGCCCGCCCCGCTATCCGCGCCATTCGCCTTCAGCCAGCCCGGCAGCCGCGCCAGCACCGCGAGCGGCTCCACTTCGATGACCGCCACGCGATTTGTCTCGCCCTCGGGCATGCGCATCCACATGATCGGCACGCGGCGATCGCCCCGCATTTCGAAACCGCGGCCGCGCGACTCGGCGGAATCGTCCGGCGCCTGCGGACGAAACCACACATGCCGGATGAACGGTTCGCGGTTCTCAAGATAACGGAGATAGTCCTCTTCGCCGCCCCAACGGGGACGCAGACGCGCGCGACCGCCGGGGCCGGG
>CADCPA010000177.1 GCA_902803135.1 uncultured bacterium
CGCCACAATCGCCGACGGCGAGGCCATCGATGCCGTCCGCTCCGTCGAGATGGGCCGCATCCCCGCCGGTGGTTCCCGCGTCTACTCCTTCGCCGGACTCATCGCCCCGGACGCGAGCGGCGTCTGCCGCGTCATCGCCTACGCCGACATGGACAACACCCAGCGCGAGTGGAGCAAGGGCGACAACCAGAACAACCTCACCTACGAGCTGAGCCAGGTCGACATCCGCATCGCGCTCTCCGCCGAGGGCGTCACCATCACCTGGAACAACGGCTGGGGCCAGATCTACTCCATCCTCGGGAGCAACGACCTTGCACCTGACAAGGAGTGGGTTGAAATCAGGACGGACAGCTGGGTCGACGGCATCGGCAGAGACGGCAGCGGAGGCATCCCCTCGGCTCGCGACACCGAGGGCCTTCTCGAGAACACCGAATTCGTTCCCTTCAGCTCCGGCTACCAGTACTTCAAGCTCCGTATCAAGCAGCGGTAGCCAGCGGAGATGACGGCGGTCGTTTCGTTTTGCGCGCTGTGCCTGCTGCTCGTGTGCGGCAAGGCCGTGCGCACGGCCGTTCCCTTCCTGCGCAAGCTCTACCTTCCGTCGTCCATGGTCGGCGGCGCGCTCGGGCTTGCGCTCCTGACGTGCTTCGGCGACAAGGTGCCGGCCGAGTGGTCCGGCGGGTGGCGGAATCTCCCCGGCTTTCTCATCAACATCGTCTTCGCGACGATGTTCATCGGGCGCCGAGCCTCCGTCGTCGGCGGTCTCCGCCGCGCCGTCGCCGAGCAGCTCTGCTTCGGGCAGATCGTCGCGTGGGGGATGTACGTGGTCGGCATTGGCGTCACGGCGCTCCTCCTGACGCCGCTCTTCGGCGTCCCGCCCGTGTTCGGCACGCTGATCGAGATTGGATTCGAGGGCGGACACGGCACCGTGGGCGGAATGGCCGAATCGTTCGCCGCGTTGGGCTGGAACGAGGGATGCGACCTCGGCTATACGACGGCGACGGTCGGCATGGTGTTCGGCATCACGGTCGGCATGGCGCTCGTCAACGTGGCCGTCCGCCGCGGCACCGTGAAGAACATCCGATCCTTTGAGGACCTGGACGAGGCGGAGCGGCGGGGGTTCTATCCGAAGGGGGCGCAGCCGCCGGCGGGCCGCCAGACGGTGCTCTGCGACTCGCTCGACTCGCTCGCCTGGCATCTCGCCGTCGTGGGCATCGCGGTCCTCTTCGGCTACGCGCTCAAGCTCGGCATCGTCGCGGCGGGGGCGTTCCTCCCGGAGGGGGTCCGCGAGATGAAGATCGCGGAGGCGATTCCGCTCTTTCCGCTCTGCATGGTCGGCGGGCTCTTCGTGCAGGCGATCCTCTCGGCGTTCCGACTGGACTCGCTCGTCGACCGGGGGCAGATCGAGCGGATCGGCGGCGCGTCGCTGGACTTCCTCGTCGTCGCCGCCGTCGCGACCATCCGGATCGACTTCATCGTCCAGTACTGGCGCCCGCTGGCGGTGCTGCTCGCGGCAGGCGCGGCCTGGTCGCTTTTCGGCGCGTGCTGGCTGTCGCGGCGCATTCTCGGCGAAGACTGGTTCGAGCGGTCCATCTGCGAGTTCGGTCAGTACACGGGCGTCACCGCGACGGGGCTGCTGCTCCTGCGCACGGTGGATCCCGAGTCGAAGACGTCCGCTTCGACGGTGTTCGGCTGCAAGCAGCTGCTGCACGAGCCGTTCATGGGCGGCGGCATCTGGACGGCCATGTCGGTTCCGCTCGTCGCGAAGCTCGGTCCATGGCCGGTCTTCGTCATCAGCGCAGGGGTTGTCGCCCTCTGGGTCGCGTTCTGGCTCCTCTTCCTTCGGCGGAAGCCGGTCTGACCCACAACATGCGACGCGTTGCGTTGCCCGCACCCGTCGTGCAGGACTGGACGCAGCTTTGACAATTTGCTATAATTTCGTCGTTCGGGCGATGAAAATCAAGAAGTTGTTTTGGTTGTTTCCAAAAGACAAGGAGTTCCGGCCATGATGAAGAAACCACTCGCATTGCTCATGGCGGCGATGGGAATCGCCACAGGCGCACTTGCGGCGACGCTCGACCTCTCGACTGTGAGCGCCAATATCACGGTTGCGAACGGCACGATCCTGAAGGGCAAACTCGGCGGCAACTACAAGATCTCCATCGCCGCCGGCGCGAAGGTGCGGTTCGACAACGTGACCGTCAACGGAAGCGACGACGAAAGCTACGCCTGGGCGGGCGTCACCTGCCTGGGCGACGCGACGATCGTCCTTGAGGGCGCAAGCGACGTCTGCGGATTCGCCTGGTGCTACCCCGGCATCCACGTCCCCGTGAACAAGACGCTTACGATCGAGGGCGGCGGCTCGCTCGCGGCGACCAGCCACGGCTATGCCGCCGGCATCGGCGGCGGCGAGGAACTGCCCTGCGGGAACATCGTCATCAACGGCGGAACGATATCCGCGACGGGCGCGGGCGCGCCTGGCATCGGCGGCGGCTACCAGGTCGCCTGCGGGAACATCGTCGTCAACGGCGGCACCGTGACTTCCATCGGCGGCGACAGTTCCGCCGGCATCGGCTCGGCGTACCAGGGGTCGTGCGGCACGATATCCCTCAACGGCGGTACCGTCACCGCGAGCGGCGCGTACGGCTCCGCGGGCATCGGCGGCGCCTACGAGGGAAGCTGCGGAAGCGTCTCGGTCGGCGCGGGCGTGACGCGTGTCGTCGCGACCGGCGGCAGCAACTGCGACGATCCGATCGGCGCGGGGCTCTTCGGCACCTGCGGTGCCGTAACCGTGGACAATAGCCTTGCCGACTCGGTTAAGGAAACGTCGGGCGCCTTGACGCGCACGATCAGGCCCGGCGTCGATCTCGCCGCGCTGACGGGCGATGTCGTGCTTGCGGACGGTGACATCGCGACGGGCAAGCTCGGCGGAAACTACAAGGTCATGATTGCCGACGGCGCGACGGTGACGCTCCGCGACGTGACCATCAACGGCGTCAACGACGAAAGCTTCAAGTGGGCGGGCATCACCTGCCTGGGCGATGCGACGATCGTCCTTGAGGGCGAGAACGCCGTCAGCGGTTTCTACGACGACTATCCGGGCATCTACGTTCCGGAGGGCAAGACGCTGTCCGTGCGGGGCGGAGGTTCGCTTGCCGCCCGCGGACAGAACGCCTTCGCCCCGGGCATCGGCGGCGGCACCGAGATCGACTGCGGCAACATCGTAATCGCCGGCGGAAGCATCACTGCGGTTGGCATCGGCGGCGGTACCCGAGCCTCGTGCGGAAATATCACCGTCAGCGGCGGCACGGTTGTCGTCGAGACGGGCGCGAGCTACGCCGCCGGCATCGGCTCCGGCGACCGTGGCTCGTGCGGCGCCATCTCGGTCATCGGCGGCACGGTCACCGTCACGGGCGGCTACCACGGGGCGGGCATCGGCACCGGCGACGCCGGCTCGTGCGGTCCCATCGTCTTCGGCGTGGGGATCGACAAGGTTGTCGCCGTGGCCGGGCAGAACTGCGAAACGCCCATCGGCGCGGGCTACGGCGGCACGTGCAATGGTGGGGTTGGCGTTGCGGAGGGGCTTCTCGACGACACGGACAGCGCAACGCACACGCGCACGATCGAACGCGGCGTCCGTTGGGACGGCGACCTTTCGAAGCTCAATTCCGACGAAGTCGCCCGTGACGGGCTTGTCATCTACGGCACGCTCGACGCCTGCTATCAGGTGACCATTGCCGACGGCGCGACGGTGACGATCTCGAACGCGGTCGTCAACGGCTACAACAGCCCCAGTTTCAAGTACGCGGGCCTCACCTGCGCCGGCGACGCCACGATCATTCTCGTAGGGGATAATTCCGTCAGGGGATTTGACAGCAACTATCCCGGCATCTCTGTTCCCTGGGCCAGAACGCTGACAATCCTCGGCGGCGGATCGCTCACGGCGTCCAGCAACGGACGGGCGGCAGGCATTGGCGGCGGCGAGGGCCTGTCCTGCGGCCACATCGAAATCTGGGGTGGTACGGTCAACGCCATTGGAGGAACTGGCTCTGCGGGCATCGGTGGCGGCAATCAGGCGGCCTGCGGACACATTTACATCAGGGGCGGCGTCGTCTCCGCCACGGGCGGCAACTGGGCGGCCGGCATCGGGAGCGGACCGGATGGCTCGTGTGGAAAGCTCATCATCTCGCGCGGCATCGTCACCGCCACGGGCGGCGGAATGTCGGCGGGCATCGGCGGCGGACTCAATGGCCGCTGCGGATGGATAGAGATCGGCTCGAACGTCACGCGCGTGGTCGCAACGTGCGGCAAAGACGGGGAGAATCCCGTCGGCGCCGGCTCCGGCGGGGACGCGACCTGTAGCGGCGTTTTCGTGGTTCCCGAGACGATGGTCGACGTGACCGACGGCTCGACGCGCACCATCGTGGGCAATCTCGACGGACTTCTGTCGGACGCCACGATTGAGGACGGCCGGACCATTACCGGCACGCTCACGGGCAACTACAAGGTGTCCATCGCCGACGGTGCGACGGTGACGCTCCGCGACGCGAACATCAACATCGGCGGCACGTCCACGAGCAGCACGAAGTGGGCGGGCCTGACGTGCGAAGGCGACGCGACGATCATCCTCAAGGGCGAAAGCGTTGTCAGGTCGTTCTACTCGGAGTGCCCGGGCATCTACGTTCCCGAGGGCTCTGAGCTTACGATACAGGGCGACGGTGCACTGGAGGTGCGCGGCGGTACCTGGGCGGCGGGCATCGGCGGCGGCTACGGTGGCGCCCTCGCGGGCGGCGACATCGTCATCGACGCCGCGGATGGCTGCTACATCTCCGCCGAGGGCGGTTCGTATGGCGGCGCGGGCATCGGCAGCGGGGTCAGCACCGACTGCGGCGACATCACGGTCACCGGGGGCACGATTGACGCCGTGGGCGGTGGCGGAGCCGCCGGCATCGGCAGCGGCAACGGCGGCACGTGCGGCGACATTACGATTGACGGCGGCGTCATTGAGGCTGCTGGCGGTGGTTCGGGTGCCGGCGTCGGCGCAGGAAACGCCGGTGCGTGCGGCGGCATCGAGATTGACGGCGGCACCGTCACTGCGACGGGTGGAGCTTCCGCCGCCGGCATTGGAACAGGAGACGGCAGCTACAACTTGTCGGAGTGCGGCTACATCGACATCTACGGCGGAGCCGTCTACGCCACGGGCGGTGACTCGGCCGCCGGCATCGGAACCGGAAGGGAAGGATATTGCTGGGGCATCACCATCGACTCGGCTATCGACTGCGTCGAGGCGACTTGCGGTGCGGACTGCGTCAATCCGATCGGTGCCGGCGTCGACGGCGAATGCGATGATGTGGATATTGACGCCGGGCTGAACGACGAAACGTCGTCAGACGGCACGACGCGCACCCTGACCCCTGCCGAAGGCTTTGCCGCCTGGGCGGAGGAGAAGGGGCTGAGTGGCGCGGACGCGGCATGGGACGCGAAGCCGGCGATGTGGGGCGGCTGGGCGAACGCCTTCGTCTACACGTTCGGCGAAGAGCTTGCGGACGGCACGGTCGCGCTGATGACGATTTCGCTCGACGCGAACGGGAAGCCCGTCATCACGACGGCACCGGTTTTGGAAGGGCGCACGGACTTCACGCCGTCGGTCGTCGGCTCGACTTCGCTCGACGACTGGTCGACACCGGTCTTCCTCGAGAGGAACGGCAACGACTGGACGCTCCCCTCCGGCCAGTCCGCCAACTTCTTCCGCGTCCGGCTCACGGAGTAGGGACTGGATGCTCCTTTGCCGGTTTGTTGAATTCTTACTGTAAACGCGTCTGTGTCTGAGCAGCGCCCAACGAAAGGAGTCTTGGTATGTTAAAGGCAGTTGTGGGGGCGGTTGCGGCGATCGGTCTGGCCGTGTCGTCGTTCGCGGAAACGATTGAACTCTCGACCGTGACCGCCGACAGGACGCTCGCCAGCGGCGACGTCATCACCGGCAAGCTCGGCGCGAACGTCAAGATATCCATCGCCGCCGGCGCGTATGTGATTCTGCGCGACGCGACCATCGACGGTGCGAACAATGCCAGCTGCAAATGGGCTGGCCTCACGTGCGAAGGCGATGCGTCAATCTACATCGACGGCGAGAACTACGTCAGGGGCTTCTACGAGGACTACCCCAGCATTCACGTTCCCGAAGGAAAGACGCTGACGATCCGCCAAGTCGTCGGCACTATGGGCCCCTACGGCGATCCGCTCTACGGCGGCACGCTCACGGTGCCCGGCAACAACTACGCTGCCGGCATCGGCGCGGGGAACGGCATTCCGTGCGGCAATATCGTCATCGAGAGCGGAATCATCCGGGCCGCGGGGAAGGTCGCCGCCGGCATCGGCGGCGCCAATGGCGCGGCCTGCGGCGACATCACCATCAAGGGCGGCGTCGTCTCTGCCACGGGCGGATGGACCGGGGCCGGCATCGGCGGCGGCGGCTCGGCCGCGTGCGGCACGATCACGATTGAAGACGGCGTCACGCTCGTCGTCGCCAAGGCCGGCAGCAAGTGCGAGAACCCCATCGGCGCGGGCAAGGACGGCACCTGCGGCGCCGTCACCGTCACCTTGGCCGAGGGCGCGACCGACATGACGGACGACAATTTGCCGCCGACGCGGACGATCGAGGGGACTGCCACCGCACATCAGTACGCGAATGGCGTCGCGTGGGATTTCCGCATCGTCGACGGCGAGGCCGAGATTTGCGACATGTACTATACTTCCGGGGGCGAGGTTCATTATAGCCCGGCCATAGATACAGGTACGACTGGTGCGTTGGTGATACCAGACACTCTCGGCGGCAAGCCCGTGACGAGGATCGGGAACTCTGCGTTCTCCTTCTGCAAGAAGATAACGAGCGTGACGATTCCCGCTTCGGTGACGAGCATTGGAGAATCTACGTTCCAGTACTGCGCTGATCTGGAGAGCGCGACGATTCTCGGCCCTGTGACGGATATCGGGGAAAGGGCGTTTGAAGAGTGTTCCAAATTGGCGGGTGTCGTGCTTCCGGAGAGTGTGACGAGCATTGGGGAAATGGCGTTTAAAGGTTGCGACGGCTTGACGAGCGTGACGATACCGGGCAGCGTCAAGAGTATCGGGGATGGGGCGTTCCGCGACTGCCACGGCTTGACGAGCGTGACGATCATGGACGGCGTGGAAACCATCGGGAAGGAAGCGTTCCGGGATTGCGACGGCTTGACGGGCATGACGATTCCGGCGAGCGTGAAGACCGTCGAGCAAGAGGCATTCGAAAACTGCACGTCCTTGGCGACCCTGAATGTCTCGGACGGCACGGCCATTGAGCTTGCAGCCTTCCACAATTGCAACGCATTGGCCGATGCCAACGGGTTTGTCATCATAAACAACGTCCTTCACCAGTACGTCGGCGGCGACGCGAACGTGACGGTGCCGTCGGGCGTCACGCGCATCGCGGGATGGGCGTTTGCGAGTCACAATACTCTCCCTTCTCCGCTTGGGGAGTATCCGCCATTGGTCAGCGTGACGATTCCCGACAGTGTGACGAGCATTGGCCAACTGGCGTTTTCCTTATGCGTAGACCTGGAAAAAGTGACGTTCCCCGCGAAGATGCCGAGTGTCGAGAAGGGCGCGTTTTACCTCTGCACCAAGTTGGCAGACGCCGACGGCTTCATCATCGTCGGCGGGATTCTCCATTCGTATATCGGAAACGCCTCCACCCTTGCGATTCCGGACGGCGTGACGAGCATCGGCCAGCAGTCGTTTATGACCTACACGGGCAAATCGCCCCAATACTACTGGACATCCCCCGTCACATGCCTGACGTTTCCTTCGGGCGTGACAAACATCGACATTTATGCGTTCGCCTATTGTCCGGAGTTGACGACTGTGAGCATCCCCAAGACCCTCACGAGCATCGGGGACGGGGCTTTCTACGAGATGGTCTTGTCTGGCTCAGTCCCTTTGCAGACCGTCCACGTGGAGGCGGGCGACACGGAAAGGGTAAAGGGACTTCTTCTCGCGTCGAAGCATCCCGTGGACGGCATCACGTTTATTGAAGACTACCTGTTGCCGGTCAATCCCGACCCCGATCCCGACCCCGATCCCGGCCCTGATCCAGACCCTGACCCCGATCCCGATCCCGGCCCTGACCCCGACCCCGATCCGGGCCCTGACCCCGATCCGGGCCCGTGCTACGAAAGGCTGGAGCCGGGCGACATCACCGCGCCTTTCGCCGCGCCGAAGGCGGTGACGCTCGCGGGCGTCGTGTTCGACGGCTGCGATGTCGCCGGCCTCGTTGAGCTCAAGTTGGGCAAGGTGAACGCCAAGAAGGGAACCGGCAAGGTGTCCGGCACGGTGACGACGCTTGACGGCAAGAAGCACGCGATCAAGTCGTTCACCGTCACGGAGATCGACGGCGAGAAACCGAAGACGGTTTCGCTCGACGTCAAGGACTTCGGCAAGATGGCCGTCACCGTCGGCGGCACGCAGTTCGCGGGGTCGATGGACGGCTATCATGTGCAGTCGGCAGACGTGGGCGGCAATTGGGCGGGCGCGGACGCGGTCGTGACGGTCGATGCCGACGACCTCTCGATGTTCGCGGGCAAGGTCCTTTCGGGCCTTTTGCCTGCCGAAGAAACGGCAACCGTGAAGAACGGCAAGTGGACGTTCAACAAGGCGGCGGCGGTGAAATGGGCCAAGCCGAAGAAGGGCGCGGCCCTGCCCGACATCTACGACGACGAGTCCGGCAAGGGGCTGATCATCGACGATGCCAAGGGCAAGAGCAACCTTTCGGGCCTGAAGCTCGCCTACACGCCGAAGAAGGGCACCTTCAAGGGGTCGTTCAAGGTGTATGCGCTCGAGGGCGCGGGCAAGGCGACGAAGCTGAAGAGGTACACGGTCAACGTAAATGGCTTTGTCGTCAACGGCGTGGGCTATGGCAAGGCGACGTGCAAGAAACCCGCCGCCAGCTGGCCCGTGACGGTCAGGTGACGCGGCGGAGAGAGGGACAATCTGGTATAATACCCAGCATTGGCATCTGACGGCGCAGGAAAGGAAACGCAACCGATGAGGAAGTTCAACACCACTGGGCCGTGCTTCCCCGACGAACACTACATGCTGCCGGCGCTGGACCGGCTGCCGGGCGTCCGTGAACTTGTCGCGGGCGGCGACTACTTCGTCGTCCACGCGCCGCGCCAGACGGGCAAGACGACGGCGCTCAAGGCGCTTGTTCGCGAGACGAACGGGAAAGGCGACATGTTCGCAATATATTGTTCGCTGGAATCGCTTCAAGGCGCGACGGATCTGAACGATGCGATGTCCAAGCTGCGAAAACTGCTGTTGCAAAGCGCAAGGATCATCCCTGCATTTGATGCAACCCCCGAAGACTTGTGTGCAGCCCTTGCACTTGACAACGGCCCCGGGTGGACCGTCTCCGCCGTCTCGGAAACGCTATCTGCGCTCTGTCGGAAGGCAGAGAAGCCGGTTGTCGTGTTCTTCGACGAGGCGGATTGCCTCGTCGGCGATGTCTTGATTTCATTTCTCCGGCAGTTGCGTGTAGGCTACATCAACCGCAAGACGATTCACGTCGTGGGGCTGTAGGCATTCTGGCGACCAAAGAGAGAAAACAAAATGACCACAAAACTGAAGTTGCTCGCAACCCTCGCGCTGGCGTTCGCCGCAATGACGGCGACGGCGGAGAAGAAGCCGGTAGTGAAGGTGATTGACACCAGAAGCGACGGCATCAGCTACTGGGTGAAGTACACCATCAACGGCATGGAGTGCCGAAGCGACATGATGGGTGAACTGTGCAACGCATCGGCATGGAA
>CADCPA010000178.1 GCA_902803135.1 uncultured bacterium
CGCCATCCACATTCCAGATCCGGGCGCATTGACGAAAACTTTGGCCTGGATGCGATCGAGGTCGGCGCAGAACTGTCCGAACGCAATGTCGAGGCCGCGCTCGATATCCATCTCGCCGACAACGTAGCCGCCGCGCGGCACCATCTCGCCACGGAACGACGTTGGATCCGCCAAGACACGTACCACGTCCTCCGACTTCATGCCCAGATCGAACATCAACGCGCAGGCCGAGAAGCGGGTGGACGCCCGCGCCTGAGCCGCTGCGCCCTTTGCTTCGGTTAATTCACGCGAGACATTTTCCAAGACGTCTCCCATCAGCGCTTTCGTCAGTGTCTGGCGTTCCGTCTGCGACAACTCGAGTTTCGACGTCGGAATCTCAGCCGGCCACCGGACGTCGGGACACGCGAGCTTGAAGATCTTCGCGGGCGTAAAATCCCGTGCTTTGAGCGTGGACAATTTGTCCGCCACCGCCAACAGACGGTGATCGAGACCGTTTGGCATGTCGGCCACGATCAGTTTGCAGGCCTGGAGGAACGCCCGCGTGGCCGGTTCGTGCAACGTGGAGGCCGCAATCAGCCGCCGCATGGGATTTGCCTGATGCGCGATGAGATCCTGCAACAGTCCGAACGTCGTGTCGGGGCCCGTCAACTCCGCGAGCGTGATCCTTGGATTGGCGGCCAAACGGGCCTCGACCGACGGTAGCACGATCTGGCGGATCACCTCCTGGGCGCGCGTCGAGATCTGTTTTCCGCCCTTCGCGGTGGTGAATGCCTGTGTAAACGCCTGGTCGAAGGCGGTACGCGTCTGCTGAGAGATGCGGATATCATCCAGTCCCGTGAGCACCTCGCGTATCTCGCGCTGGGTCAGCGCCTTCGAGGCCAGCGCCATGTCGGCCTGCCCCGCGTCTCCGCGAATGCCGAATAGACGTTCCTGCACGGTGCGGAAGTAGTCGTTGTCTTCGCCCCCGAGGGCGTCGCGCAACCCGCTGAGCAACTGACTTCGGATGTAGATGTTGTCCTGTTCCGACTCGACGACGGCAATCTCGCGGGAGGCGAGCGGACGGTCGCCCGCATAGCGCGTCGGGGCCAGCGTGGTTTTCGCCGCATCGCCGATATGGACGGTTTTCGAATCGCCTAAATCTGTCGCGGCAATCAGACGGAACGCGTCAAGAGTGATGGCCATCTATTTATCTCCTTATTTTGGGGGATAGCTGGAAATCAGGGCTTCTTCTCACGCACCAGAATTCGATAGAAGCAGCGGTCGGCCGTCGCGGGAGCGGTCAACGGCTGCGGCAGAACGCCATGGCCGTCGGAACGCACCCAGACCGTGACCGAATCTGCCGAGAACCCGGCGGCAAGGTCCGTCGTCCAGGCAAGACCGTAGTAGAGGTTCGGTTGGGGATCGGCCGGCACGACCGAGACCGTCTTTTCGCCGGTGTTCGGCGCAACCGCGATCGAAGCGATTGCCGGCGTCGCGATGAGAATCGGATAGTCCATCACATCCGCCCAGTCGACGGTCGTTCCGGAGAGCACGAGACGGGCGACGCCTTCATGGTAGAGGGCATTGCCGGCCTCGCCCGCCGTGTTGCCGTCGAATGTGCAGTCGATGAAGGTCGCCGACGAGGTGTCGCCGAGCTGCGCCACGGCGCCGCCGTAGGTGGCGGAGGAAGCCCTGAACGTGCAGTTCGACGCATAGAGCGTACCGCCGTCCTCGACAAGGACGAGTCCACCCGCGCCCGTCTCGTCGTCCCCTTCCACTTTGCCGTTCTCGAGGGTAATGTCGTAGAGTTTGAGGGTCAGTCCCGAACAAACGGTGAAACAGCGGCTGAGCTGGCGTGCGTCGAAGGTCATCGGTCCGTGGATTTCGAGCACCTTGTTACCCGCGAGGCGCAGTTCGTCCGCAAAGACGATCGTGCCGTTCACGGCGTGGTTCGTCGCATAGGTGACCGCAGGGTTGTACCCGACCACGCGACCGATGGCATTGACCAGATGTTCGAGGAGCGGCTCTTCGATGGCACCGGGATGCTCGGGGTCCGCAGGTTCCGGCGGATCGTCCTCCTCGCGCGCGTCGGGCGCGCTCACGGCGCCGACGGAGGGCTGGTCGTACGCGACGCCCAGCTGGTCGCACGCGAGTTTCACGCAGCCTGCCGCCAGACTCGACGTACCACGCAACAATTTCCAGCCTGAGGAACCATCCGCCGAATAGGCCGACTTCGACCAATCCGCGTTGCCGCGCACAGCGGCCGCAGCGTAAGATGCCGCGTCGACACGCGGGTAGATGCGGTAGAGGGCGCCTGACACGACCCCCGTGCGCGGGACCGGTCCGCCATCCGCGTCGACATGTGCGAAGATGTCCGAAGTCGCAACAGCCCCCGTCGTCGACACGTCGTCCCAAAGATCCGTGTCCACCGCAGGGGAACGCTGGCCATAGACCGAATAGGCCAGCCGCACCTTGGCGCCGCGAACCGCTGCCAGGTCGTTCGTGCCGTTGCCGACGAGAATCGTGTTGACGAACTTCGCCGTCGGCGCGTTCGCGCCCGCCCCGTCCACGAAGACCGCATGGCCCGGCGTCTTCGTCGACGTGCCGACCACCTGGTTCAACGTGAACGTGCAGTTCGCAAAGAGCGAATCCGCCGCCGAGCCCTTCACCGACACCGCACCGCCGACGGAATCCCACACGACGCCGCTGCCACGTGCCTCGTTCGCGGCAAAGGTCGAATGGAGCACGGTCAACACACCACCGTCCGCAACGGCCAGGGCGCCACCATGGCCGGCGACGTTGTCCGCAAAGGTCGTTGACCTCACCAGTGTCCGCGCCCCCTTCGCCGTGTGGATTGCACCGCCGTCGCCCGACGGCGACGTGCGGTCCGACCCGGCCGAACAGGCATAGAACGCGCAGTTCGACACCGAAAGGAGACCTTCGTTGAGAATGCCGCCGCCATCGGACGAGTAGCTGCCATAGGCGCGCCCAAGGCAGTTCGTCATCGTCAGGTTGGCAACTTCAAGGGAGTTGGAAGGACCGACCGCGAACGCACGCCACTTGTCTCCGCCGTCGATGACGATGGTGCGGTCCGTCGGACCCGTCACCGAGAAGACACAGCTTGAGAAACCGCGAATCTTGGCTGGATCGGTCGCGAGCTTGATCGTGCCTTCAAGTCCCGGCTTGAATGTAATGTCGAAGCGTCCGTTGCGCACGAGGTTCGTCGCCCAGGGGCTCCCCTCGTTCATGATCTGCGTGAGTACTTCATGGAGCGACACCTTGCCGTCGAATTCATCGTTCGCATCCTGCAGCGTGTCCACGACGAGCGTCGGCTTGTCCCTGACCATCCAATAAGAACCCATCGACGGCGTAGCCCCGGCGAGAGGACGCCCGGTGATGTCCGTCTCCAACTTTTGGGGCAAGGTCTCCGTTGCGTTGAAGAACGGCGTCTGCTCGGACGCGCCCTGCAACTTGTAGGCAATCTTGGCCCAACTACCCGTGTAGTAGACGGTGACGCCCGTATTCCACGTCTCGCCGCCCGGACGTTCGAAGTTCTGCTCGACGCCGTTGACGTCCACGCGCTCGTCCTTGCGCGCACCCGAAATGTAGGCATAGGCGTTGTTCCAGGCGGCGTGGACGCCGCCCGTCAAAGAGTGCGAATCGGCCGGCGCCGTCGCCGCCCCGCCGTAGGCAATCAGCGACGACGCAAGCCGCGTCTGGTTGCTTGAAGCGCCCTGATTGTAGAAATCGGCCGTCACGGCCTCCGACGCCGTGTTTCCGCTCAGAATGGAATTTAGGATATAACCTTTGACCGCCGCGCGCATCCACACGCCGCCGCCGCAGCCACTTGCCGCGTTTCCGCGCGATGTCACTTGAACCATCACGGCGTCCAGCTTCTTGGCGACGTTTGTCTGACAGGTGAAGTAGAGGCCCGCGCCCTCGGCCGAGCGATTGTCGAGAACCGAACAGTTGACAAGCGTCGCCTGTTGATTGGAAGCGAAATAGGCACCTCCGCCATTCAGGCTCGCCTCATTCCCGCGGAAGGTGCAGCGCTCGATCACCGTCTGAGCCTCGGAGGCCAGGCCGCCGCCATGTCCCAGGCAACCAAGTCCCGCCTGATTCCCCTCGAACCGGCAGTTGGAAACCCGACAGACCGTATTGCTGTTGGCAAAGACGGCGCCGCCGGAGGTGAGTGCGGAGGCGACACCGTTCGTCGTCGCATTGGCCCGGAAGGTACAATCCGCCAGCTGCGTCGTGCCGCGATACGCATAGAGGGCGCCGCCGTTTACTTCGGACACATTTCCGTCGAACGTGCACCCTGCCATGGACAACGTGCCCCAGCACGCGCCGCCCTCGCCAGCGGCCCAATTGTCCACGAAACGACATTTTTCGGCGACGATCCAATCGGCCCGCACGGCACCTGCACGGCCGCGAGACGCGTTCGCCTCGAACCGGCAGTTGACGAACCTGCACTCACCATTCGGGGCCGCGTACAGCGCGCCGCCGCCTTCCAGATCGGACGACCAACCTCGACGGAAGACGAGATTCTCGTACATGGCATAACCCGCCCCTTGATAGAATAGGCGGCAGGCGGAACCTCCATCGAAGACGACCGAGCGTCCATCATTCGGGCCCACGATGCGCAGCGGCGTGAAGGGCTTAAATCGATTCGGATTGAATGCCGCCTCGAGCGGACGCGTCAACGCGAGACTAAACACATTCTTCACAAAGAGCGAATCGGCAAAGGTAATCGTATAGGCGCCGTTCACGCACAGCGAATCGTTCTCTTCGGCATGGCGCAAGGCGCAACGCAGCGAGTGCAATCCGTCCGCATCGTTGTAGTAGTCGTCCTCGTCCAGCGGATAGTCCACGACGAGCGAATCCACCTCCGGCGGACACGCGAACGAACCCGTCGAATTGAAACGCGTGAGAATCGTCGCACCGGTCACATCCTGGTCATACCGGTTCGCGGCTTGCACAAGCGATCCCACGAGCGCCCACTTGTCCGCGCCGTCCGCACGCTTTGACGCCGCGAGATCCTCCCAATCCCCGCTGTACCAGAGAAACGCGCCCTGCCCCGCCAGCGGCCCCGGCTGATGCGGACGGTAGAAGCTCTGCGTCACGCCGGCAACCTTCACCGTCTGCGGCGTCGTCTCGCCCGCGTCGCTCGTAAATGTACCGACGACGCTCGCGACCACTCGGTCCGAATCGGAATTCGCGATCCCGCACGCGAGCGTGCAGGCGACAACGTACGAATCGTCTCCGAGACGAATGGGCCTCGTCTCGTCGATCGGCACGACCGTCGATTCGGCGAGTACAAGGCGTCCGTTCCCCTGCGCCGACACCGGGCAACCCTTGATGTCCGTAAACGAGGTGCTGAGAATGCGAACGCCGTTCGCCTCGCCGTCCACCACAACGGCCGCGCTTTCACCGTCCGACTCAACGGACGTGAAATGACAGTTCTTCACAAGGAGATCGCCCGACGCACGGACGGCCGACCCCCGCACATGCCGCAGCGTCAAATCCTGCAGTTCCACTGTCGTGTTCGCAGCGACTTCGACAATCAAGCTGCCGCCGCCACCGTCAAGCACGAGCCCCTTCGTTTCCGGCGCATCCGCCGGACGCTTGACCTGAATGGCGTAGGGTTTCGCGCAGACGACCTGAAGCGCACCATTGGTGACGTTGAGCGCAAGATCATCCGCACCGGCGGAATCCCAGAGATCGGTTGCGACCGCAATCGCGTGTTCGCCCGCCGTGTTCGTGCGCGAGGCATCGCTCGCGAGCAGCGCAAGCGCCTCGCGCAAAGAGGTTGCACCATCGCGGTCGTCGACACGGTCGTCCGCCGTCGTCACCACAACCGACGCCGCTTCCCAATCCTGGCACCAGGACCCCATGGAGGGTACGAAGCCCGGCTGCATGGGAATCGGACGCCCGAGTACATCCTGCCGCCAGGAGCCAACCAGGCCGCGTCCGTCAAGCGGCCCCAGCTTGCGGATCGGGTAGCCGCGCTGACGCACGCCATTCACAACCACCTCTTCGAAGCCGTTGTCCGCGGCCGTCGACGATGCGAACGCGTCGGCGTAGGACCACACCTCCGCCGGACCTCCCTCGACCGGCGCGTTCACAAACGCCGTACCCAAAGCCTGCAGGGACGCACACTTCACGCAGACACGTCCGTCACCCGCAAAGGTGCAATTCGCCAGCACCACCTCACCGGCCAGGATATCCGTCGCCTCTGTTTCCGCAAACGTACAATAGTCGGCCGTCACCCGCGCACCGACACCGTCCCTTACCACGGGCGCCGCGGAACCGACGAAGGACGAATGGTCCAATCTCAGCTCGCTGCCGTACAGCGAAAAGAGCCCGGTGTTCGATTCCCCGCGCGAGCCGAAGAAGGAGCAGTTGTTGAAATACGCTGAAGAGAGCGGCTTGTAGCCGCAATAGATGCCCTGCCGGCAGCCGTCAAACGACAGATTGTAGAACGCGCTCTTCACGACGTGCGTCTGATTTTGAGCAAAAGCCGCGTCGGGACAGGAAACCACGAGCGTCCAGTTGGTCGGTCCCTTCACTTCAAGCGGACGGTCGCCGAATTCCGGCTTGTCGAGCGACAACACGTCCGTCAGACAGTTCGTCGCCGCACCGCCTTCGCTCGCCAGCGACGGATCAAAATGCACCTGGTCGCCTCCCGAGGCATAATGCACGGCGTCGCGCAACGTGATGAGCCCATCCGCTTCGTTCGGATAGCCATCCTCTTCCACGAGCGTATCGACCACGAGCGAAGGCGTTTCCTTTGGAGCCGCCGTCGAACCGACCGAGTTGCGGTTTGCCGCGATCGGCTCGCCCGTGATGTCACGGTCGTGCAGGATCGTCGCTTGCTCGACCGCACCGGCGAGGGCCATCTTGCCCGAGCCATCCGGCAAAGGAGAAATGGCAACGTGCGTCCAGTCCGCACTGTGCCAGACCCACGAACCGCGACCCGCGAACGGCCCCGGCACCTTCGGACGATAGGACATCTGATTGACCGTGCCAACGCGTACCGAATCGGGCGACAGCACGGCCTGCTCGTCCGTCAACGATTCCGTCGCACAGGCAATCGTCCGAATCCCGTCCGATTCAATTCCGCACAACAGCGTACTCGCCACCGCGAATCCGCCCACATCGAGTGCAGCTGCGCGCGTGTGGGGTCCGTCGAGCACTGTACACTCCGCCACCGTGAACGGAGATGCCGAATCACCACCGACCTCAAACGGACGGCAGGCAATCTCCTCGAACGTGGAATTGACGAGATATCCGTAACGCGCGGCAACCGCCTTCGCGTCAACGTCGCTGTTCTCCGAGCCCATCGCCCTCAAGCAGCAGTTTGAAACCGCAAGCCAACCCGCTGCCGCATCGACGGCCAGGCCGTCGCCGCCGAATCCGTCCGCCTCCGCAAGCGTGAGCGATTCAAGCGACAGGCCCATGTCCGCTTCGAGCTTGAAGAGACGCGAGACGTTGCCACCATCCACCACGAGACCCTTCTCGCCCGCGGCGGGTCCACGTATGACGAGCGGCGACTCTTTCGGACACGTCACCACGATCGGACCGTTCGTCACGGCCAGGACCAGGTCCATTCCCGACGTCGCGAAGAGATCGTCCGCAAACCGCACTTCCCGTTCGCCGGCGGCGTTGCGGAAGACCCTTCGGCTGTCGGCGTTCAAAACCGCGACGGCTTCGCGCAGACTCGTGCGACCGTCGGTGTCGTCAACGACGTCTTCGGCCGTCGTCACGACAACCGACGCGGCTTCCCAGTCCTGACACCAGGATCCGGCGGAGATTTGATCCGCACGAATCGGACGTGCCAGAATGTCGGCCGTGAGACCGCAGTCAACGCCCGTACCGTCGTACTTCGAGGCGCGGACGATGGGATAGGCTTCCTGAAGCACTCCGTCCACGACCTTCGTCACAGGCGCGGCGATGTTCGCATTCGGCTGCAGCCAGGCAGTGGCGTTCTCGATCACACAGCTTTCGACGCTTCCAGAAAGAGATTCATCGGAAGAATCGTTCCCCACGAAGGTCGTATTGACGAGGTCGGGCAATTCAGTAAGATGCCCGAGCGTGGAACTGTCGTGGATGATCGCAAAACGCCCCACGGTGTTGGCCACGGTACAATAGGTCAGCACGATCCGTGCGTCCCGATCCGAAGAGCGGAGGATGGCCTCCGTCGCAGATCCCAGAACATTCGCGGAGAACGTGCAGTGCGTAAAAGTCGCCTTGCCACCGGCCGCCAGGGAGACGATGTGGCCGGTGTTCGACGCGAGACGGCAATTCTCCATTGAGACGGTTCCCGCACGCGGTCCAAAGTCGAAGATAGCCGCAAAATCGTCGGCCGCGCTCTTGAAGTCCCGAAACGTCAGATTGCGGAAGACAAGGTGGTTGCCCGCCGCATTAAAGGAGACGAACGCAGGCTTGTCCAGGCCATTAACCGTCACGCCCTGCGTCTCTCCGCCGAGACCTTCGACGAGAATGGGAGTATCGGCGGGGAACACCTCCCCGGCAAGCGGCAGCGCACCCTTCCAGCCAATGGTCGCGCCGCGCAGGGACGGCGCAAAGGTGATGCGGCGCAGACCAAAGGCATCCCGTGCCGTGGGATTCTGAGCCGCGAACTGCAGGGCCTCGCGCAGGGTCACGACGTCGTCGGAGAAATCGATTGTCAGAGAATCCTGGTCCGTATTCACCATGAGTTGGGACGAAACGTCAGACCCCGATTTCCAATACGCATAGAGCGTCGTCTGGTTGTCGCCGATGGTCGTGAGGGTCATGCCCGTCGACTTGCCGAATGCGTCGAACACGAGCGTCCCCGTGCCGTTCATTCCCGTGAAGTAGCCGCAGAACGCATGGCCGGCCCAAGTCGGAATCGAGACGTCGCCGTACGGCATCGACAGGACCGCGTCAATGGTGCGCGTCGCCGTGCCGTCGTCCAGCAGGACCTTGTACGTGATGGCCGAATGGGACTGAACGGACGACGTCGACGCGCTTCCGCGTCCCGAGCAGGAGGAGAGGGAGGAGACGAACAGCGTGCCATCCCCGCCGACATTTCCCGCTGATCCTGCCACGCCGCCGGCACCGCCGTAGCAGCCTCGCCCCGACGCATAGGGGTTTGCGGGTGCGCCCTGGGAACCATTGGAAGAGGTTCGGGAAAGGCCGCCTTTGCCGCCGCCGCCCGTGCCCCCGTAGACGGTATGCCCGGCCGACGTGTAGTCGACGGCGCCGCCGCCGCCGCCGCCACCGCCG
>CADCPA010000179.1 GCA_902803135.1 uncultured bacterium
ACGACCAATCCGAGGGTGAAAAGAGGCTGAAGTCCATTCCGCTTTTGCTAACTACAAATTTTCCGCTTTTGAAAACTACGCGACACGTTCGCTTCCGTCCCTTGACATTGCCAGTCGGCTGGTGTAAACTGATTTCCTTCTCATGGGGAGCAACTGGGCATGAAATGGTTGAAGAGATTGGGGGTTCTCCCGCTTCTGCTGGCGAGCGTGGTCGGCGTCTACTGGCTGCTCGGCAGCATCGACATCAAGCGGCCGCCGACGCCGGATCTCGATGTCGGCGCGGCGAAGGTGTCGGAGGAGGACAACTGGTATACGGCGTTGGCGTACGCGACGAATCTTGTGACCATGACGGAAGAGGAGAAGCGGTTGCTCGTGTCGGCCGCGATCGGGAGCCCGAACTGGTGGCGGTACGATCCCGAGTCGTCCACGGAAGAGGAGGGCCTTGTCCATGTCGACGCGATTCTGGCCCGTCAGGAACGGTTCTTCACGCGGCTGGCGCTGGATGCGCCGCGGAAGGGGTGGTGGAATCCCGCGGCGGGGAATGCCGAGGAGTCGATGTTCGATTACGACGGTCTGCTTTCCTTTTCCGCGCGCATTCTGGGCTTCAAACTGACGCGGGAGCTGCAAGGCGGCGACCGTGCGGCGGCGTTTCAGGACTATCAGCTGCTGAATGGCGTCCTTGTGGCGGCGCAGCGGGGCGCACAGTCCGTCGTGGCGTTTCTGACGGCGTCCGGCTTTGACCGGTGCGCGCGGCGGAAGTTTCTGGCGACGGTGGACGATGCGTCGCCGGAGGAGCTGACCACGCTTCAGCGCCTGCTCGACGCCGCGGCGAGGGATCGGACGGACGCATTCGCCCAAGCCTATGCACGGGAAGTGCGGGCGGCCGAGGCGCGTTTCGACTGGTTGATCCGGAAGCGGGGCGCGCCGGCGCTGATCGGGCGTTTCACGTTCCACTTCAACCGCACGTTGGCGGCCTATTACGCCGAGGCGGTCCAGACGCATGCGTGCCTGCTGGCGGGGCGGTACGATGCGGCTCTGCGCGCGCAGGAAGAGGCGGCGTTCCACGCGGGCTCCCTCCTGTCTCTGTTCGTGCCGAATGGCGCGGGGGCCGTTCTGTGCCGCGTTTCCCGTCGCGAACGCCCCGCGCTCTGCCGCCTGCTGGCGGCCGACCGGTTCGAACTGGCCGTCGACCGGGTCGTCGTGGCGGCGGCGCGCTATCGTCGGGACCATGGAGGAAACCCGCCGGCGCTGCAGGATCTCGTGCCGGACTATCTCGCCGCCGTGCCCGACGATCCGTTCGGAAACGGTCCGCTCGGCTACAATGCCGGGCAGGGCACGCTCCATTCCGTCGGCGAGACCGGCAGCTTCGACGGCGTCATCCCGCCCCAGGGCGTCAAGGCGCTCCACTATACGGACCACACGGGCACGCGCCGCTGGTACCGGATCCGCAGCCTTGACGGAAAAGCGCTGAAGTAAACGCGGGCGGCGCATCGTCCCGCGTTTTTCATTTTCGTCTCGGAGCGGTTGTGGTATAATGCGATCCATGGATGACGCGTGGCTTGAGAAGGCGTTCGTCGACTATCGCGAACCGCTGCTGAAACTGGCGGAACGGACATTGGACCCCGTTCTCGCCACGCGCGTTTCGCCCGAAGACCTCGTGCAGGAGACGATGCTGGCGTTGCGCCATGACGACAACGCCTACCTCCACGACGAGACGGTGCCGCTCTACATCCGCCTGCGTTCCGCGCTGCGGCAGACGGCGACGGACCTCTGCCGACGCCATCTCGGCGCGCAGAAGCGCGACGCCCATCGCGAGGCGCATCCCGTCGACGCCGAAGGGGAGTCGCTGCTCGAGCTCATCCCCGACACGGCGACCTCGCCGCTTTCGCGTCTCGCGCGCGATGAACGCTATGCGCTGCTGCGCCATGTGCTGACGACCCTGTCGCCGGCCGACCGCGGCATTCTTGAGCTGCGCCACGTGGACGGTCTCGGCAACCAGGAATGCGCGTTGCTGCTGGGGCTCGCCGAAAAGGCTGCGTCCATCCGCTACTGCCGTGCGCTCATGCGCCTCAAGGAGGCGCTCGAAAACTATTCGGAGTTTCGTCCGTGAGCGACGCGACCGAAGCCGAGCTGGACGATCTCGTGCAGGAGTTTCTCGCCTGCGTGCAGCGAGGGGAATCCGTCGACGTCGAGGCTTTCGCCGCCGCGCATCCCGCGCATGCGGAGGACCTGCGCGGACTCCTCCCCGTTCTCCTCAGCATGGAGACGTATTCGCGCCGCAGCGACGTGCGGCGTCGGGTGACGGACGACACGCCGCCCGAAATCCCCGGCGGCGACTACCGTCTGCTGCGCGTGCTCGGCCGCGGCGGCATGGGCGTCGTCTGGGAGGCGCAGCAGGTGTCGCTCGACCGAAAGGTCGCCCTTAAGGTTCTCTTCGCGCCGTCGCAGTCCGGCCAGGGCGAGACCTTCGTGCAGGAGGCGCGCATCGTCGCGCAGCTCCACCACCCGAACATCGTGAAGGTCTACGGGGCGGGCCCGTGCGTCGACCCCGCGCGCTACTGGTACGCGATGGAACTCGTGGAGGG
>CADCPA010000180.1 GCA_902803135.1 uncultured bacterium
CGCGCCGAGCGCCCACAGGTCGGTCACGCCTTCGGCCGTCTCCTGCTGACGCGCCGTGCCGAGGAACGCCAGGCGCACGATCGGATCGCCCGCCGCGGATTTCGGCACGAACCGCGCGAAGAGGTGCGTATTCCCGTCGACGACGACCACATGGGCCACCGCACGATAGTCCTTGCCGTCCGTAAACGGGAACGGCGTCTTGAACTGAGGATCGGCATACCAGCCGGCAAAGGCGTAGCCCGAGCGCGCGCTCGCGCGCACGGACTTCTTCTGCCCGAGCTTCACGCGCACGGGCTTGGAGACCTTGCCCTTGTCGGCTTCGCACCAGGTCATCAGGGCCGCCTGCCCCGCCGGCACGTCTTCGTCCAGACGTTTCCACACCGGCACGACGCTGCCCGTCGTCATCCCGTCCGTCACCACGACGGCGAGCGATACCTTGGCCAGCTTGGCCGGCGGCACGGTTGCCAGCGCCGCGGCGCCCGCGGCGTCCGTCGCCGTCCAGCCCGCGAAGAAGCAGCCGTCCGCCGCCTTCGCCTTCCACTTCGCCTTGCGGCCGGGCGTGAGCTTCTTCGGCAGCTTGACGGTACCCGTCGCCGGCAGCATCTCGGGCTGCGGATCGACCGGATCCTTCTCGGCCACCGGAACCTCGTCCGCCGGAATCGCCGTATCCGCGACAAGCGCGCCGCCGTCGGCGACCGAAATCGTCTTCGACGCAGGCGAATAGCCCGCCTCGGCGGTGTAGACCACCGTCACGTCCGCCGTCCCGTAGTCCAGCACGCAGGCGCCCGCCGCCACCGGCTGCGCGACGCCTCCCGCGAAGACCTGCACCGTGTAGTGCGCCGCCGCGGGAATGGCCAGCGTCACCCGCTTCTTCGTCGGCGCCGCCGGCACCTTGGACGCCGGCACCTCGGCATCCGCCTTCACCGTACCGAGATCGACTTCGCCCGCCGTCAGTTCATAGCCCGCATCCGCCGTGTAGACGACCGTCACCGCCGAACCGTAGGGCACGACGACCTGTCCGCCGACGACCGCCTGGACCGCGCCGTCCACCACGGCCGACGCCGTCGCGTGTGCGACCGCCGGCACCTTGACCGTCACGAGCTTTTTCGCCGGGGCCGACGGCACCAGCTCGGCCGGCATGTCGAAATCGTCCGACACGATGCCGAGGTCGACCTCGACGGCCGCCGGCTCATAGCCTTCCTCCGCCGCGTAGACGACCGTGACCCAGGCGCCCTCGTCCACCTCGGCCACCCCCGCCACGACGGGCTTCGTCTCGTCGTTCGCCACGACCGTCGCCGTCAGATGCGCCACGGACGGCACGCGCACGGCAACCGTCTTCGTCGGAATCGGTTCCGGGGGCGGCTCGGGCGTCGGCAGCGCCTCGACCGTCACGCCGGCGAAGGAAACGGCCGGCGCGGCCGCGCTCAAATCGACCCGCACCACGGCCGGCTTGACCAGGTAGTCCGCCGCGGCCGTCAGGAAGACCTTCACGTCGTCCGTCGACCACGGCACCGTGAACGGCGCCGCGGCATACGCGTTCGTCACCGTTGCGCCGCCCGCCGTCCGCACGATCCAGGCGGAGGCGACATGCGCCGGAAGCGCCGGCGCCGCAATCGTGATGTCCGACGGCTCGACCGGCTTCTTCACGGGCGCGTCGGGGATGTCCGCCGCGGGAATTTCCAAGTCGATCGTCAGCGCCGCGCCGCCGTTCACCGGCACGGAGACGGTCTCGGGCTCATAGCCGGCTTCCGCCACGTAGACGACCGACACGTTCGCCGTGCCGCCCGGCACCGTGAACGTGCCCGTCTCGGCGTCGACGACGCCCGTCGTGCCGTCCGCCTCGTATTTCACCGTGAAGTGCTCCGGCACCGCGCCCACCGAAACGGTCACGTCGTCCTGCACCCAGCGAACCGCATCGACCCACGCCTGGCCGGCGACGCCGTCGATGTAGAGGTAGTCCATCACCCATGCGACCGTGTTCGTCGACCCGGCCGGGACGTCCAGATGCCACGTCACCTCCTGCCAGCCGGACGCCGTGGCGGCGGCCGCTTCGGTCGCCGGATCGAGCCCCGTGAAATCCGCAAAGCGGCACGAGGCGTTGGCCGATCCCGTCAGACCCAGCAGGTTCTGCCCGTTGAGCATCAGGCTCAGGCGCTCGTAGGAGCTGTTCCAGTCGGCCGTCGCATCGCCCGTCGTCGGCGGCTCGCGGGTGGACAGGATCTTCCAGTTGAACGTCAGGGTGCCCGGTCCGAGCAGCTCCGTCTCCAGCATCGCCGTATCCTGCGAACCCGCCCCCGTGACCGACACGCCGGCCGCAGAGCCGTTCTGGGCGGACGCCTCCGCCACGGGCGCCCAGCCGGCCGTGCCATAATCCGACTGGACCGTCGGCTCCAGCTCCTCGGCGTCGATGGCCCGCGCGAGCGGATCGACCGCGATCCAGTTCGCCGTCAGGTTCGTCACACCGGCCGAAGGCGCCGGCACGCGCATCGTCGCGGCGACGGTCTGGCCCCGCTCCGTCAACCAGCCGTCAAAGTCGACGCTCGGCGTCAGGTTGGTCACCGCGGGGAAGGCGCCGTAGGTCTCGCCGACCGTCACCAAAATTGTCGTCTCGACCGGACCCGGCAGTCCCTCTTCCGTCAGCAGCTGGCCTCCGTTCGCGCTCAGATGCACCGTGTAGGACCGTGCCTGCCAGCGTGCATACAGCGTCGTCACGCAATCGACGTCCGCCGCGAGGTTCGTCACCGTCGCCTGGTCCGCATAGACCACCTCGCCGTCCGCCCGCGTCGCCCAGCCCGCAAAGTCGTAGCCGTCCTTGCCGAAGGTGCAGGCCGGCAGCTGCCGCGCCGCGTCGAAGGGCCAGACCACCGCAGCCATCGCATTCGTCGCGCCCGCGTCGTTCTTGTTGAACGCGACCGTATAGCTTCCCGCCGTCCACTTCGCGAACAGCGTCACCGTGCCCTTCGGAACCGTCGTGAGATTCTTGACCGCAGCCTGGTCCGCATAGACGACCTCGCCGTCCGCCCGCGTCGCCCAGCCCGCAAAATCGTAGCCCGCGCGCGTCAGGACGTTCGCCGGCAGCAGCTTCGACACGTCGTAGGTCTGGGCCGCGGACGGCATCGAGCCCGTGCCGCCGTTCGCGTCGAAGGCGACCGTGTACGCATTCGGCGACCACTTCGCATAGAGCGTCACCGTGCCGCCCGCAATCGGGGTGAGATTCTTGACCGTCTGTCCGTTCGTGAACACGACCGCTCCGCCCGGGGCCGTCGCCCAGCCGATAAAGGCATAGCCGGTCTTCGTAAAGGTGTTCGCCGGCAGCAGCCGGCCTTCGCCATAGACGTAGTCGGCCTTCGCCATCGTCCCCGTGCCGCCGTTCGCCTCGAAGGCGACCGTGTACGTATTCGACGACCACTTCGCGTAGAGCGTGACCGTGCCGTCGGCCGTCGCGGTCAGGTTCGTCACCACGGCCTTGTCGGCATACACGACGTCGTAGCTCGCGTGGCTCGCCCAGCCCAGAAACGCATGGCCCGCCCACGTGAAGGCGTTCGCCGTCAGCGCCCGGGGCTCGTCGTAGACGAACGCCTCGTCGGCCATCGCGCCCGCACCGCCGTTCGCGTTGAAGACGACGGAATACGCGTTCGGCGTCCACTGCGCGTAGAGCGTCTTGCCCGCGGTCTCGGCGAACGTCGTCGCCGCCGTGACGGCCGTGCCGCCCGCCGCCGCGGTGAACCAGCCCGTGAACGTATAGCCCGCCCGCGTCGGCACGGGAAGTTCGCCGTAGGGCTGCTTGTAGACGACCGCCTTCGAGGACGTGGCGGACGTGCCGCCGTTCGCGTCGAAGACGACGGTGAACGAATCCGCCTCGACCACGAGATTCGTCACGAACGTCACGTAGTCGCCCATGAACGGAACGGCGGCGCCATTCGCAATCTCGCCGCCGCGCGCCGGCTCAAAGCCCGAATAGCCCTGGCAGTACTGGAACGTCACGCTGCGATAGCCCGGCTTCAGCGTGGCCGTGATCGACGCCGAATCGACGTTGGAGGGCATGCAGGTCGTGGGTCCGGCGGGCGACAGCGTCTCGACGCTGACCGTCGACGAACCGGACACCACGTAGGAGACGTCGACCGTCGAAACCGCATCCGCCAGCTGCGCGAGCAGGGGGAGGTCGACGTTGAGCGTGTTGGCCGCCGGAGACGCCCCCGCGACGCCCCATGCAACCAGACCCAGCAACCAGATTTTCCTGTTCATTTGAACGCCCCTTTCCGTTTCAACCCTCTCTGAAAACGAACCGCCCGGACGCATTCGCCGGGCGGTTTTTCTTCCCAGGTCAAATGCGCGGCCTTACTCGGCGGACGGATCCTTCTCCGTCACGACGAGCTTGAAGAAGCGCTTCGACGCGGTCGGATCGACCGTGATGGCGAGCGTGAAGGCGCCCGACGCCTCCTCGAACACGGCCTGCTTGACCGGCGTGCCCGACTCGTAGTCCGCGCGCACGACCTCCCACGGGCCCGCGGGACTCTCCGCCGAGAAGAGCGAGTACCAGAAGCCGCGCACGCCGTTGGCGATTTCCGCCTTGACCGTCAACTTGCCGTCGCCGGCAGATTCGATGGTGAGCGGGGTGCCGCCGCCTGCCGCCGGCTGCGGTTGCAGCGCCGCCTCGTCCATGACGAGCGTCACATAGACGCTGCCGTCTTCGCGGAACTTGACGCCGCCGTCCAGCTTCCAGCCCAGCGGCGGACCGTCAACCGTCACGGTCGTCGCCGGCGAGACGCCCATCTCCTCGGCCTCTTCGGCCGAGAGCAGCTCGAAATCGCCCGTCTGGAGATTGTCGAGGTCGTCATTCCAGGCGACCGCCAGCTCCGCCGTGACGGCGACCGATTCCTCGTCGACCAGCGCCCAATAGAGCACCAGCTTCGCATCCTGGGCGGGCTTGTAGCCGGCGAGCGCACCCTCATCGCCTTCGAGCGCGAGCGACTCGGCCTTGGCCAGCGCGCCGATGCAGCCCGCTTCGTGCGCCGGGAGTTCACCCGCTTCGAGATCGTAGACGTTCCAAACCTCGCACTCCCAGGTGCGGATGACGAGAAGGCCGCCGACGCGGTTCGTCGTCACATAGGGCTCCGGTGCGTGCAGGCCGAGCGCAATGCCCTTGACCGCGTTCGTGGACCCGTTGACGAACGTCGTTCCGTCCACCGTGGCGCCGCCGCCATGGACCGTCACCGGCGGCTTGAAGGCCGGATCGGCGATTTCCGCAAGGTCGATGATGTCGTTGCCCGTCTCGTCGAAGACGAGCTCGTACGAAGCCACCGCGAGACGATACGTCTGGGTCTCGGCGATCTTGTCGGCCGACTGCTTCTGATAGAAGCTGGCCAGCAGGGAAACCGGCTCGGTCGGCGTCACCGCGAAAGCCGGGCCGCCCACCGCCGACTCTTCGGGCCGACCCGAAGGACCGGCGCCATTCCAGCTCTGGAAGACCCAGCGGTCGGCCGGCTTCGCCGTGAACACGACCTGTTCGCCAACCGGATACCAGCCGGACGCCGGCTCGACCGTACCCGGCTGCTGAGACGGATCCGTCCGGCTCGGCGAGACGTCCACCGACACGTACACGAACTTCGTCTCCGTCAGCCACGTAAGCGTATAGTGGTCGCCCGCGGCAAGGGTGATTTCAACCTCGTTCTCCTCGCCCGTGACCGTGGAGGTCGCACCCGAGACCGTGTTGGTGAGATCGAGCACATAGCCGCCGCAGCCCACCACGATACCCGCGGTTTCGTTCGTCACCGCCAACGCCGACGTCGCCACGATCGTCTGACCGTTCGTGTAGACGTCCGTCGTCGTGCCCCAGCCGGGAATCGGCGTGCCCGAGTCCGTGCCGTCTTCCGAGACGACCGTCAGGGCGATGTCCGACGACTTCTTCGCGTATTCCAGCCAGCCCTGGGCGATCACGTCGTCGACGCTCTTCGCATAGATGCCGTACGCCTCGTCGGCGAACACCGGCCAGGACGCGAACTCGTCGTAGACCGGCTGGGCCCCCGTCGGCGCATAGGTGGAGACGAGACGGTTCGTGCCGACGGCCGTCACGATGTTCGTCGTCGTGACCGTGTTCGTAACCAGAGAACCATCCGCCAGGTCTTCGATTTCAAGCGTCTGCACGACGTTCGTCACCGTGAACTCCTCGTCGAGCTTGACGTTGCGGCCGTAGCCGTAGGAGAGGCGGCCGTTCTGGACGAACCAGCGCTCGTCGGGCTCCGCGCCCTGCGGCAGCACGACCGCGTAGGACGGGCACATGTCGCCGTTCTTCGTCGCCGCCGTCGCGAACAGGTAGACGAAGCGGTTCGTAAAGTCGTTCGTGTTCTCGTCGTCCAGCTGGAAGATGTGGTTGAGCACGCACTGCGTGTTCGTCTCGCCGCTGCGGCCGCTGACGTAGAGGATCGCCTTGTTCTCGGCGAGCGCGAGCTTGATCGCCTTCGCGAAGCTCAACGCCACGGAGCTGTTCAGCAGCGGGAACGGCACGATCCAGTCCGGCGTCGAGGCCGAAAGACGCTGCGCGATCGTGCTCGCATAGCAGTCGGGGCCGACCGTATACTCGCCTTCCTTGCCGATGCAGAAGAACGAGTACGTGCCCGTCACCGGCGGCACGCGGGTCGCGAACCAGCCGTTGTCGTCCGTCATCACCTCGCGCGGCCCGAACTGGCGCACGAGCACCGTGTTCGTCGTCACGACGCCCGTCTCCTCGTTCGTCTCGACGGCGTCGACCGGCACGTCCTTCGGGTCGATCACGCGCGGGAACGACACCGTGAAGCCGCCCGCCGTCGCCTGGCCGACCACCGGCACGATGTCGTCGTCGTCATAGGAAATCATCGTCACGACGCCGTCCACGATTTCGGACAGGTACGAGCTGCCGCCCATCGTCGCCTTCGTGTCGACGTACGGAAGGGCGTACCAGCCGTCGCCCGAGCCGCCCCAGCCCATGAACACGCGCACGCGCTCGACGCCGTCGCTGTCCTGGCCGTAGCCGACGGCCACCACGGAGTGGCCTTCGATGCCCATGCCGACCGGCGCGCCGGCCGCGCACTGGCCGTAGATGAGCTTGCGCAGATTCGTTTCGCCCGGGTTCGGGCCGTTCAGGCCCACGTAGCGGGCGTTCTTGAAGCCGAAGACGTCCTTGAGCGCATCGGCGATTTTGGCCTCCATGGCGCCCGACCCCTCGTCGCTCCAGCCCATGTCCACGCCGACGGCCGCATCGAAGGCCACGCGGCCCAGCAGCTCGCGCTGCTCCTCGGAAAGGCGGTCGTAGGAGCCGCGCGTCGTGTTGCCGGCGAAGAGCGACCAGTCAAGCTCGCCGCCCTTCGTGCGCGCCGGCTTGAACTCGAACCATTCGTAGAATTCCGCCGGACGGCCGTTGTAGGTGCACGAGCCGCGGTAGCCTTCGACGCTCTCCTCCGCGCCGAAGAACTGGACAATGGCCGAGCAGGCCGTCGCCACGCAGCCGCACACGCAGTGGTTCGGCGTATAGAGGTTGTAGCAGTAGCCGCCGCCGCCGTTGCCCTGGTTCCAGTGCGTCAGCGGACCGCCCTTTTCAAAGCCCTTGACCACGCAGACTTCCATTTCGACGACGTCGCGCCCGACCTTCACGCTGGCCTGGAGCGCCGCAGCGTCGCCGATGCCGAGGCGCGCCCACTTCGCCTTCTGCCGGTCGGCCCATTCGGCCGCCACCGCGGCCCTGTCGTCGTCCGGCGGCGGCGCCGGCGCCACGCCCTGGAGCGTCGCACCCGCCGGATCCTCCTCGTAGAGGCCGAGGAAGCGCAGACGCTTGCGGATGTCGGCCGCGAGGATGCCGCGCAGCGGATGCATCGCCGGCAGTTCGCCCGGATTGTTGTCGAGCGCCACGACCACCGGCTCGATTTCGGTGACCGGCGCCACGATTACGCAGCCGTCGCCCGCCATCGCAACCTGATGCCACAGCACCGTCTGCGCCTTGTTCGTGTCGCAGACCGTGATCACGTCGCCCGTCGCCACGCGGCCCGCGCCAAACTTGTCGTTGCGCAGGACCCACGCGTTCGCGGCGGCAACCGCCATGTCGCGCGACACCGGCTCCGCGCAGACGCCCAGCGCCAACGCAGCCGCGACAATCAAAAAAATGCTTTTCTTCATGCCAACTATTCCCCGTTTAAAACACGCGGTCAGGGTGAAAGTGTACACTCCCCCATCAAAACCTCGCACCATTATACACGATTCAGAGGGAAAAAGGAACGGGAAAAAGAAAAAAAACGGGCGGCTGCGTCAGCAGTCGCCGCGTTCCATGTCGCGCTTCAGAGCCTTCTGCTTCAGCGCGTCGCGCTTGTCGTGAAGCGCCTTTCCGCGGCAGACGCCCAGCTCGAGCTTGATGCGTCCTTTCTTCAGGTAGAGCCGCAGGGGAATGAGGGTGAGGCCCTTTGCCTCGGTTTTGAGCCGGAGATCCTCGATCTCCTTCTTGTGCACCAGCAGCCGGCGATTGCCCTCGGGACGGTGGTTGAAGCGGTTGCCGAACGCGTAGACGGGGATGCTCATCCCCACGACATACAGCTGGCCGCCCAGCACGGCGCCATAGGCACCGGACAGGGACGCCTCGCCGTGGCGGACCACCTTCACCTCGGTGCCACGCAACTCAATGCCGCACTCGATCTTCTCGAGCACGGCATAGTCGTGATACGCACGGCGATTGGCTGCAAAGTCGCCCGGCGCGGTTTTCTTCTTCTTTTCGGCCACAGGCCCCCCGGAGGAGAATCCCGATCAGAGCGCGAAGATGGACTTCGCCGCCGCATGCTTCTGCCAACGCGTCTTCGCCTCTTCCGCCTTCGCGATCGCGTCGAAGTCGATTTCGCTGATCAGCCAGCCTTCCGCCACTTCGCGGAGCGCCGTGTCAACCTTGTCCTCGTCGGAGGAAAGCGGACGCACCAGCGGCTTTTCGCCCGCGATCAGCTGCTTCGTCCGCTTGGAAATCAGGTTCACAAGAACCGGAATCGAAGGAATCTTTTCATGGGCCTGCTTGAGATATTCGGTGTTCATTCTGCTCTCCGTAAGGATTTCTCTTTGCTTCTCCGCAAAAAGAGTCTTTTATTATACATTTTTTGGAGCGAAGGCGCAAGGGGGGAATCTGAGAAAAATGATCGTCCGCATCGCGTGGCGCGCGCAGCGGGTTTGCAAGCGGCGGGGAAGTTTGGTAAGATACCCGCCTTTCATGCAGACGAATCCCACAGACGCACCCGACGCGCTTCCCGCGCCCGACTTCAACTACCCCGCCGAGCTCCCCGTCTCGTCCCACCGCGACGAGATCCTCGCCGCCCTCGCCCGCCATCCTGTCGTGATCGTCTGCGGCGACACCGGCAGCGGCAAGACGACGCAGCTGCCGAAAATGGCGCTCGAGCACCTGCTCGCGGCCGCCTCGGCCCGGCCCGTCGGCCCGGCCGCACGCCTCCGCGTCGCCTGCACCCAGCCCCGCCGCCTGGCCGCGGTCACGATGGCCGCCCGCGTCGCCCACGAGCTGAAGTCGCCCGTCGGCGGCCTGGTCGGCTACCAGCACCGGTTCGGACGCCGGCTCTCCCGCGACACGCGCATCAAGTTCATGACGGACGGCGTGCTCCTCGCCGAGACCCGCACCGACCCCCTCCTGCGCGCCTACGACGTCGTCATCGTCGACGAAGCCCACGAGCGCTCCCTCAACGTCGACTTCCTGCTCGGCATCCTCACGCGCATCCTCGCCCGCCGCCGCGATTTGAAAGTCGTCGTCTCGTCCGCCACGCTCGATGTCGTCCGTTTTTCAGAGTATTTCAACAAGGCGCCCGTCATTTCGGTGCCCGGTCGCCTCTTCCCGATCGACATCCGGTACCGTCCGCCCCGCGAAGACGACGAACGCGACCTGCCGCGCGACGTCGCCGCGGCCGTCGCCACCCTCCCCCCGCGCGACGACGTGCTCGTGTTCCTCCCCGGCGAGCGCGACATCCGCGAGACGGCCGACGCCCTCGCCCGCCTCCGCGGCTGCGACGAGATCATCCCCCTCCTGGCCTCGCTCCCCGCCGCCGAGCAGCAGCGCGCCTTTCGCCTCTCGGACCGCCGCCGCATCATCCTCGCGACGAACGTCGCCGAAACCTCTGTCACCATCCCCGGCATCCGCTGCGTCATCGACTCGGGTCTCGCCCGCATCTCGCGCTACGTGCACCGCACGCAGGTCCAGCGCCTCCAGATCGAGCCGATCTCCCAGGCCTCCGCCCGCCAGCGCGCCGGCCGGTGCGGACGCCTCGGCCCCGGCATCTGCATCCGCCTCTATTCGGAGGACGACTTCAACGCCCGCGACCCCTACACGCCGCCTGAAATCCTGCGCGCCTCCCTCGCCGGCGTCATCCTCACCCTGCTCGACCTCCGCCTCGGCGACGTCGAACGCTTCCCCTTCCTCGATCCACCCCGGCCCGTCCTGCTCCACGAGGGCCTGCGCGAACTCCTCGAGCTGAACGCGATCGCCCACAGGCCGCGGAACGTTGAAAGCGGGAAGTTGAAGGTTGAAGGTTCCGCCGCGGAGACGCGCGTCGTTCTGACGGACATCGGCCGCAAGCTGGCCCGCATCCCCCTGGAGCCGCGCCTCGCACGCATGCTGCTCGCCGCAGCCGACAACGCGATTCTCCCCACGGCCCTTCCGATCGTCGCCGCCCTCGCGTGCGACGATCCGCGGCGACGCCCCGTCGACGCCCGCGAGAAGGCCGCCCAGGCCCACGCGCCGTTCCGCGTGCCGGGGTCGGACTTCCTGTCCACCCGCAAGCTCTGGCTCTGGTGGCAGAGCCAAACCGCCGGCCTGTCCCAGGCCAAGGCCCGCGCGCTGGCGAAGAAGACCTACCTGTCCTATCCGAAGATGCGCGAATGGCGCGATCTCGTCAACCAGCTGACCGACCTCGCCACACGTCTGGGCCTGAGCTTCGCCGAAACGGTTCTGCCTGCGCGGAAAAATGCGCCGAAGGGCACGATTCCGCAGAACCGGCCGGACGGCGAACTCGATCCCGACGCCTCGGCACGCCTCCATCGGGCGCTGTTGACCGGCCTGCTCGGACGCATCGGCCTCTACGACCCCGAAGCGCGCAACTACCGCGGCGCCCATGGCCTGCGCTTCTACCTCCATCCGTCCTCCGTGCTCATGAAGAAGGCCAAGGCGCCCGACGCGGCCCCGACCGACGTCGTCAACGCCCATGCGAAACCCAAGGCCCCGGCGGCGAAGCCGAGCTGTCCGCCCTGGGTCATGGCCGGCGAACTCGTGGATACCGCCCGCCTCTTCGCCCGCAACGCCGCGGTCCTCGACCCGACCTGGATCGAACCCGTCGCCGGCACGCTCGCCAAACACACCTACCACTCGCCCGAGTGGGACCCCCAGACCGGTTTCGTGCGCGCCACCGAGCAGGTGACGCTTTACGGACTCGTCATCGTGCCCGCGCGCCGCTGCGACTTCAGCCGCGTCAACCTCCCCCTTGCCCGCGAGCTCTTCATCCGGCACGCGCTCGTCCTCGGCGATTTTCCCCATCCGCCGTCCGAGATGCGGCCGAACCTCCGGTTGCTCGACGCCCTCCGCCGCCGCGCGGAAAAGGCCCGCCGCCCCGAATTCTTCGACGTCGAACGCCTCGTCGCCCATTTCGCCGCCGTGCTGCCGCCCGACGTCGCCTCGATACCGGCCTTGCGCAAGTGGCTCGCCCGCGGCGACTGCCGCGCCTTCCAGCTCCGGAAAGCCGACTGGTGGCCGCACGAAAGCGCCGGCGAGACGGACTTCCCCGACGCCATTCGCATCGGCGGCGTGAAGATGTCCCTTTCCTATCGCAATACGCCCGAGGATCCGGAGACGGACGGCATCACCTGCACCGTGCGCAGATCCGACGCCGCCGCCCTCCGTCTCTGGCGGGCGGACTGGCTCGTGCCCGGCGCCCTGCCCGAGAAGCTCGCCTACCTGATTTCCGCCCTGCCCTCGGCCCAGCGGCGCGTGCTGACCCCGATCGGCGACACGGTGAGCGGACTCCTCGCCCATCTGAAGCCCGGCGCCGAACCGCTCGAAGATGCCGTACGCCACGCGATTCTCGCCCACTGGGGCTTCCACATCCCCGCCGACGCCTGGGCGCAGCTGAAGCTGCCGCCGCACCTGCGCGTCCGTTTCCGCGTGCGCGACGACGCGACCGGGCGCGTCCTCGCCTGCTCCCGCGACCTGGAAACCGTCCTTGCGGCAGCCGGCGGGACCGCCGACGGTACGGCCGCCGCGCCGAAACGCCACGTCATCGCCCTCACGCCGCAGACAATCGATCCGCAGAACCCGGCGACCTTCTGGCCGTTCGGCACACTTCCGGAAAAGACGGCGGACGCGGAGGCGGGCTGGAAGCTCGAACACTTCCCCGCCCTCCACGACGAGGGTCCGGACAAGGGCGTTTCGCTGCGCCTCTACGGCGATGCCGCCACGGCGGAGCTCGAGCAGGCCGCCGGTCTGACGCGCCTCTATCTCCTCGCGCTCGGCGAACGTGCCCGCATCCCCTTCCTGCGGAAAAAGCTTTCGGTCGGCGCACAGCTCTATCTCAAAACGCTGAACTACGACAGCGTGCAGATTTCCGCGGACATTCTCGCCGGCGCCGTACGCGAAGCCTATGTGCGCAATCAGCCGCCCGTGCGCGACGCCGCCACGTTCCGCCGGCGCCTGGAGGAGAACCGCAACACGCTCGCGGCCGCCCAGTTCGAAATGGGCGAAATCCTCGGCGCCGCCTATGCCGCCGCCGCCCGGATCGACGCGCGCCTCGACGAAGGCGGCCTCCCCGACGAGACCGTCGACGCGGTGCGCACCCAGCTCGCCTGGCTCCTCTACCCCGGCTTCCCCAAGAACGTACCGCTCGCCCGCCTCCGCAACTACGCCCGCTACCTCCGCGGCGCCGCGCTGCGCCTGGACCGCGCGCGCACGAATCCGGCCGGCGACCGCGCCAAGGAGGCGAAGTTCGCCCCCTACTGGGTTCTTTACACCGAGGCCGTGCAGGGAAAGTCGAGCGTCAAATTCGCCGCCAGGCCCCTCGCCGAGTTCCGCTGGATGCTCGAGGAGTTCCGCATCTCGCTCTTCGCCCAGGAACTGCACACCTCCGAGCCGGTCAGCCCAAAGCGCCTCGACGCCAAACTCGCCGAAGCCGCAATCGACTAGGCCCCGTCATCCACCATTCACCACAGCCTATCCACTATTCACTATTCATATTCACTATTCACTATTACTTATTACTTATTACCTAAAGCAAGGGGTTCGGACCATTTGTCCGAACCCCTTGCTTTCAGCCACGCCGGGCTTATTTGTTCTTATGCCGCTGCGCCTTCATCCGCTTGTCGTATTTATGCTTCGACATTTTCTTCCGGCGCTTTTTCTTGATGGAACCCATCGTGGACCTCCTTTTGAGATTTGAGTTCGCCGTTCGCGGTTCACACCTTGAACTTTGAACCGTGAACTTTGAACTTAGAAAATGATTTTGTTGAGCGGCAGTTCGATGATGCCCGTGGCGCCCGCCGCCTTGAGCACGGGCACGAGTTCGCGCACCTGGCGCTCCTCGACCACGCTCTCGACCGCATACCAGTCGGCATCGTTGAGCTTGTTGACCGTCGGCGCATGGAGAGCCGGCAGGGCGGCCGTGATCTTCTCGATCTTCTTCGCCGGGGCGTTGAGCTTGATGAGCACGCGCTTCTGCGCGTCGAGCGCCGCCGTGAGGAGCATTTTGAGCTGCTCGACCTTCGCGCGCTTCGCCTTGTTCTTCATCGCCGCCTTGTTGGCGATCAGACGCGTGGTGGACGTGAGGATCGTGTCGACGATGCGCAGGTTGTTCGCACGCAGCGAGCTGCCCGTCTCCGTCAGGTCGACGATCGCATCCACGAGCTCCGGCGCCTTGACTTCCGTCGCGCCCCAGCTGAATTCGACATCGGCCTTCACGCCGTTCTTCTTGAGATAGCGCTTGACGATGCCGAGCGCCTCGGTCGAGATGCGCTTGCCCTGCAGGTCCTTGACCGTTTTGACCTTCGAGTCGTTTGGAACGGCGAGCACCCAGCGAACCGGGTTGGACGTCGCCTTGGAGTAGTTGAGTTCGCAGACGTCCTCGACGTCGGAACCGTTCTCATACACCCAGTCCCAACCGCAGATGCCCGCGTCGAGGAGGCCGAGCTCCACATAGCGGCTCATTTCCTGTGGACGGAGAAGACGGCACCGAATCTCCTCGTCGTCGATCGTGGGATAGTACGAGCGGGACGAGCATGAAACGTTGAAGCCCGCGCGCTTGAACAGCGCGAAGGTCGATTCCTGTAAACTGCCCTTGGGAAGGCCGAGAACAATTGCCATGTTTCCTATTTCTCCGTTGGTTAAAGTGATATTGTATCAAAAACGCGGAGAAACGGCAACTGTTCTTTAGTCTCAATTGGAAAAACGGGCAACATTGGAATTGGGTGGCCGACTTTGGCTTGTACGCGCCGCGCCGGGGACAATCCCCTTTAATTTCAGTGGATGTTGCCGCGGGACGGATGCGACTTCTTCTTCGGCGGGTCAAGTTTGAGGAAGGTCGCGAACTTGAGCGCCTCGGCGGGGATTTCCTCGCCGGTCGTATCGGGCATCTCCTGAATCGGCGGCGGCGGCGCTTCCAGGTGCCGGTGGGCGCGCGGCTTCGGATTGACGAGCGTGCGGAGCGCGGCCTTGAACGCATCGAGGCCGACGGGACCCTCGTAGTCCTTGAGATCGGCGTAGTCGCGCAGATCCTTGAGGGACGGCTCGCACGAGAGCGCGATCGGCGTCACGCCCGTCTCCTTCACGAAGCGGCGCAGGTTCCTGCGCGCGGCGGGGCGGTCCATCTTGTTCGCCACGACGAGAAACGGACGCGCCGGCAGCTCGTCGTTGTAGGCGGCGATTTCGTCCGCCAGCGTCTTGTAGTCCTCCCAGGGCTTGCGGTTGTCGGTGCCCGCCATGTCGATGACGTACACGAGCGCGTGCGCGCGCTCGAGATGCTTGAGGAACGCGAGGCCGAGGCCCACGCCGCGGGAGGCGCCTTCGATGATGCCGGGCACGTCCGCCATCTGGATCTGCGCGAAGTCGTCGTATTCGATCGTGCCGACCATCGGGTTGATCGTCGTGAACGGATAGGACGCGATCTTGGGCGTCGCGCTCGAGAGGCGCGTGAGCAACGAGCTCTTGCCCGCGTTGGGGAAGCCGAGGAGTCCCGCGTCGGCAATCGTCTTCAGTTCGAAATGGAGGCGGAGCTCCTGGGGCGCGCCGCCGGCCGTGTGTTCGGTCGGCGCCTGGTTGACCGAGCTCTTGAAGTGCACGTTGCCGAAGCCGCCCGCACCGCCCTTGGCGATGACCACCTTCTGGCCGGGCTCCGTCACGTCCGCCACGACCGCACCCGTCTCGATGTCCGTCACGAGCGTGCCCGGCGGCACGTCCACGACGAGGTCCTTGCCGCGGCGGCCGAAGCAGCGTCCGCCCGAGCCGGGCACGCCGTCTTCAGCCACGAGCTTCGGCTCGTAGAAGAGCGGGAGGAGCGAGTTCACGTGCGTCGAGGCGCGCAGCACCACGTCGCCGCCGCGGCCGCCGTCGCCGCCGTCGGGGCCGCCGAACGCCACCAGCGCTTCGCGGCGGAACGTCGCCGCGCCGTCACCGCCCTTGCCGGACTTCACATAGACGTCGACCTGGTCGATGAATGTCTTGTTCTTCATGTTCTGACCTCTCCTAGAGCAGCACGCCCTTTGCGGAAGCTTCGCCTTCGTCCCACCACGCGCCCTTCGTGGGCGACACGCGCGCGATGGCCTTCGTCGTGAGCTGGATGCCGCGCGCCGCGGCGCCGCGCACCTCGACGACGGGCTGTTTTTCCGCGCCCTTCTGCACCAGTTCGAGCGGCTTGAAGAGCATCTGATGGATCTTCTGGTTCTTCGCCGGCTTGAACTTCACGTAGAGCACCTCCGGGCATCCCTCGTCGAAGAAGAGCACGCGGCTCTTTTCGGGCGCCAGGCGGTAGTCCTTGTTGTTGATCATGCCGCCGAACGTAAAGCGCTTGATGTAGGAGAAGCCGTAGAGCGGCTCTTCGTACACGCACACGAACGCGCGTTCGCGGTCCTTCTCCGGATTGAAGAGGAAGACCTCGAGCAGGTCCTTGTCGACGAAGATCTTCTCGGAGGGCGGCGTCATCTTGTAGCGGCCGTCCTTCCACACGAACACGAGCTTGTCGAGCGACGAGCACTTGAAGAGCTCGTCGCCGCCGCGCAGGCCGCTGCCCACGAAATGGTTTTCCCTGTCGTACCTGATCGTCAGCTCGCTCGCGGTGATCGCGCGCACGTCGACTTCCTTGAACGCGCCCTGGACGATCTTCGTGCAGCGCGGGTACTTCTTGCCGTAGAGCTTGATGAGGTTCTTGAGGTACTTCACGACGAACGCGCGCAGATGCACGAGGTTGTCGTTGACCTGGGCCTCTTCCCTGCGGATGTTCTCGATCTCCTCGCGGTTCTTGTCGATGTCGAACTGCGAGATGCGGCGGATCGGAATCTTCAGCAGACGGTCGATGTCCTCGTCCTTGATCTCCGGATGGCGCAGTTCCTTCAGGAACGGCTCGAAGCCCGTGCGGATCGCAGCCTGCACGCCTTCGAAGGTCTTCTCCCGCTCGATGAGCTTGTAGATGCGCTCTTCGATGAAGATGCGGTCGAGCGTGCGGTCGTGGAAGAGCTTGTCGAGCTCGGCGAGGCGGATCTCCTGCTCCCGCTTCGTGAGGGCCATCAGGCGGTCGACGTTCTTCTGGAGGATCTGCGTGACGGTCATCAGCCGCGGACGTCCCCCGTCCAGCACGATCGGACGCGACGCGACCGACTTCTCGCACGTCGTGAATGCGTAGAGCGCGCTCTTCACCTTCTCCTGCGTCGCGCCCGTCGCCAGCTCGAGCTCGATCTGCACCTCGTTGGAGGTGAGGTCGTGTATCTTGCGCACGGCGACCTTTTTCTTCTTGATCGCCTCTTCGATGGAGGTCGAGATCGAATCCGTCGTCTCGCCCCAGGGGAGCTGCGTGATGACGAGCTTGTTCTTGTCGCGCGCCTCGACGACCGCGCGCACCTTGACCTTGCCCAGACCGTCTTCGTACTCCGAGACGTCCATCACGCCGCCGAGCTGGAAGTCGGGATAGAGCGTGAAGGGCTTCTTCTGGATGAGATTGATTTCCGCCTCGACGAGCTCGCAGAAGTTGTGCGGCAGAATCGCCGTGGAGAGGCCGACGGCGATGCCGTCCGCGCCCAGCATGAGCAGCAGCGGGATCTTCGCCGGCAGGAGCACGGGCTCCTTGTTGCGGCCGTCGTAGCTCGGCGTGAACTCGGTCGTCTTCGGGTTGAACACCTCCTTGCGCGCCAGCTCCGCGAGACGGCACTCGATGTAGCGCGGGGCGGCCGCGGGCATGCCCGTGAAGAGGTCGCCGAAGTTGCCCTGGCCGTCGATGAGATAGCCCTTGCCCTTGCCCCAGAGCTTGTTCGCCATCACAACGAGGGCATCGCCGATCGACGCGTCGCCGTGGGGGTGGTACTGCATGGCGTGGCCGACGATGTTCGCGACCTTCGTGAAGCGGCCGTCGTCCTTCTCCCAGAGCGAGTGGAGAATGCGGCGCTGCACCGGCTTGAGACCGTCCTCGACGGACGGAATCGCACGGTTGCAGATGACGTACGCGGAATACTCGCGGAAGTTGAAATCGTAGAGGTCGCGCAGCGGGCCGTGGCCCGTCAGCGAGCCCGCCGGCGGCGGCGGATGTCCCTCGCCCGCCGGTGCCGTCTTCTTCTTCCCGTCGGCTGCCGCCGCCTCGACCTTCGCCTCGTCCTTCGCCGGGGCGGCCGTCTCTTCGAACGACTCCGGCTGGACTGCCTTCTGCGACCCGGCCATTGAAAACAGATCCAGATTGTCGAACAGACTTGGCGGTTCGTTCTTGTTGTTCTTCTTGCCCATCTCTCTCAGCTACTCGTTTCAACTATCAAGTGGTCTTCTGCATGTCGCACAACTTGCGGTAGACGCCGTTGGCGGCGAAGAGTTCGTCGTGCGTGCCGCGTTCGACGATGCGGCCCTGGTCCATCACGAGGATGAGGTCCGCATTGCGGATCGTCGAGAGGCGATGCGCGATTGCGAACGTCGTGCGGTCCTTCATGAGATTGTCGATCGCATCCTGCACGAGACGTTCCGTCACCGTGTCGAGCGCGCTCGTCGCCTCGTCCAGCACGAGGATCGGCGGATTGCGCAGGATCGCACGGGCGATGGCAATGCGCTGCCGTTCGCCGCCGGAGAGCGCAAAGCCCTTCTCGCCGACGACGCGGGCGTAGCCCTCGGGCTGGCCCATGATGAAGTCGTGCGCGTTCGCCATTTTCGCCGCGGAGACGACCTGCTCGTGCGTCGCGTCCGGCGATCCGTAGCGGATGTTCTCCTCGATTGTATCGTTGAAGAGGAGCGTTTCCTGCATCACGCTGCCCACGAGCTTGCGCAGGTCGGAGACGCATAGGTCGCGCAGGTCGACGCCGTCCATCGTCACGCGGCCCTCGCGCGGATCGTAGAAGCGCGAGAGGAGTCCGCTCATCGTGGACTTGCCCGACCCCGTGCCGCCCACGACGGCGACGACCTTGCCCCGCGGCACCGCGAACGTCGCGTGCGAGACCGCGTCGCGGTCCGCCGTGTCGTAGCGGAACGACACGTCTTCGAACCGGATCTCCCTGTCGAAGGACGGCTTCGCGACCGGCTCGGCCTTCTCCGGCAGCTCCATCTGCACGTCCAGCAGCGCGAAGATGCGCGACAGGGCGGCGCGGCCCTGCTCGATCTGCACCTGGATCTTCGACAGCTGCTTGAGCGGCTTGTAGATGATCAGGAGCGGCGCGAGCATCGGCAGCACCGTCGTCATCGTCACGTGCGCGAAATAGCACCACACGATGAAGGCGCAGATCAGCAGGATGCCGACCGTCTCGACCGCCGGACCGACGAGGAGGCCGAGGCGGACCGTCTTCAACGTCGCCTTCAGCAGGTCTCGCACCACGCGGCGGTAGCGGGCGTTCTCGTACGCGGCCGTGTCATAGGCCTTCACCACGCGCACGCAGGTGAGGATCTCGTGGATACGGCTGCCCACGACGGAGAACCGCTTGAGCGCCTTCTTCGCCCACTTGCGGATCCGCTTCGAGAGCATCACCACGGGCACGATGAACATCGGGAAGCCGATGCAGATCATCGCCAGCGTCGGAATCATGTGGTGCGCCACCGCGAACCAGATGATGTAGCCCACCGAGACGACGATTTCAAACGGCGCCTGCGCGAGTTCCTGCAGCACGTGCTGGAGGATCTGGCGCATCTGCTGCGGATCCGACGTCGCGCGGCTCATCAGCTGGCCCACGTCGATGCGGCCGAAGAACTGGAGCGACTGCTTCTGCAGATGCTCGAGCAGGTCGACGCGCAGGTCCGCCACCACGCGCATCGCCGCCCAGGCGAGGCAGTAGTGGTTCAGGAAGACGAGCCCGAGACGGACGAACGCGATGAACGGCACGACGAACACCACGAGGAGCACGAGCGCGCCCCCCATGCCGCCGTGCTCGTCCTGCAGGCTGAAGCCGAGCTTGCGCGCCGCCTTCTCCACCTGCGGATACCAGCTGGGCAGCTCGCTCGCCTTCTCCAGTTCGCGCGCGAGCTTGTTGCCGGATTTCGTCTTGTGCGCCGCCTCGACCGTCTGCACGTCCTGTTCGTTCGGCAGCGCGTCCTGCCCGCTTTGCAGTACGTCCTGTTCGTTCGGCTGCGCGCCCTGTTCGTTCTGCAGCACGCCCTTCAGCGACGGCTGGATCACCTGGTAGAGCGGCAGCAGCGTGCCCGCCGTGAGGACGCCGCAGACCAGGCCGAGCACGATGCGCAAACGGTAGCGGCGCGCATACGACCACAGACGGCCATAGACCTCGCCCGCCGAGTACTCGCGATCGAAGAACTCCTGCTGGTAGGCCGGATGCTTGCTCTTCTTCATGACGCCGCACCGCCCTTCGCGATTTCCGCGTCCGTGAGGTAGCAGGTCGGATCTTCACCCCAGAGGTCGCCGGTCACCGCCTCGCCGCGCGCACGGAAGTTGCCGCCGCAGATGTCGAGCCAGCGGCAGTTCACGCATCGCCCCTTCACATGTTCCTTCTTGTGGCGCAAAAGGTCGAGCAGCGATCCCTCCGGCGGCCGTCCCCAGATTTCGGAGAACGGTTTCTCCAGCACGTTGCCCACAGGCTGGTTGCGCCAGAACTGGTCCGGATACACCGTACCGTCCCAGGAGATGCAGCCGATGCCGTCGCCGGACGAATTGCCGCCGTTGAGCATCAGCAGCTCGAGCGCCTTCTCCGCGTTCGGATGCCCTTCTCTGGCCATCTTCATGTAGAGCGCCACGCCGTCGCAGGCGTTGTCGACAGTCAGCACCTCGACGGGGAAGCCCGCGTCGAAGCACGCCTTCGTCTCGGCGACGATCGTCTCGAGCGCCGCACGCGCCTCGGCAGGATTGAGGTCCGTCGCCGCGATCTCGCGGCCGCGGCCCGTATAGACGAGATGGTAGAGGCAGATGCGCGGCACGCGCTCGGCCCGCATGAGCGAGAAGATCTCGGGAATCGCCGTGACGTTCGCGCGCGTCATCGTCACGCGCAGACCCACCTTCACGTTGCGGTCGCGCAGACGGCGGATCGCCGCGAGCGACCGCCGGTAGGCGCCCGGACAGCGCCGGAACGCGTCGTGGATCTGCTCCGTGCCGTCGATTGAAATGCCCACATAGGAGACGCCGAGGTCACGGATCCAGTCCGCCCAGTCGTCGTCGATCAGCGTGCCGTTCGTCGAGAACGTCACGCGGATCCCCTTCTCCTTCGCCTGCTGCGCGAGGGCGCGGATGTCGGGCCGCAAAAACGGCTCGCCGCCCGAGAAGAGGATCACCGGCACGCCGAACGCGGCCAGATCGTCGATCACCGCACGCGCTTCCGCCGTCGTCAGCACGCGCGGCTCGCCCGCCTGCGCCGCATAGCAATGCGAGCAGGCGAGATTGCAGGCCGGCGTGCAATTCCACACGACGACCGGCCGGCGGTGCACGCCCTTGCGGTACCGCAGACGGTCGGATTCCTCAATGGTTCCGAAATAGAGTTTTGAAATGCCAATCATGCCAACACGATCTTCCAACGGATCCGTCCGGCCTCACGGTGCAGGCCGACCTCCGTCCCCTTTCATCGTTCCGTGGGCATCCCCCACGATTCCAGCTTCGTCGCAATCCAGTCGAACGAGCTCTGAAGCATCTCGCGCGAAGAACCCGTCAGCACGGGGCCGCAGGCCAGGCGCACGTCCTTCGACGGGTCCACCGGTCCGAAATCCTTCGCCAGACCCTTCGCCTCCGGCCGCGTCGGCTGCATGTCCGTCTTCACCGCGATCGGCACCACCGGCACGCCCGCCTTCTCCGCGAGCTTCGTGCCGATCGAGCTCCAGCCCTTGCGGGCGAACACCGGCACGCGCGTGCCCTGCGCGAAGATGAGCATCGAGTTGCCCTGCTTGATCCGTTCGCCGCCCACGTTGAAGACCGTCATCAGATCCTCGCGCGGATTGGCGCGGCCGATCGGAATGAGGCCCATGTGCGCGGCGGCCTTCGTCACCCCCGGAATGTGCGAGAGGGACTGCTTCACGATCGTGCAGAAGGGTCCGTAGCTCAGCAGCACGTACGGCAGCAGGATGGTTTCGAGCGAAGACATGTGGTTCGACAGGTACACGACCGGTCCGTCGTAGGCCTTGCGGTTGTCCCACCCTTCCAGATGGAACTTCGTGCCGTAGCCCTCCGCCTTCTGCTGCGCGCGGAAACAGAAATGCGCCCATTTGTCCGTATCGAGCAACCCGAAATGCTCCCTCAGGCCGCAATGCACGAACACGCCGAGAATGCTCCACGACATCCCCAGGCGCGTCATCAGGCCGGGCTTCCGCACCTTCTCCGCACAGCGTTCGGGGGGCGTTTCATACGCCCCCGTCGCGAGGAGCTCCTCGCGAAACTGTTCCAACGTCGTTCTTTTCATCGCCCGCCCCTTTTACATGTTCGGCAGCGGCACACCGCCCTCTTCGCCGTTCTGCAGCTGCTGCTGTTGCTGCTGTTCGCGCGCCTCGCGGCTGCGCCGCAGCTCTTCCTGGATCTGCAGCAGCGCCTCGCGCTGCTGGGCGCGCTCGGCCGCCGCCTTCTCACGCTCGGCCGCCGCCTTTTCGCGCTCGGCCTCGGCCTGCGCCGCCGCCGCCGCCGCGCGCGCCGTCTCTTCCGCGCGCGTCGCCTCCTTCAGGGCCCGGCGCTCGCGGAGACGCGCCAGCGCGTCGCCCGCCGTCTCGTTCTCCGGCGGCACGCCGGCCTGCGGACCCGCCGCGCCCGGACGCCCCAGCTGGAACGGCTGACGGCCGCCCGTCATCGGAAATCCACCCGGACGGCCGCCCATGCCGGCGGCCATGCGGTTGATGCCCGAAGCGGCGTTCAGACGGTTCGCCAATCCAGGACCGCCCTTGCCCTTCGCCGCAGCCGGATCCGCACCCTCGCCCAGCTTGAGCGTGCCTTCCACGCCGTCGCGCTCAAGCGTGACGGACATCACCTTCGGATCGGCGTCTGCCGCCTTCACGAGCCATCCATCGCGCGTTTCGCCCACTTTCATGTAGTACGTCGCCGCCGGCTGCCGCGACGCATCCGTGAAGCCCACCGCCACGGAGCCGCGCGGCGTCACGTTGATGGCCGATATGCGTACGCTCGCCAGCATCCGCTGCGCCTCTTCCTGCTGCGCCAGCTCGGCCGCGGCCGCTTCCATCTCCGCGTTGGCGGCGCTCACCGCGGCACCCACACCGGAATCGGGATCGAAACCGACGGGCTCCGGACCGAACGGCATGCGATCGAGAATGGTCTTGTAGCGCGCGAAGTTCGGATCCTCCGCCACCGCCGCCGCCGGCACCGCGTTCGTTCCGCCCGCCGCCTCATCCGACGCCTCGTCGTCCGCCGCCGCCGTCTCGTCGTCCACCGCCGTCTCGGCCGCCGCCACCTTGTTCGTGCCGGCCGCCGCCACGGCGTTCGTTCCGGCCACCGCATTGGTCGACGGCACAGTCAGCAGCGTCTTCGCGACGACATTCGTCGACGCCGCCAGGGCCGCCGCATTGGTCGACGGCACAGTCAGCAACGTTTTCGCGGCGGCATTCGTCGACGCCGCCGGGGCCGCGGCCGCGGGCTTCGCAGCAGGGACCGCCGCGGCGACAGGGGCCGCATTCGTCTCGGCCGTCGCCAAAAGCGGAGAGAGCCCGGCCACGAGCAGGGCAAGAATCTGAAGATGGTGTTTCATGGTGTTATATTCTATCATATTTTTGGAAATAGAGGCAATGGCAGGAGGGAATGTAGAACATTTCTTTTGTCTTGCCAAAACCGGCCGCCTCGGCCAGCGTCGTGAATTCCGCAGCCGATGTCGTGTGCGCGATCGATTGGCGCAGGTAGGCGTAGTCCGCCTTCAGCCGGTGCGCGAGCAGACGCGTCCAGAGACCCAGCCACCACGAGGTGAAAACAGAAAATACGCGTGATTCCATGCGAAAGAACTCAAGTATCATCATCTTTCCCCTCGGCTTGAGCACGCGATAGGCCTCGGCGAGCGCACGGTCCTTGTGCGGGAAGTTGCGGAAACCGAAGGAGCACGTCACCACGTCGAAGGACGCGTCGGGGAAATCGAGCGCCTCGGCGTTCCCCTCGACGAGCGACACCCGGCCGCCGAGCTTCGCCCGCGCGACCTTCGCGCGGCCGATCTCCAGCATCGCCGGCGTGAGATCGAGGCCCGTCACGCGGGCCGCGGGGAAGGTCTTCCCCAGGCCGCACGCGAGATCGGCCGTGCCCGTGGCGAGGTCGAGGACGGCCTGCGGGTTGCCGGCGAGACGCGCCAGCTGCGCGAGGGCCCGCCGGCGCCAGAGGACGTCGACGCCGCAGGTCAGGACGCGGTTGAGCGCGTCGTAGCAGCCCGCAATGCGGGTGAAGAGCTCACGAGACGGGGACATTGAAGAATCCAAGATACCAGTTCACGACCGCCGGACCCCAGAAGGTCCAGATCACGGCGCCCAGCGCGAGATACGGACCGAACGGAATCGCCGTGCATCCGCCCAGTTTGGCCTTGCCGCGGAGAAGCAGCGCCAGGCCGATGAGCGCCCCGGAGAAGGAGGAGGCCACAACGGTGAAGAGAACGGAGAGGGGCCCGAAAAAGCCGCCGACCGCCCCGAGGAAGTAGGGGTCGCCGTCTCCGAGCGCCTCGAGTTCGGGATCGTTCTTCCACTTCCGCACGACCGACGTGCCCACCTTGCGGACGATCCACAGCGAGACAAAGCCGATCGCCTCGCCGCCGAGCGACCAGCAGAGCGCCGTCAGACGATCCTTCTCGCCTTGCAGTTCGGGCACGAGACAGCTCAGAATCGGACCCGCCGCCATCCCGACATAGAGCAGAAAGCTCGGGAAGAACGAGTTCTCGAGATCGATGAACGCGAGCAGCATGAGCCAGGCGAGGATGAACCAGCTCGCCGGCACCATTCCAAGCGTGCGGCTGAGCTGAAGCCCGAGCATCGGCTCGCCGCCGAAGAAGAACGGCATGCCCCACTGCAGATAGGCCAGGAGGAAGAAGATGCCGCCCATCATCTCGACAATCGTGTAGCGCATGCTGATCGGCCGGTGGCAGTTTGCACAACGGCCGCGCAGAAAGGTCCAGCTGAGAATCGGGATGTTCTGGTACCAGCGGATGCGCGCATTGCAGTTCGGACAATGCGACGGCGGAAACGCGATATTCTCCCCGCGGGGAATGCGCCAGATGCACACGTTCAGGAAACTCGCGATGCACGCACCCATCGCAAACGCAAAACAGGCGAAAACGATGAAATAGTAGGTCATGCGGTCCATTTGCTCAATCCCTCACCTTCTCCATGAAGAAGACCTTGTCGCCCACGCGCACGCGGGGGCACGGGAACGTCGCCCAGGTTCCGCGCCCGGCGGAGGTCAGAATCTCGTCGTCGCGGCGGAGCGCGGCAATCGTCGTCTCGACGACGCCGGTGGTCGAGCCGTGGATCTGAACGGAATCGCCGACGGCCAGCGGATGGTCCTGTATCTGCACCTGCGCGATGCCGGCTTTGAGAAAGTAGTCGATGACGCGTCCGGAATAGCGCTTGACCGTCGTCGCCAGGGAATCCTCGCGGTCGGTGTACTGATCCGCCCCGGGACGTCCGAAAAACAGGCCCACGCCCAGCTCGCGGTGGAACACGGTACGGGTCTCCTCGACGAGGCGGTTCGCCAGTTCGGGCGTAAACGTTCCGTTCAGCACGGCGTCGAGCGCCGTCCGATAGGCCCGCACCACGCAATGGACGTATTCCGGCTTGCGTGCGCGCCCTTCGATCTTGAACGAGGCGACGCCCGAAGCGACGAGCCGGTCGAGGAACGGCAGCGAGCAGAGGTCCTTCGCCGAGAGGACCGTATGGGGCGTCACTTCGAATTCGGCATCCGCGTCGTGAATCGGGTTGCCGTCCTTGTCCGAATAGCGGTCGACCGCCTTGATGAGGAAACGGCGGCGGCAGGGCTGGTGGCATTCGCCGCGGTTCGCGCTGCAGCCGTAGGCCTCATGGGAGAGGAGGCAGCGGCCCGACTCGGCAATGCACTGGGCCCCATGGACGAACACCTCGATTTCGACGCCGGCGTTCGCGACGATCTCGCGGGCCTCGGCGAGGGTGCATTCGCGGGCCAGGACCACGCGCGCCGCCCCCTGGGCCTTCATGAACTTCGCCGCGAGGGAGTTCGAGCAGCTCATCTGCGTCGACACGTGGAAGACGGCGCCCTGCTTTCTGCAGAGGGCGGCAACGCCCCAATCCGCGATGATGAAGGCGTCCACATACGGCTTCGCGAAGACGATCATCTCTTCGACAGCGGCCAATTCGCCCTCGAAAATGATCGAATTGAGCGTTAAATAGAGTTTCACGCCGCGTGCGCGGCAGCGGCGGGCGGCTTCGGGCAGCGTCTCGCAGGTGAAGTTCACGCCCGATCGGGCGCGCATGTTGAATCCGTCAAGGCCCAGGTAGACGGCATCGGCCCCCGCGTCGAGCGCCGCCTGGAGGCAGGTCATGTCGCCCGCAGGCGCAAGGAGTTCTGGTCTGTTTTTTCCCATTGAAGACTGATAGTATAGCATAAGACGGGGGACGTTTTCCACCCGTTACTAGGCCGCCCGCACCCCGTCTCTTACAGAGTCGGCTCCTGTTGTCGTGAAATGCCGCCCCTCTTCACCGACCCACGACAACCATTCACGACTCACGCCGAGCTCTTGACTGACAAGGGCCGATGCACGCACGTGCACCGGCCCTTGGAACCAAGACTTTTACGTCAACGCGCTCAGTCGACCTTGAAGTCCTTCGAGACCTTCGAGAAGAAGGCCGAATAGACGAACATGTACGCCAGGCCGAAGACCGGCACGAGGTAGGCGACCATGAACGCCTTCGTGAACTTGGCCGCGTCGATCACCGCGCCCGCCGCGTCGCGCGAACCGGTCGCCAGATTGTCCGCAATGCCGTTCTGGATGAGCGGCAGGATGCCGCCGCCGACGACCATGACCATGAAGAGGCCCGAGGCCGCCGCCGTGTACTTGCCGAGCTTCTCCGTGGCGAGGTTGAACGTGCTCGGCCACATGATCGAGGTGCAGAGGCCGCAGAGCGCGAACAGGAGCGCCGTCAGCGGCACTTCCGCCATCACGAAAGTCTTGCCCGTGAACACCGGCATCTTCGTCGCCACTTCCGTCAGCTGCGTGCCGACGACGATCAGGACGATCGCCGTGAGCGTCGTGACGATCATCATGAGACGGGAGGAAACCTTGCCGCCGATGAACGCACCGACCGTACGGCCGACGAGCATCAGCAGCCAATAGGTTCCCGCCACCATGCCCGCCGTGGCGGCCGGGTTCGCGGCGCCGAGCTTGGCCAGCGAGCCGCCCTGCGGCGAGAGCCAGAACACCATCGTGCCGGGGATGCCGACTTCGACGCCGACGTACATGAAGATCGCGATCACGCCGAGGAGGCAGTGGCGATACTTAAGCGGAGCGAGCACGGGGATGTCTTCCTTCGTGTCCGTCGCTTCCGGGTTCTCGATCTTGATGAACTGGAGGATGATGAACGCGAGCGCGAAGACCGCGAGCGCGATGTACATCACGAGGTTGACGTCGGCGACCTTCGACTCCTTCGTCACCTGGCCGACCAGTGCGCCGACGAGCATCGGGGTCGCCGTGCCGCACATCGAGTTGAACGTCGTGCCGATGAGGTTCAGCTGGTTGCCCTTGTTGCCGCCGCCGCCGAGGAGGTTCAGCATCGGGTTGACGACCATGTTGAGCATGCACACCGAGAAGCCGCACACGAAGGCGCCGAGCAGGTACACGCAGAACGGCTTGACCGCATTGCCGTCGGCCGCGGCCGGCACGAGACCGGAGATGTACTGGATCGCCACGCCCACGAAGCCCGTCGCAATGGCGATGAGCGCCGTCTTCTTGTAGCCGAGCTTCGTCAGCATCTTGCCAGCCGGAATGCCCATGAACAGGTAGGCGGCGAAGTTCATCATGTTGCCCATCATGCCGAGCATGTTGGAACCGTCGATCCCCTTCTGCAACACCCAGACCTGGCCCATCGGGGCCGCGAGGTTCGTGACGAATGAGATCATGCCGTAGAGGGCGAACATCGTAAAGACGGCCACCCAGTTCAGGCTCTTCTTTTCTTCTGCCATTTTGTTTATCCTTTAGTTGACTTGATTAAAACTTGGAACTGCCGTGCCGGACGCCGCCTCTCAGACGAGGTGCGCGCCGGCGCTTGGCTTGATGAGCGCGCAGGTCGGCTCGTCGCCATAGGCCGTCTTGTAGGCCGCCGTGATCGCCGCCGCGATCTTGTCCGCCGCCTCGGGCTTGACGAGCAGGCAGCAGCTGCCGCCGAAACCGCCGCCGGAGAGACGGGCGCCGAGCACTTCGGGGATCGCCTTGGCGGCGTCCACGATCGTGTCGAGCTCTTCGCAGGAGTTCTCGAACCAGTTGCGGCTGGACTCGTGCGAATCGAACATCAGCGAACCGAACGCCGCGAGGTCGCCCTTTTCGAGGAGCGCCGCGCCGTTGACCACGCGCTCGTCTTCGCCGATCGGGTGGATCGCGCGCTTGGCCGTCGTCTCGGAAAGGCCGCCACGGTAGAGAATCCACTCGGCGCAGGAGACATCGCGCAAATGGGTGACAGGGTGCTTGAGGACGCCAGCAAAATACTTGGCGGCGTCTTCACAGGCCTGCCGGCGGCTGGCGTAGGCGCCGTCCACGAGCGCGTGCTTGGCGTTGGACTTCACCATCATGAACGCGACCGTCGGACCGAGGTCGACGTTCTCGAACTGGCAGTAGCGGAAATCGCTCTTCACGAGCGAGCCTTCCTTGCCGTAGAGCGAGGAGGCCTGGTCGAGCAGACCGCACGGACAGCCGGCGAACGTGTGCTCCGCCTTCTGGCCGATCTTCGCCAACGTCGTCTTGTCCTTCTCGATGCCGTAGAGCGCCGCCAGGGCCAGCACCGTGGCCATCTCGAGCGCCGCGGAGGAGCTCAGGCCCGCGCCAAGCGGGATGTTGCCGCCGAACACCGCCTTGAAGCCCTTGCCGGCCTTGGCCGGTTCGCCGTCGAACAGCCAGTTGAACGTGCCGAGCGGGTAGTTCGCCCACGTCGCACCCGTCTCGACCTTCTTCACGTCGGCGAGCTTGCACGTGTACGTCTCGTTCATGTCGAGCGCGACGAGCGTGACCGTGTCGTCGGCCGCAGCCGACACCGCAAAGAACGTACCCTTGTCGATGGCCGCCGAGAAGACGTAGCCTTCGTTGTAGTCGGTGTGGTTGCCCAGCACCTCGATGCGACCCGGCGCATAGGCGACCTTCTCCGGCTTCCCGCCGAACTTCGCGGCGAAAGCAGCCAGCACCTTGTCATAGACGTCCTGATTCTGCATGCTAAATGAACTCCTTGTTCGGGATTGACCTTATTCGGGTTATGCAACTTAAGATTATCTACTATCCCTGCCTGGATGTCAAGCGGAATCAAAGCCAAGTGCTCATTGCGCCGCTTCCCACACCACGCCCTGGAGGCGGAGGGCGAACCGGCGGATGCCGTTGAAGCGCGTGTCGACCTTCGACCAGTCCGCATCGTTGCGGCAGTCGCGCAGATAGCTCGCGACGGCGACGACCCGGCCCTGGGCGTCGAGCACGGGGCTGCCGCTGTTGCCGGCGGTAAACGTCGCGTCGATTTCGATTTCCATCGGCCCCACCCCGACGATATGGCCCGCCAGTTGCGTGATCACGCCCCGGCCGTCGCTGTTGCCGAGCACGGTTATGCGCTCGCCCACGTCGGGAAGGCCTTCGCGCAGTTCGAGCCCCGGCAGGTCGGCCGACACGGCGAAGCGCGCAAAGTCGACGTCGTGCGCATACTCGCGCGCGCCGAGCGCGAGCTTCGTGCCGTCGAGCATCGTCGCCTTGACATACGGCCGGTTCCGCACCACGTGCGCGTTCGTATAGAGCCAGGTGCGTGCGCCCTCGCGCACGAGAAAGCCCGTCCCGACATGTTCCCCCGTCGCAATGACGGCCAGCTTGTTCTTCGCCGCGGCGAACGCGTCGGGGCGGCGCGGACGCGCGGTCGGCGGCGGCGCAACCGGTCGGCTCGCCGCGTCCTGCGGCTTCCGCGCGTTCTTCCCGCCGCCCCAGTCGAGGCGGATGCCGAAGAGAATGTTCGAGAGCGACGAGCTGAAGTCCGCGGAAACGGACGGACGCATCGGCGGCCAGGTGCTCGGCGTGCCATCCGCCTTGCGGAACACCGAAGACGGGTTCACCGCGCCGACCGCCGCAGAGGCGCCGATCAACGCGGTGAACAGCACTGTCAGGGGGATCTTCACGCCTGGGCGGCCGACGCAGGGGCCGCAGGAGCCGGGGCCGGGGCCGCGGGAGCCGGAGCGGGGGCGGCTGCGGGACGCGGCGGCACCTTGAAGTCCTCGGGCTTGAAGTAGTGCGTCTGGTGCGAGTCGGCCGATGCGTTCGCGGCGAGCACCGCGACGGCGCTCTCGTACGCGAGCTCGGCCGGGCAGTTGAGCTTCTCGCCGTGGCGGCAGGCCGCGAAGAAGTTCTCGAGGTGCGGCATGTGGGCCGGCTTGTTCAGCGCGATGCCGAGCGGGTTGCCGTTCGCCAGCTCCGTGATGCGCGTGTCGACCACGATGTCCTTCGAGACGTCCTTCTTGAGCTTGTCGTCGGCGGCGGGCAGAATCCAGCCCTTGTCGATGAACGCCCGCCACTCGTCGTCCTTCCACGGGTTGATCGAGTTGCCGAGGTCGCGCTGCACGGTGTTGCCGCGCGCGGAGATCTCCGCAATCGTCAGAGCGGCCTTTTCGCCCATGAACTGCTCGTAGAAGCCGCCGCGGGCGTTGGAGGACATCACCTGGTAGTACGCCTCGTTCTTCGTGCCGTCGGGCAGCGTGAACTCGTAGATGCACATCACGCGGTCGTAGGCTTCACGCGCCGGCTTGAAGGCGTCCTTGCCGCCGATCGCCGTCACGCTGGAGGGCGGCACGCCCCACGCCCAGATGAAGAGGTCGATCTGGTGCGAACCGAGGTCCACCATCGAGCCGCCGCCGTACTTGTAGAACCAGCGCCAGTTGAGGTACTGCTCGGCGTTCGTGTAGCCGTACTTGTCGAGCACCTCCTGCTTCGGCGGCTTCTTGTACGTGGTGAACGGCAGGAGCGAACGGTTCCACTGCGCATAGGCGTTGGTGATGCGGCCGAGCATGTTCGGCACGACCGTCTCGAAGCAGTGGCGGTAGCGCGGATTCGAACGGCGCTGGTGGCCGATCTGGAGCAGCTTGCCCGTCTCCTGCGCGACGCGGCACATTTCGGCGGCGAGCTCAAGGCGGTTGGACATTTCCTTTTCGCAGTACACGTGCTTGCCGGCGCGGAGGCACGCGCACGTATGCTCGCAGTGCATCCAGTCCGGCGTCGCGATCACGACGGCGTCGATGTTCTTGTCTTCCTTCTCCAGCATTTCCCGGTAGTCTTCATAGCACGCCACATCGTGGCCGTAGCTCTTGAAGAAGGCCTTCGCCTGCTGGCACTGGAGCTTCCAGATGTCGCACACGGCGCGCACGCGCACGCCGGGAATGCGCACGATCGACTTGGAGAGGACGCGCGCCTCGGCGCCGAAGCCGATGAGCGCGATGTTGATCTGGTCGTCCTTCGGACCCAAGAGGCTCTTGCCGTCGTCCTCCACCTTCCAGTTGTGGTCTTCGGCATGGAGGATGTTGAAGCTCGGCAGAAACGCCCCCGCCGCCGCCGCACCCGTAACAAACGTTCTCCTGTTCATTTCCATTGTCTTTTCCTCTCTTCTCTTAAACTCTCTGCAATCGCGACGGGAATCCGACGCCCGCCGATCTCCCAACTCACAACTCTCAACTCACAACTCACAACTTCCCTACATCCGCGTGTAGCGCGGGCCGTCGCCGCCCTGCGGGAACGTCCAGTCGACGTTCTCCATCGGACACTTGATGCGGCACGTCTTGCAGTGCAGGCAGTTCGAGAAATCGACCTGCAGCTTCCCGTCTTCCCGACGGTAGACTTCCGCCGGACAGAACCGCGTACACGGCGAACCGAACTTCTCCTCGCACGCCGCGCACAGCGCCGGATTCCTGATCCGCAGGTGGCACGGCTGGTCCTCTTCGTGGATCACGCCGCTCATGAAGACGTCCGTCAGACGATCCGGCTGCACCGGCGACGACGCGACGGCACGCGCCTGGACGCGCGCGAGATCCGCGCGGTCGAGCGGCTGAAGCGCCTTCGCGTCGCCTTCTTCGCAGCCCGGAATGCGGAAGTTCGGGAACGCGCCGCGCGTGAGCCACGCGAGACCGCCCGCAGCCACGCCCCACGGCAGTCCGTACGAGAACGCCGCGCGCACGTTCCTCACACGCGCCATTTCCCGCCAGCCCGGCGTCTCCTTGACCAGCTTCTCATAGGCCTCGCCGATCGCCCCGCTCTTCGCGCGGGCGCCGAGCGCGCCGCCGTCGGCGAGAATCGCCTTGGCCGCCGCGACCGCGCTCTGGAGCGCAATGTGAACGCCCTTGATGCGCAGCGAGTCCAGAAGCCCGGCACCGTCGCCCACAATCAGGCAACCCGGCGTCGAGAGCTTCGGCACGGAATAGAAGCCGCCTTCGGGAATCACCTTCGCGCCGTAGGCGACCGTCTTGCCGGCCTTGATGTGCGACGCCACGCAAGCCGCCGTCTTGAACTGGCGGAACAGCTGGAACGGATCGATTTCCGCACGCGTGTAGTCGAGCGCATACGCATAGCCGACCATCACCTGCGTCTCGGAGATGTGATAGACGAAGCCGCCGCCGTAGGTCGAGAAGTCCGCCGGCCAGCCGAACGTGTGCATCACCTCGCCCGCCGTCTGCGTGCCGGCGGGAACTTCGATCAGCTCCTTGATGCCGAGCGCGTAGGTCTGCGGACGTTCGCCCTGAAGTTTCCTGTCGGCGATGAGCTTCTCGGTGAGAATGCCCGAACCGCCTTCGGCGAGCACCACGACCTTCGCGCGGATTTCCTCGCCGGGCAGGTAGTTGCCCTTCTTCCGGCCGTCCTTGTCCAGGCCCTTCTCGCCCGTCTTCGCGCCCACCACGACGCCGCCCTCTTCGATCAGCGACGTCACGGCGTAGCCCGTGTAGACTTCCGCACCCTCCCTGCGGGCGATGTCCGCAAGGTACTGCGTGACCTTCGTGAGGGACACGACCGGGAAGCCCATGGAGCTCATCATCGGCGGCACCCACGGAATCTTCAGCGAGAAGCCCGCGAAGAAATTGCAGCGGAAACTCTCCTTCACGACCTTCGCCTCGCACGGCATCTTTTCGATTTCCGCGTCGGTGAGCAGGTCCTTGAAGCCCGAGGGGTCGACGATTGCGCCCGACAGGACGTGCGACCCCGCGGAACGGCCCTTGTCCAAAACGACGACCGTCGGCTTCCGGCCCGTCGCCTGGCGGCGCAGGGCGATGGCCGTCGCGAGGCCCGCCGGACCCGCGCCCACGATCAAAATGTCTGTCTCGATTGCCATATCCTGACTCTTCCTAACCGGTGAGACGATGCCTACTTGCTTTCGAGTTCCTTGACGAGCAGCGGAAGAATCTCGAAGAGGTCGCCGACGATGCCGAGGTCCGCCACGCCGAAGATCGGCGCATTCGGATCGGAGTTCACGGCGACGATCGTATCCGCGCCGCGGATGCCCTCGAGATGCTGAATCGCGCCCGAGATGCCGAAGCAGAGGTAGAGCTTCGGCGCGACGGTCTTGCCCGTCTGGCCGACCTGGCGCGTCACGGAGCACCAGCCCGCGTCGACACAGGCGCGCGAACAGGCGACTTCGCCGCCGAGGAGCTCGGCCAGGCGGAACAGCAGCTTGAAGTTCTCCTCCTTCTTGAGGCCGCGTCCGCCCGCGACGAGAATGTCGTGCGCGGTGATGTCGATCGCCGCGGGATCCTTCACGACCTTGACGAGCTTCGTCTTCGGCGCAATCAGCTTGAGCGCCTCGGCCAGCACCTGGCCCTTGCGCTTCGGATCCGCCGGTGCCTTCTTGAACACCTTCGGCCGCACCGTCGCCATCTGCGGACGGTGGTTCGGCGTCATGATCGTGGCCATGATGTTGCCGCCGAAGGCCGGGCGCGTCTGGTGCAGCAGCATCTGCAGCGCACCGGTGTCCTTGTTCTCCGTCTCTTCGATCTTCAGCATCGTGCAGTCGGCCGTCAGGCCCGTGCGCACCTTCACCGCGACGCGCGCGAAGAACGCGCGGCCCACGGCCGTCGCACCGGCCAGCACGACTTCGGGCCGATGCTTCACAATCAGCTGGCTGACCGCGTCCACATACACGTTGGCTTCATAGTCGGCGAGGGAGGGATCGTCCACCTTGTAGACGACATCCGCGCCCGCCGCAATCAAACTGTCTTCAGCCGCCTTCGGCAGCTGGCTGCCCAGCAGCACCGCGGCGAGCTTGGCGCCCTGGCCGCGCTGGTTCTTGAGCTCCACGCCCTTCGCCAGCAGTTCGTAGGCGACTTCCGCCACCCGGCCGCCGTTCTGCTCGGCGAACACCCAGATGTCCTTGTAGTCTTCGATGTGCTCGGTGCCGTAGATCTTCTGCTTGACCTCGGCGATCGCCTTGAACGGACACGCCGTGACGCACGCGTTGCACGCCTTGCACGCCGCGGCGTCGACTTCCGCGAGCTTGCCGGGCTTGTTCGCGCCCGGGGCGTCGACCATCTTGAGGGCGCCGAACCCGCAGCCCTTCACGCACTTGCCACAGCCCTTGCAGAGCTTCGGGTCGATGAAAATCGGGGCGCTCATGCCTTCACCAGCCCTTTCTTCTGCAGGAAGTCCGCAATCGCCTGCGCACCGGCCGCCGCATCCGTCCGCGCATCGACCTTCTCGCCGCCGCCCTTCGTCGGAGGCGGGAAGATCGTCACGACCTTCGTGGGCGAGCCCGTGAGGCCGATGCGGATCGGATCCGCCGCGAGCGCCTTCTCGTCGAATGCCGCAATCTCGGCCTTGGCGGCCTTGCGCCAGCCGGCGAGCGGCGCAAAGCGGGGCGTCGTCGCCTCCTTCAGCACCGTCATCACGCACGGGAACGAACCCGTGACCACATGCTCGCCGTCGTCCATGACAGACGTCACCTGATAGGACGATTTGTCCGCCTTCAGGCTCTTCACGTACGTCACCAGCGGCACGTCGAGGAATTCCGACACGCCCGGGCCCACCTGGGCCGTGTCGCCGTCGATCGCCTGCTTGCCGAAGAGGACCAAGTCGGGCGTCCGGCCCCCGCAGATCTTCCGGATGGCCATCGACAGCGTGTACGAGGTCGCCAGCGTGTCGGCGCCTCCAAAGGCGCGGGACGACACGAGATACGCGTCGTCCGCGCCACGGGCCATCGCCTCGCGCAGCACGACGGCCGCCTGGGGCGGACCCATCGTGACCACGCTGACTTTCGCGCCCGTCATGTCTTTCAAGCGCAGCCCTTCCTCAAGGGCATACTCGTCGAACGGATTGATGATCGACTCGACGCCCTCGCGCATGAGCGTGTTGGTTTTCGGGTTGATTCGGACGTTTGTCGTGTCCGGGACCTGCTTGATGCAGACAATGACGTGCATGGCTGCCACCGTCTTACTTCGCGGAGAAGCGGTACTCGGTGTGGCTCTTGAACGTCTCGCCCGGACGGAGAACCGTCGACGGGAATTCGGGATGGTTCGGGGAGTCGGGGTAGTGCTGCGTCTCGAGGGCCAGGCCCGCGAACATGCAGAGGTTCTTGCCCGCCGCCTTGGCCGGCTCCGTCGGCTCGAAGTTCTGGGCGCCGTACATCTGCATGCAGGGCTCGGTCGTCCAGATTTCCATCGTACGGCCCGACACGGGGTCGCGCATGATGCAGGCCTGCTTGAGTTCGCCGTTCGCGCCCTTCAGCACGAAGTTGTGGTCGTACCAGTTGTCCATCGGGATGAAGGCCTTCTCGGCCGTCATGAGGTCCATCTTGGCGCCGATCGGACGCAGCGTGCGGAAGTCCATGCCCGTGCCTTCCACCGGCGCGTTCTTCGTGGGGATGAGGCCGATGTCGGTCTGCGTGTATTCGTCGGCATTGATCTGGAGCTCCTGCTTCAGCACGTCGCCGCTCGACTCGCCCGCCATGTTCCAGTACGTGTGGTGCGTGAGGTTGAGCACCGTCGGCTTGTCCGTCGTGGCTTCGTAGTCGATCATCCACTTGTTGTCCGGCGTCACCGTGTACGTGACCTTGCACGTCACCGTGCCCGGGAAGCCCATTTCACCGTCCGGCGAGACATAGGTGAGTTCGAGGCACTCGTTGCCCCTCTGGCGGAACGGACGCACCTTCCAAATCTTGGAGTCCCAGCCTTCGGGACCGCCGTGGAGGTTGCAGTGGCGCACCGTCTTGTCGGTCTTCTTGTCCTCGTTGCACGCGAGCTGGAACTCCGTGCCGTCGATCGAGAACTTGCCGTCCTTGATGCGGTTGCCGAAGCGGCCGATGAGCGTGCCCATCGAGTGGCCCCACTTCTCGTACTCCGCCGGCGTGTTCCAGCCCAGCGTGACGTCGGCGAGGTTGCCGAACTTGTCCGGCGCGTAGCAGCGCACGAGACGGCCGCCGAAGTCGGTGACGTCGAGCGTGAGGCCGCCGCGGCCGCGCAGACGGTAGAGCTTCACTTCACGGCCGTCCTTGAGCTTGCCGAAGGGACGCACGTCGAACGCCCGCATCGGCACCTGGCCGGGATTGCGCGCCGCACGGGCCGCACGCACCCTGCGCATCGCACCCGGATCGGCCGGCTGGACCGCATCGGCCGCCACACACGCACAGGCCATCATGGCCGCACAAAGGGGAATCATCAATTTCTTCATTTTAGTGACCTTTCTTATGAAACATCCTATCGCACCACAAAGTTGACCATCCGCTTCGGCACGGCGATCACCTTGACGATCGTCTTGCCTTCGAGGAATTTCGCCACGTCAGGATTCGCCTTCGCCGCGGCTTCCATCTCGGCGGGCGTCGCCGCGACGCCCACCGTCACGCGGCCGCGGAGCTTGCCGAGCACCTGCACGGGAATCTCGACTTCGTCTTCGACGAGGGCCTTGGGGTCGAACGCCGGGAACGGCTCGTACGCGAGCGTCGTCCCGTGGCCGAGGAACTGCCAGAGCTCTTCGCCGAGATGCGGCGCGAAGGGCGCCAGGCAGAGCACGAACTTCTCCGCGGCTTCGCGCGGGAGGTCCTTGCCTTCGCCCGCGAACGCGTTCACGAACACCATCATCGCCGAAATACCCGTGTTGAAGTTCATCGTGTCGATGTCTTCGTCCACTTTCTTGATGGTGAGGTTCAGCATCTTCGCCTCGGCCTTCGTGAGCGCGCGGTCGACGAGAGGCTGCTCGGTGACCATCTTGTTCACGCGTTTGAGGAAGCGGTACACGCCGTCGACGCCCTTCGTGTTCCAGGGCTTGACGGCCTGCAGCGGACCCATGAACATCTCGTACAGACGCAGCGAGTCGGCGCCGTAGTCGCGGATCACGTCGTCGGGGTTGACCACGTTCTTGAGGGACTTGGACATCTTCGCCGGAATCTCGACGAGTTCTTCGAGGTCGTTCGGATCGCCGTCCAGCTCCTTCGGTCCGAAGGGCTTGTCGTCCTTCCACGTCACCTGGTCCTTGGGGATCAGCACGCCGCGCTTGTTCTTGAACGCCATGCCGAGGATCATGCCCTGGTTGACGAGCTTCTGGAACGGTTCATCCGTCGGCACGAGGCCGAGGTCGAACAGCACCTTGTGCCAGAAGCGGCTGTAGAGGAGGTGGAGCACCGCGTGCTCCGCACCGCCCACGTAGAGGTCGACCGGCAGCCATTTCTTCAGCAGCGCGGGATTGCAGAACGCCGTGTCGTTGTGCGGGTCGATGTAGCGCAGATAGTACCAGCAGCTGCCGGCCCACTGCGGCATCGTGTTCGTCTCGCGCGTGCCCTTCGCGCCCGTGGCCGGATCGAC
>CADCPA010000181.1 GCA_902803135.1 uncultured bacterium
AGATGATGTCCGTCTCCGGCGACTCGGCGTGGATCTTCTTCGCCGTCTTGTTCACAAGCTCCGTCACGATGTCGGCGATGAGGCGCCCGCCCATCTCCTGCTGGTTCGTCTCGGTGAAGCTCTGGAAGTAGATGCCGTCGCCGCCCATCGGCTTCCAGATGCGCCGCCACTCGTCCACGATGGAGTCGGAAAGCGCGTCGAGCTTGCCGAGGTCGTTGAATTCGATGCCCCATCCCCAGTGGAATCCCCAGAACACCTCGATGCCCCAGCTGTGGGCGCACTCCACCACGGCCTTCGCGTTCACGATCTGGCGGTCGTTCCAGATGATCGCCCGGTTGAAGCGCGCGCGCGCCATCTCGCGGAACGACGCATTGTAGTCGTTGATCACGTGTCCCCACGTCCACGCGCTGCGCACCGGCGTCTCCGGCAAAGTGGAGTACTCGAAGTCGGGAAGCTTCTTGCCGCGCAGGAACGTTCCGGGATAGCCTCCGTGCGTGCCGGCCATCCGCACGTCGAGGTTGGGAGCGATCACGTCGAGGAATTCAAAGACGCCCCAGAGCACGGCCGACGGCGTGTCGCCGGCGATCACGACGACGTTGCGCCCCTCCCTGTGCATGGTCTTGATCAGATACCCGCCCGCAGGAACGGTCTTTCCACCGAGGAGCGCCTTCAGCGTGGCGTTCTTCGCGGGAACGCCGATCACAAACGCGTCGCGCTTCGTATCCACCCGCTCGCCGCCGTCCTTCTCGAGCGGCAGCACGAACGGCGTCGCGAAATGCGCCTCGCGCAGCAGATACGTCCCCACGCGCTTGGTGAGCACTTCAAGAGCACGTCCTTCCGGCCCCTCCGCCGAGGAGTAGATCACCTTCCACGTGCCGCCGCGCATCTCGGCGGGAATCTGCCCGCCCAACGGCGGCACGGTCGTCGTGTCCAGAGAATGCGTAACTGCAGGCGACACCGCAACCGCCTGACCGCCGGCGGCAAACACAACCGCGGCGGAAATCGCGACAACCGCCGCAGTCCTGAACATGCAGTTCATCGCCTTCCTTCTCAGCGCACGTAGATTGTGACGCCGCTTACGGGCACGGGTGAAGATCACCTCGTACACGGCTCCGTTGGCCGTCGTGGCCATGCCAATCATCATCAGCAGCTTCTTCACTTTCGCGCACCTTCCTTTTGATGTGAAAATCGATCGGCAGAAGCGTCCCGCCATGCGCACGTATTTTAACAAAAAACAGCAACGCACGCCACAGAACAGTGGGGTATTTTTTCATAACCAAAACATCACGATTTTGACATACTGGCGTCCGAAACCATTCCCGCGCCCGGTCGCGGCGTTCCCACGGCGTGCGTGCGCAACGACAACGGGCGTCTAAGGGAAGTCAAGCGGCTGCTCGCGGATACCGGCCTCTCGATCCGCGCGATAACGTCCGCCTGCGGCTTCGCGAATCCCAATCATCTGAAGAACCTTTTCAGGCGGAAATTCGGCATCTCGATGCGCGAATGGCGCAGCGCGCAGAAGCCGCGCGCCGGGACGCAGCCCTAGCGGAAGAAGAGCACGAACGATAGCGCCGTCGAGCTAGACCGTTCTGCAATTGCCGGAATCATCACACTTCTTCCGACAGCACGCACGCACCTCCGTGGAACACGATCAAGAGGCGGTGCAATTCCACCGTTCCCCGTTCCCCGTTCTCCGTTCCCCGCAGCCGCCATGCGGCTGCAAGCTGCGGATCGGAGGAATGCTTGTCGAGCTGGGCGATGGCGGCGGCGCGGATCTTCGCGAGGTCGTCGGGCGTCGGCGCGGGGTCACCCGCCTTCACGTATTTCATCTCGATGAGCGCGGCGTGCGCGATATCCGGCCAGCGCAGAAGCTGCGGCTCGAGAGCGATGTCGTAGAACCCTCCGCCCACCTCGCGCTCGTGATTCACAAAGTACGGTCCACCAGCGGCGGTGAGAAGCGCCACGATGGTCGATTGCACCACCTTCTCGCCCTCGACCGCGTCGCGCACCGCGAAGTTCTCCTTCACAATCTGCGAGAGGATGCCGACGAATCCACGCCATTCTCCGCTCTCTGCAAAATCGCTCAGCCCGTTGTTGATGTCGTAAACGCGCTCGTCGATCTTGTGGACGTCCGCATACGCGGCGGGAATCATCTTCGCGGCAAGCTCCTTCAATGTCTCGTTCGGGATGCCGAAAACCGTCTTGCCGAACTTGCCGCCGGTGATGGTGGCGATTCCGAGCCAGTAGAGGAGCGAGGTGAAGTTCTCCTTCTGCGTCAGCTCCCGCGCCTGGAACGAGCGCACGAGGCGTTCCGTGAGCTCGCCGCCGGCGATGAGGTTCTCGAGGACGTGGAAGTTGCCGTTGAGCCGTCGGTCGAGCGTGACAAGGTGGCGTATCTTCGCGTAGTCGGTGCGCAGGTTCTCGTCGATGAAGTCGTCGGGGAACTGCTTCGTGCGCCACAGATG
>CADCPA010000182.1 GCA_902803135.1 uncultured bacterium
CGCCCGTGTAGGGATCCTTGATCAGGCGGATCTGCTCGGCGACGATGATGTTGAAGCAGGAATGGAAGACGACGTTCTTCACGTCGCCGAGGACAAGTCCGCGCACCTTGCGCGTCGTATAGTCGCCGAGGAGCTTGTCGTTCTCGCCGGCGGGATGGGACGGATACTTGCCCTGCTGGGTCCAGCACGAATAGTTGAAGTGGAAATCGCGCACGATTCCGCCATCCGTTCCATGGCCGAGCTCAAGCGCCGAACGCATCGCCGCGCCCGTCACGTCGGTGATGACGAGGCCGTCGCTGCGCACCGTCATCGCATCCACGGCCACCCAGGCGCCGGTGATCGTCATGTTGCGCACCTGCGCACCCGGCGCCGTGCGCACCGTCGGCGGGAACGCCACGACCTTCAACGACGGATCGGCGGACTGATCCGTATATCGCTGGTCGGGATAGAAGACGGAGAAGCCGCTGACGGACGCCCGCTTCGCGAGCGTCACGAGCGGCGTACCCTTCGCATCGCCCTTCCCGCCGTAGGCGAGCAGATGCGTGCCGCGCGTCGTGCTGTTGCCGTAGTGCTGCGATTCGAAGCTGCCCCGGAATTCGACGCCGGCGGGCACGGTCACGCCGCCTTCCATGCGATAGGCGCCCGCCGGCACGTAGACGATGCCGCCGCCGGCGCGTCCCGCGGCGTTGAGCGCCCGCTGGAACGCAACCGTCGAATCCTTCGCCGGCACTTTGTCGAGCGTGCCCGCGACCGCACCGAACAACGTGACGTCGAACAGCTGTCCCTTCGGCGGACGCTCGTCCACCGCGTAGCTGAAACTGTACTTGGCGGAGGGGATCCGCTTCTCGTTGTCGTCGCGCGCGACGACGGTCTCGGCACCCGGCTTGCCGACGAAGACCGGTCCGCGGAACGCGTTGCCGGAAAGGACGACCTGGTCGACCTTCCCGCCGGACGCAATCGCCCCCGTGCGGCCGAGGAACTTGCAGTTCGACGCCGTCAGGCTGCCGCACGGCTGCGAGATGGCGGAATACTTCCAGTTCTCGAACGAGCAGCCGTTGAAGTTGACGCCATAGAATCCTTCGTCCTTCTCGCTCCAGAAGAGCGTCGCCGCATCGGCGAGCCGCAGGTTGCTGAGCATGATCGTCGCGTTCTTGTAGTAGGCGGGGCGAAGCCCATCCTGCTCATACTCCGCGTACGAAGGACGCTTCGTGTAGTGGATACACGCCTCGCGCGCCGAAATGTCGCCGAACGTCACCTGGAAACCCGGATAGCCCACATTCTCCATGCGGATGCCCGTGCGCACGTTCTGCATCTTGACCTGCCCGGCGCCGATGTTGCCCGGCACGACCTTCTTGCCGTCGTTGTCGGGAACGGCCGTCAGGTGGATGCCCCACTTCGCGTGGTTGACCTCGAGGTCCCACCAGTAGCCCCAGTCCTGCTCGCCCGCGCTGATGGCAACGAGGTTGTCCTCGCAGAACCGGTTGAGCTGCCGCACCGTCATGGAAGTCGGCGCGCCAGGGAGTCCGCTCCGTGCCCAATACACCGTATCGAACTTCGCATGCTCGATGCGCGGAATGTCGTAGGCGTACGCGCCGTGGATGCCGAGCTTGAGGCAGGTCGCATGGAAGTCGCGGATCAACATGGACGAACAGTCGTTGTTGTAGTAGCCGGTCCAGGCGTTGATCAGCGTCACCTCGACGACCGACGCATGGCCGTGTCCGCAGATCGCCGCGGGATAGGGAACCGGTTTCGTCACGCTCTGCTCGGGGTGCCAGATCGTGACGTCGCGCAGACACGCCCCGCTCTGCACGTGGACCGCCGCCGCGCGCGGCTCCGTCTCGCCGCGGCCGCCGTAGACGCACAGAATCGTGCCCTTGCCGAGCGTGGTCGGTGCCGGCTTCGCCCATTCGCCCCGCAGCGCCACGCCACCCTCGATGCGGATCGACTTGTCGAGGCGGTAGCGTCCGGCCGGCAGGAAGAGCGTACCGCCCTCCTGCTGCTTCAGCTCGTCGAGCGCCTGCTGCAGGATCGCCGAACAATCCGCCTTTCCGGTGCGGTCCGCCCCGCGCGCGACGGCGTTGATCGAGTAGACGATCGCGTCCCGCGGCACAAGCCCCGCCGTCGGCACGGCCAGCTGCGGCTTCAGCCCCTCCGCCGCAAAGCCCGCGCAAGCCCCGGCCATGCAGGCCGCGGCCGCACACGCGACACGCAAGACCGGGTATCCCATCGTGTCTCCTTCCACTCAGGGATTGCGGCCGTTCACGACCGCCGTGTTCCAGCCCTGCACCGTCCATGCAACCGCGCTCGCCGGGGCCTCGACCGCCACGTCGCGCGATTCGCCCGGCATCAAGCAGAACCAGTTGTCCGAATAGAACGTCGGCTTCACGGTCTTCCCCTGCGCATCGCGTGCGAGCAGCTTCACAAGGAACGCCAGCTTGTCGCCCGTGTTCTTCACGGTGACGACCGTCTGGCCGTCCGTCCGGCGCGCCTGCGCGGCGAGCGTCGTCTTCGGCAACGCGTCCATCGATTCGAAGCCGGCCGTCGTCGGACCGTCCATGTTCTTCGGCCCCGTGTACTTGCTCGTCGAGCGCCAGTAGACCGTCGAGTCGACCTCCCTGCCGTTTTCCTTCAGCGCAAGGCGGATGAAGTGGACAGGCGTGAGATTCGCCGGCAACTCGAGCTTGAAGAGGTCCGTACACGTCTCGGCCGCAGCCGTCACCGCGAGCTTCTTCCCGGCCAGCTTCTTCGTGTTGAAGTCGTACACGTCCGCCACGAGCTCGACCGTGTGCTCGGCAATCGTGTCGTTCATCACAGACACCGTGTTGTCGAGGTAGTCGAACTGCGCATGGAGCGGCGCAAGGGCGCTCTTCTGCGCGAAGAAGGCGCTCGTGAGGCCGAGCGAGTGGTCCCACGCGTGCGAACCGATCTTCGGCACCGGCGTATTCGCGTACCAGAAGAGAACGCCTGTCGCCCGGCGCGTCGCGGAGGCACGGTTCCAGATTTCCCAGAGCGCGCGGTGGTTCATCGCGTCGACGGCCTCCGACTTGCGGCAGTATTCGTCGATCGACTGGGAGGGACCATACGCGTTGACCATGATGTCGTGGATCGTCGTCATGTCGTCGAAGCCGCCGCCTTCGCGGTACTTCCACGCCTCCTTGTCGATCGGCCACAGCATCTTCTCGGGCATGAACGTGCGCAGGTATTCCGCATCGGGAAGCGCGCAGGTGCCATACTCGGGATTGAAGCCGTACGCGCGGCTGCCGCGGGCGGACGCCGTATCCTCGTAGTAGCGCATCGGGTTCACGATCTTGTACGGGCTGCCGTCATGCACACCGTCGCATTCGGACTGCATCATGTACGCGTGCGTCGGGTCGAGCGAGAGGATGAGCTCCTTCACGCCCGGCACTTCCGTGGACTCGTTGGAGCACACGTAGTGGGCGAGCGAGGCGTGCGAACGGATGCGCTTCACGGCCTGCTCGACGTTCGAGAGATAGAGCGCGCGGTCCACCGGATGCAGCGTGTCGCCCGTCATCCAGAACTCCTGCCACACCATGAGGCCGTATTCGTCGCACAGCTGATAGAAGTAATCGCTCTCCACGATGCCGCCGCCCCAGAGGCGCACGAGGTTGACGCCCGACTCGGCGAGCAGGCGGACCTCCGCCTCCATGCGCGCGTCGTCCGTCTTCAGCATCGCTTCCGGAATCCAGTTCGTGCCGCGGATGAAGATCTTGCGTCCGTTCGCATAGAACTGGCGCGACTTGTCCTTGCCGCTCTGGTCGCTCGTGAGGTCGCGCACGCCGAAGCGGATCTTGACCTGGTCGAAGACCTGGTTTTCCTTGCCCTTCGCGTCGTTGTAGGACGTGAAGACGGCGGTGTAGAGGTTCTGCGGACCCTTGTTGCGGGGCCACCACAGCTTCGGCTTGTCGAGCGTCGCCTTGAACGTGACCGTGCCGCTTTCGCCGCGGCGCACGTTGATGTGGCGCTTCACCTTGACGGGCGTGCCCGGCACCTCGAACGTGAGGTGCTGGCCATGTCCGCCGCGACCCGCGATGTTGTCCACGGTGACCTCGGCCGTGAGCTCGACCTTGTCGTGTTTCCCGTCGACGAACTGCGTGCGCACGACCGGGGCCTCAAGGCGCGTGTACTTCGTCGAGAAGAACGTGATGTCCTTCCAGATGCCCGTATTGCGGTCGCGGATGCCGTCCGAGAACGTGAAGTCCCAGCCGACGGACATCAGCATCGTCACGTTCTTGCCGATGTCGCCGTCGCCGCCGTTGCGCCATTCGCCGTTCGACGCGCCCCAGTTCTTCTGGCGCGGGTCGCCGGGATAGTCCACGGGGAACACCTTCACGGCAATGACGTTCTTCTCGCCCGGCTTCACGAAGTCGCTCACGTCGACTGCCTGCCGGCTGAACATGCCGGCCGTCACCGCGGCGAGCTGGCCGTTGAGCCAGATTTCGCTGCGGTAGTTCACGCCTTCCGGACGCATCCAGGTCTGGCGTCCCTTGTAGTTCGCCGGCACGGCGAATTCCGTGCGGAACCACGCCGTGTAGAAATCGCGGTCGACGTCGTTCAGGTCGGGAATCTTCTTGAGCTTGCGGCGGTTGTTGTCGCCCCAGTACGGATCCGGCTGCTTCCCGTTCTTCACGAGCGTCGTCAGCACCGTACCCGGCACGGTCGCCGGCAGCCAGCCCTTCGCTTCGAAGCCCGGGGCGGACACCGTCTTGCCCGACAGGGCGAGCGCGTCGCCCTGGCCCATCTTCCAGCCGCCGCGCACCGTCATCACGTCGCGTTCGGCAAACACGCCGGCCCACGCCGCCGCCGCCAACTGGGCCGCCACGGCCCACACCATCAACTTCTTCATCGGCCGTCCTTCCTCCTAGCGGATCACTTGCCCTTCCAGAACGGCTGGCGCTCGCGGCGGGTCTGCTGCACCGGCTGAATCGTACCGTCGTTGTTGAAGAACACGCGGTCGTAGCAGAGCGTACGCAGGTTGCCGCGGCCGGAGATCACGCGGTTGTGGTAGAACATGTACCACTGGCCCTTGTACTCGACGATCGAGCCGTGGCTCGTGTCGCAGCCCGTGGACTCGAGGATGATGCCCTTGTGCTCCCACGGACCAAGCGGACTCTTCGACATGCAGTAGTGCTGGCGGTTCTGTCCGCCGAGACCGGGTTCTTCGTGGTTGTCCGGATACATCAGGTAGTACCAATCGCCGCGCTTGAACACCCACGGACCCTCATGGAAGTCCACCGTGCCGACCATCGGCCGGGCCTCGCCCTCGAGCTCCACCATGTTCGGCTTGAGCTTCGCGCCCACGAGCTTCGCGCCGCCGCCGGCATAGATGTAGCTCTGGCCGTCCGTATCAGTGAACACGCAGGGGTCGATCATCGCGAAGCCGCCCATGCCCGGCACCGTGCCGACGTTCTTGAAGCCGCCGTCCGGACGGTCGCTCACCGCCACGCCGATCAGCCACGAATCGTTCCAGCGCGTATCCGACGGATGCGGGAAGTAGAAGTAGTACTTGCCGTCCTTGAACGCGCAGTCGGGCGCCCACATGAAACCGCCCTCGGGGCGGCCCCACTCGACGTCGCTCGCGCGCAGGAATTCGCCATGGTCGACCCAGTTGACCATGTCGTCCGTCGACAGCACGTGATAGCGGTCCATCAGGTCGCAGCCGCGCGGCGGATCGATGTCATGGGACGGATAGACGTAGAGGCGGCCGTTCCACACGCGCGCCGACGGATCGGCGAAGTAGTGGTGCGTCGCGAACGGGTTGCCCTTGTACGTGAAGGTACGCACCGGCAACGTGAACGGCGGCGTGGGTTCGCGCTCGCCGCGCAGCAGCTTGCCCGCCTCGCCTGTGAGGAAGAGGTAGTGGTCGCTCGGCTGGCCGTCCAGATCCGCGAACTTGACGGTCTTGCCCACCGGCGGCGCGTCGGTGACCTTGAAGATCGCCGTACCTTCGTTGACCTCGTCAAACATCGCGACATAGAGCCGCTTGGCGCCCGCGGCAACCGCGGTCTGCGCCTGGTCCCAGTAGAACTGGCCGCCCATGCGCGGAATGCTGCCGACGGGTTTCACGCCGCCGATGCCCCGCTCGTGGCGGCTGAGGTTGTGCCAGCTGAAACCGGGGTAGATCAGCGGCACGTAGTCGACGCCCGCTTCGGCGCACCAGGCGCTATCCTTCTTGATGAAATCGCGGTAGCGGTCCATCTCGAAGTGCAGCAGCGGGGTGAAGCGCTGGACCATCCACGGCAGCACGAGATCCGCCTTCTTGACGAGCTCGTGCAGGTACGGCTCGTTCAGGCAATCGTAGTCGAGCGTGCGCCAGCAGGTCGGCACGCCGAGCATCACGCTGCACCCGCCGTAGTCGGGATCATTGCGGAGGAAGTCGATGAACTCCGCGAGCTTGATGTTCTTGATGTCATAGGGACGGTCGGGGAAGCCCACGCCCCAGATGACGACGAGCGGCTTCCCGCGGTGATGGAGGTACATGTTCTTCTCGCCGTAGCTCGTCACCTTGACCTCGTCGACGAGATACTTCCAGTCTTCCGCGAGCTTCATGCAGTCGTCGCGGCCGGGCTGGAGGCCCGAAAGATCCCACATCAAGGAAATCGCGCGGTCATACTTCTGCGCGGCCTTGAGCGCGTGGCGAAGCACGGTCACGCTCCCCTCGCGCTGCTCCTTCGGACGCGTCGCGTTGCCGAAGAAGCGCTGCAGGAAGACGCCGTCGAGGCCGTATTCCTTCATCCAGCGGAAGTGCGTATCGACCGTGGACTCGTCGTCGCTGCAGAAGAAGCGCGCCCCTTCGCCGTTCGGGAGCTTGAGTCCCGTCGGGTACGTCTTCTCATACTCCGTGACGTCCGGCCACATGTCGATGCGCACCGAATCCTCGTTCTTGAACATCACGCCGCCGTTCCGGTTGTGGAACCAGCCCTGGTAGCCGGCCATCACGCGGCCGTCATACGTCGGATACACCGGGTTGCCCGCATGGCGCGTTGCAGCGAACGCACCCCAGACGCCCGCCGCAACCGCGAGCGAAAACAGGATTCTCTTTTTCATGTTGAGCTGTCTTTCAATGAGTTGGTTGTCCAATAAAACCGTTCCCCGACCTTAACGCAAAATCAGCCGAAAGGGAAAATTGTTAGGTATGTCGTAGCCGATTGTCACCCAGTCCAGCAGCACGTCGCAGACCCCGTTGTCGGCCGCCACCGCCACGAAGGTCAAACTATGCGTACCAGCTTCCGGCACCGTGAACTGCGCCGTAAACGCCGGCCAGAGCGACCACGTGGTGATGGGGTCCGAAATCGCCACGCGCACCCCGTCCACCTCGAGCGCGATTCGCCCCGTGTAGAGGACGTCGTTGTAATACCGTACGGCCGTACGGCAGGAAACCGTGACAACGGTCTTCGCCGCCGAGGTCTCGAACGTATGCGAAAGGCGTCCGGGGCCGACATTCTTGGCCGCATCGATGCGCAGGAACGCCGCGTGGCGGTTGGACGCGTCGAGTTTGGCCAGCTGGCCCTTGCTGGAGAAATAGCTCTCGTTGTTGCAGATGCCGCTGCCGTTGCCGTCTGCGGGATCAAACGTCCAGCTCGGCAGATTCGCCGCCAGCCAAGCCGCATCGCGCTGGGACCGCTTGTCCTGCGCGCTGCGGTTGTTCGTCGGCAGGGCGTTCAACGGCTCGAAATCGCCGTCGCCGATGAGGACCGGGGGGATGTGGCGGAACGGCTCCACGGGCTCTTCGGGCATCGGCTCGCCCGTGAACGTCAAGGACGGCAGATTCCGCGCGAGCGCCGCGTAGGAGGCGTAGATCGTACGCGGGTCGCGCGAATAGGCGTCGAGAATCTCGCGGCCGGCCGCCGCGCCACCGCGACTGAGCGTGCGCGCCACGGCGAGCTCGACGAGGGACTTCGTACGCGAAGCGTCGTCCGTACCGTTGTTGCCACCGTCCTTGTCGCTCGCCGGCACGTCGGCCAGCGCGGTGCGCGACCAGCCCGTCAGCGTCGTACTGCGCGCGACCGTCGTCTGGAGCGCCGTGAACAGTTCGCGGGAATCGAGATCCTCGACCGCCCGCGTCAGGAGGCGCACGTGAGAGAGCTTCGCCGTCGCCCCCGAGTCGCTCACGATCCGGCCGATCAGTTCGCCCAGCACGGGCGTCACGCGCGCGGCATTGCCGCTCTTCGTGAGGGCGTGGATGAGATAGTCGACCGGTGCCGTCTGACGGCCGTAG
>CADCPA010000183.1 GCA_902803135.1 uncultured bacterium
AGACTGGCCATCTTACGATCTGGTTGGCCCCCACCGAGGAGCGTACGACGGTGACGGTGGAGCTGGACGACGGCAGGATCTATTCCTTTGGATACGAGGTCGACGACGACGGCAACGTTGAATTCTGCAAGGATGTCCTTCTGGTTGATGGGTTGCCGGTCGTCGGCGGCGTCGATGCCAGCGGTAGCGGCTGGGTGTACACAGGCAGCACGGGCAACCTCGTGATCAATTCCGGCGACCACTCGATCAGCGGAATGTCCACCAACGGCACGATACGCGTCATCGCGAAGGGCAATGGCATGGTGCTGACGCTGAGGGACCTGACGCTCCAGACGCCGGCAGACAGGCTCTCGCCTTTCGTCGTCTCCAACAGCTGCACGATCACGCTTTCCGGAGCGAACCTGATCGAGGCGATCTGCGATCCTGCAAAATCGGGTAAAGCGATGGGATCGAGGTACACCGCTGGCGTCGAGGTTCCGGCAGGCGCTTCGCTTACGATAAACGGCAATGGGCAGCTCACGGCGAAGGGCGGATATGATGGCGCTGGCATCGGTTCGCGAGGCTCGGGCACGTCCGCCGGATCGATTACGATCGAGGACGGATGCGTCTACGCGATTGGCGGCCCGTGCGGTGCCGGCATTGGACTTGGAGGTGGTAATCAAGCTACGCTCGCGTCCATACTCGTTTCTGGCGGCTATGTCCATGCGACGGGCGGCGCGGAGGCAAGCGGCATAGGCGGCGGCAGCGGCAACTCCTATAAGCTGACCAACGGGACGTTCCGCGTGACTGGGGGGACGGTGCTGGCAGAGAAGGGGAGTAGGCTGGTATGCAGCGATTTCGTGAACGGCTCTGGCAACACCCTCTCGGTGACTATCAGCAAGGCAATAGTCATCGACGGTGGAAGCGTGCGGCCGAAGAATGCTATCGCGCCGAACTCGAACCCAGATCCGGCGCCTGTCAATTCGGATGGGAAAGAGCTCGTATTCGCCATGTTCACCGGCATGGCACAGGGCGACGAGGTGACTGTGACCGACGGGCTGTGGCCGAACTACCAGAACAAGACGCTCATCGCCGACGACGATGGCGCGGTCTGCATCTGGGGCGAATTCACGAACGAGACCCGAGTCGTGACGGTCTCGAGCGTCAACCTGCCTGGAGGCCATGCCGTCATGGAGGTCTCCGCGTGGAGCAACACGATCTATTCGGTAAGCGATTCGGACGGCACGGCGCCGGACTCGAAGATTGTCGTGACGCCGACCGGCGAGGTCACATGCTGGCGAGTGACGGTTCCCGCGCTTCCGGCGGGGAAGCGCCTGCCGGTCAGCGACCTCGATCCGACGTACTCGCGCGGTACGACGATGTCGGACTCCGACGGCAACGCGAGCATCTACCTGCCTGACGGCGAATACGACTTCAAGGTCGACAACCTGTCCTACCACGCGTCGGTGACCGGCACGGTGACCACGGCGACGTACTTGGTCGGCATCACCGTCGACGGTACGGACGTCAGCGTTGGCGAGGGTACCGGCTGGACTTACGACTGGGCGGAGGGGACCCTTACGTTCGAGCAGGCCAGCGAATTCGTCATCGCCGGCACGAACGGCGAGCGAAGGCTGTCCGTGTGCGCCGCAGCGAAAGGTGTTGTCAAGGTGCGTGCCGACAGACTTGTCCTCTCCTCTTCGGGCAACGCGTTCCGTGTTTCCGGCGGCGCGTCGCTGGAGTTCGTCGGCGGCACGATGACCGCAGGAACCATATCCGACAGCATTGCCGTGAGCGGCGGCAGCATCGACGCGACACTTGCGAGCCCTGTAAGCACGAACAAGATACACTTGTATTGCGTGAAGGTAGGCGGGTTTGGGCGTTTCGAGAAGGTGGAGGTTGGCGGGTTGCCAGACTACGACACGGAAGGCATCTACGCAAGTGCCGCCGGCGAGATATTCCTCTACCTCCCGGAAGGCGTGCATATTTTCACCGCGAACGGTAGGTCGATGGTGGCGGCGGTTTCAGACGACTTTACCGTCGCGCTCGAGTACCATCCGACGGGAATCACTGTCAACGGCTACGACGTGGCGCTGTTCGCCGGCAAAGGCTGGCAGAACGACGATGGCGTAGTGGCGCTGACGAATGCATACGAGACATACGTGATCGCCGGAACGAACTTCGGGGAAGCGGTTTCGTTCATGGTTACGGGGTGGAAATCGACGGTGCGCCTTTGCGACGTCGTGATGACGAACGTGATGGGGACGGCCGCCCAGATCGAGCTGGCGGAGAACGCTTCCGCGACGATCGAGCTTGCGGGGACGAACGTCCTCCACGGCACCGAGGCGGGGCGCTGCGCAATCTCCGTCGGCAGCAAGGCAACGCTGACCGTCCGCGGCTCAGGGCTCCTGGAGGCGGTCGGCGGCTCCGGCGCGGCCGGCATAGGTGGCGCCGGATCCTACACCCAGGAAGGCGGCACGCTGGTCGCGACGGGCACGGACGGCGCTGTGGATGTCGGCACGGCGCGTATGATCGTTGCCGGCGGATCGCTCCACCTCTCCAACTCTACGAGGAGCGTAGCGGCGACGAACGCGGCTGCTGCGGAGGTCTACTGCGTGACGGTTCCGACAGAACGTCCGTCCGCGGCCGCGAGCGAGCTGTTCGACGACGGAATATGCGGCTATCCGCTAAACGGCGCGTTGATGGACGCCGACGGCAAGCTCTACATCTGGCTGACGAACGGGACATACTTCGCAAGGGTCGACGGTGCCCTGTACCGTGCAGTGGTGGCCGGGACAGACACGGCTTTCTCTCCCGTGGAGATAGGCGTGTCGGTGGACGGCAAGGACATAGCGCGCGGCTCCGGCGACGGCTGGACGTACGATGTCGGCGAGGGCCTGCTCACAGTCTTCGGCAACTGTCTGATTTCTGGCACCCACACTGGTGGCAGGGTGAGTATCGTCCTTACGAACAGCATCTCTGTGACCATCTCGAACCTGACGCTCACGACGGGCACGGACGGTCTCGCGGCGCGTCCGGCGATGGCCGTCGCCCCTTCGGCCAATGCGGAACTGACATTGAAGGGCATTAACCGGCTGACGTGTGCGGCGGATGGGTACGCTGGCATAAACGTACCAGTGGGGGCTGACATCATATTCACCAGCGACTCGGATGATCCCGAGGCAAATCTGATCGTGACGGGTGGAGCAGGCGCCGCAGGCATCGGTGGCAACCGTGGCGAACTTTGCGGGCACATCGACCTTGGCTGCAGGGTGAAGGCGCAGGGGGGCTTTGGTGGTGCCGGCATCGGTAGCGGCGCGATCGAAGACGCCTCTGCGGTTGATGGCCTCAGCCCGGAAAAATTGAGCATCAGGCGTGGTGCCATGGTGGGGGCCACTGGAGGCCGATACGGTGCCGGCATTGGCGGCGGAAGCAACCACTGCGGTGTCGCAGTATCTGTCTTCGGCGGTCAGGTGACTGCACGTGGCGGCCTGGGCGGCGCGGGGATAGGCGCTGGATTCGGAAGTGTCGGAAGCCCGATTTACATTTCGGGCGGAACAGTCGTCGCGCATGGCGGCGCCCCTGCGTATCCGTCGGCCACCTTCAGCCAGGCATGCGACCTTGGTGCCGGCGAGCTGACCAATCCGTTAGACGCGTCGGCGAAGCTGCAGCCGCTGACGATAACTAACGCGTGCGTCCATGCGATATCGGGACTCCTCACTCCTGCCGCTTCCAACGGCGTGCGGAGGGTCTATTGCCTCATGGTTGAGGTTCCGGGATCGGGTGCCGTGGAGAGCTTGATTGGCCTGACGGGCTATGAGGACATCAAGGAAATCTACCCTGACGGCGGGTGGCTGTACCTGTGGGTGCCAGACGGCGATTACGTCTTCTTTGCAGGCGAATCGGCGTTCACGGCGACCGTTGCTGGCGCGGATGCCGTTGCGCAAATCTATCGGACCGGCATCGCCGTGGACGGCACGGACATCGCCAGCCACGGCGGCTATGGCAACAGCTGGGCGTACGACATCGTGAAGAAGAAGCTGATTATCTTCGATGATTGCGTCATCTCCGGCACGAACACTGAAGGTGTCGTAAGCGTGGTCATGGACGAACCCGCGAACGTGACGGCGTCCAACCTCCGCCTCGTGGCTCCGTCGCCCATTACGGCGGATGTCGATTTGGGGCTTCTGGGGCTTGGCCGCAACGAAATCCGCTCCACAGGTGCGCCCGTCATCGCCGGTACCGGTACGGTGACGTTCGCGAGCGGGACGTTCAGGCTGCTGGATGGCGACATCGAAAACGCGGCTGTTGTCGGCGGCGGCTCGCTCAAGTTCGACGGAAGCTTTG
>CADCPA010000184.1 GCA_902803135.1 uncultured bacterium
CTTCCCGACCGGCGCGCAGATCTGCGGCCGCAACGGCATCGCCGCCATGTACAAGCTCGGGCGCGGCCAGCTCTGCGTGCGCGGCACGGCGGAGATCGAGCCGTGGAAGGGCGACCGCGAGCGCATCATCATCACCTCGCTCCCCTACCAGGTGAACAAGGCGGAGATGATCAAGCACGCGGCCGAGCTCGTGAAGGACAAGGTCATCGAGGGCATCTCCGACATCCGCGACGAATCCGCCGAAGACATCCGCGTCGTCGTGGAGCTCAAACGTGACGCCATCGGCCAGATCGTGCTCAACAAGCTCTACAAGCATACGGAGCTGCAGACGACCTTCGGCGCGCACATGCTCGCGATCGACCAGGGCCGTCCGCGCATCATGAATCTGAAGGACTTCTTCCGCTGCTACGTGAACCACCGCTTCGAGGTGATCACCCGCCGCACGAAGTTCGAGCTCGACAAGGCGCTCGCCCGCAAGCACATCCTCGACGGCTTGCTCATCGCCATCGCGAACCTCGACGACGTCGTGAAGATCATCCGCTCGTCGAAGAACCGCGACGAGGCCAAGCTGCGGTTGCAGGAGGCCTACAAGTTCAGCAACGCGCAGGTCAACGCGATCCTTGACATGCGCCTCTACCAGCTGACCGGTCTCGAACGCGAGAAGCTCGAGGCGGAACTCGCCGCGCTCATCGTGACGATCGCCGATCTCCAGGCCATCCTCGCGGACGCCGGCCGCGTCTACCAGATCATCAAGGACGACCTGGCGATGCTCAAGGAGAAGTTCGCGGGCGGCAAGGCCGGCAAGCGCCGCACGGAAATCACGTTCGACGAGAACGAGGTCTCGCTCAAGGATCTCGTGGCGGACGAACCCTGCGTGATCACGCTCTCCAACCGCGGTTACATCAAGCGCGTGGCGCTCACCGAGTACAAGGAGCAGAACCGCGGCGGCCGCGGCATCAAGGGCGCGCAGATCAAGGACGAGGATTTCCTGCGTCTCGTCTTCGTGGCGGAGACGCACGACTCGCTCATGTTCTTCACGAACACGGGCCGCCTCTTCCTCAAGGACGCCTACGAGATTCCCGAGGCGCCGCGTGCGAGCTTCGGCAAGCCGCTCGTCAACTTCCTCAACCTCCAGCCGGGCGAGCAGGTGCTGCGCCTGCTGCCGATCCGCTCCTTCGAGGGCGACGTGGACGTGATGTTCGCCACGCGCAACGGCACCGTGAAGAAAACGCTCCTGGGCGATTTCAAGAACGTCAACCGCAACGGCATCCGCGCCATCAACATCGAGGAGGGCGACGAGCTCGTGGAGGTGCGCCTCGTCAAGCCGGGCGAGGACGTGGTGATGATCACCCGCAACGGCATCGGCACGCGCTACAACTCGAATGAAGTGCGCCGCATGGGCCGTACGGCCGGCGGCGTGCGCGGCATCAACCTGCGCGCGGGCGACGCCGTGTGTTCGCTCGACGTGGTGGACGATTCGAAGACGCTGCTCGTGGCGACCGAGAACGGCTACGGCAAGCGCACGGAGTTCCGCGAATACATGTCGAAGCACCGCGGCGGCATGGGCGTGACCGCGATCAAGGGGGCGGACCGCAACGGCCATGTGGTGGCCGCGCACGCGGTGCGCGACGACGAGTCGATCATTTCCATCACCTCCGACGGCCTCATGGTGCGCCAGCGCGTGGTGGACATCACGGTGTCGGGTACCCATGCGCAGGGCGTGCGTCTCGTGCGTCTGACTGAAGGCGCCCGCCTCGTCTCCGTCTCCGTTGTCGCAGCCGAGCCGGACGAACCGGCGGCGGGCGAAGGCGCGCCAGGCGGAGGCGTCTCTGCCGAAGCGCCGGCCGAATGAGTCGAACCATCCGCCCCACTGGCAGACGAACGAGGACAGACCCCGTGAAGAAGAAAGCCATCCCCATCTTTCCGCAGAAGAACGACCAGCTCCGTCTCTTCCTGGCGAGCGGCTTCTATCTTGGGCTCGGTCCGCTCGTGCCCGGGTCGTTCGGCGCGCTGGCCGGTCTGGCGTGGCATCTGCTTGCGCTGCCGTTCGGCCTGTCCGACGGCGCGGTGCGGCTCTGGTGCCTGGTCGGCGCGGTGGTGTTTTCGGTTCTGCACTACCGTCTGACGCCGTGGGCGCAGCAGCGGTGGAACGACCCTGATCCGAAGCACTTCGTGCTCGACGAGATCGTGGGCTATCTCTGCGTGCCGCTCTTCTGGGCGCTGCCGGCCGAATCCGCGTTGCCCGTGTGGGCGTGCGCGCTGATCGGCTTCGTCGTCTTCCGCCTCCTCGACGCGATCAAGCTGCCGGGCGCGCGGTACATCGACGACAACATCCACACGGCGAGCGGCGTTTTGTTCGACGACGTCGTGTCGGCGGCCTATTCGGCGGCGGCGGTGTCGGGCCTTGTCTGGTGCGTCTCATAAGGGTCGAGATGCGAATTGTCGGAAATTTGACGATTGAGGAGTGGAGGGGTTCCATGAAGAAGTTGATAGTGGGCATGATGGTGGCGGCGATGGCGGGGAGCGGCGGCGCGTTGACGTTCAAGCGGCCGCTGGAGCGCGTCTCCTCCATGGATCCGCTCCGTTCCTCTTCGATGTACGACGCGATGGCCATCGCGCTCGCCTACGAGCCGCTCCTCGAAGTCGACTATTTCGCGCGCCCTTATGCGCTCAAGCCGTGCCTGTGCGGTCTCCCCGAGGTGTCGGCGGACCAGCTTGTCTACACGTTCACGATCCGCGAGGGCGCCGTGTTCCATGCGGACAAGTCGCTGGGCGGCAAGTCCCGTCCCGTGCTGGCGTCCGACGTCGTCTACTCGCTCAAGCGCCTCGCCGACCGGGCGAACGCGTCGAGCGGCATGTGGACGCTCGACGGCGTCGCCCGCGACGAGAAGGGCGATCTCCGCATCGAGGCGCTCGACGACCGCCGCGTGAAGATCACGCTCAAGGCTCCGCAGCACATCTTTCCGTGGCTGATGGCGCTCCCGTACACGAGCGCCGTCCCGCGCGAGGCCGTCGAGATGTACGGCCCCCGCTTCGGCGGCGTCGCGGTGGGCTCGGGTCCGTACCGCCTGACCGAGTGGTGGCGCAACCACCGCATGCGCTTCACCCGCGCGCCGGATTGGACCGGATGGTCCGAAATGAAGCACAAGCCCTACGACGAGTTGCAGTACCTTGTCGTGGACGACGCCTCGACGCAGTGGCTGATGTTCCTGCAGGGCGAGGTGGACATGCTGCGGGGCATCGCGAACGACAACTGGGATGCGGCCGTGAAGGAAGACGGCACGCTCGTCGTCGAGCTGCACGACCGCGGCGTGCGTCTCTTCTCGTTCGCGACGATGGAAGTCGGCTACATCGGCTTCAACATGAAGGATCCGGTCGTCGGCACGAACAAGAAGTTGCGCCAGGCCCTGAACTGCGCGTTCGACTTCGACACGTGGAACCGATTCGAGAAGAACCGCCTGCTGCCGTGTACGGGTCCGGTGCCGCCGGGGGTTGAAGGCCGTCTCGAGACGCCGTTCGCCTACTCCTACAACGTCGAGAAGGCGAAGAAGCTGCTGGACGAGGCCGGCTATCCGAACGGCATCGACCCCAAGACGAACCGTCGCCTTGAAATTTCCGTCTCCTGCGGCCGCGCCAACCAGGAGGTGCGCGCGGAGCTTGAGCTCATCCAGAGCTTCTACAACGTCATCGGCGTCCGCTTCGAGCCGTCCTACATGACGTGGAACGCGTTCCTGCAGACGGTGAACGAGGGCCGCATGCAGCTCTTCCTCATGGCCTGGATCGGCGACTATCCCGACGCCGAGAACTTTCTGCAGCTCTTCCATACGAAGAACGCCTCGCCGGGCGCGAACCACGGCTGCTACTCGAATCCCGCGTTCGACGCGATCTACGACCGCGCGATGGCGACGAAGGATCCCAAAGAGCGCCTCGACTGCTGGCGCGCGGCGCAGGAGATCCTCCGCGAAGACTGCCCGTGGATCTTCCTCAACCATCCGAAGCGCTATTCGGTCGCGTGGGACCACCTGGGCAACTACATCCCCTCCGACTTTCTCTATTGCAACGAAAAGTACTACTTCCGCAAGGAGACGGCGACCCCGGCCCCGGCGGACGCTTCAACGAAATAAGCCATGACCGATGTTCTCAGATTCAACGGACTCGTCCTTGCGGCCGCCCTCGCGGTCGCCGGGTGTGAAACGATCGACCGCGCGCGGTCGGCGCAGCGGGCGTTGGCCGGCTGCACGAACGACGTGGCGGCCGCCGCGACGACGGGCCAGCCCGTGCGGGTCGACCTGCGCGGACTTCGCCTGGCCGACTACGTCGCGTTCGCGACGACGAACCGGCCGAACGTCGAGGCCTTGCGCCTGGCGGTGTCGCGGTCCATCCTCGCGCTGCGCACGGTGACGACCGACCGCCATCTCCTGGCGAATCTCTCGAGCGGCTATTCCCAGAGCACCGCCAATGCCGGACCGAACCGCGAGCACTTCTCCTGGCATCAGAACCGTGGCGACTTCACGTCCTCGGTCTCCTTCGACCTGCTCATCTACGATTTCGGCCGTCTCGACGCCCGCGAGAAGGCGGCGCGCGAAGAAGTGATCGCGGCGAAGCGCGACTTGGACGACGCCGAGCTGTCCGTCTTCGGCGAAGTGTGCCAGGCCTACTTCACGGTGCTCCGCAACGACGCGCTGCTCGAAGTGGCGCGTACGAACGAATTCATGCATGCCGAGCATCTGAAGCAGTCCGAACAGCTCTTCGGCGTCGGCGAGGCCAAGAAGCTCGACGTGTTGAAGGCGCGCGTGGACCTTTCGGACGCCCGGCTCGCGACGATCAACGCGTCGAACGACGTCATCACCGCCGGCGCGGAGTTTCTCCGCACGCTCGGCCTCGAGAACGGCGCCGCCGTGCGCGCGGACGTCCTGGCGCGGGCGGCGGACTGTCTGGCCGAGACGACAAACGCGCTGCCGGCCACGACCTATACGGCCGCCGAGGCGTTGCAGATCGCCCGCACCAATTCGCCGTCCCTCCGCGCGCTGCGGGCGCGCCTTCGCGCTTCGATGGCGGATGTCGACTACGCGGTGGCGGACCTCAAGCCGAAGATCACGTTTTCCTCCGCCTTCAATTTCGTCGACCCCGCCTGGAACTGGTCCTGGGGCTTCCAGGCCGTGCAGTCGCTCATCGACGGCTTTCGCAAGCGGAACGCCGTTGCCGACGCCGTGCTCGCGATGAAGACCGCGCGCACGACGCTGGACGCCGCCGAGCAGCGGCTCTCCTACGACCTCGCCGTCGCGGCGGCCACGCGCGACAACGCCCGCGAATCGCTTGAAACGGCTCGCGTCGAAGTGGCGCAGGCGCGCGAGAATTTCGAGAACGTGATGATGCAGTACCGCGTCGGCGACGCGTCGCGTCTCGACTTCACCGACGCGGCGAGCGCGCTCGCCAATGCGCTCGGTGCGCGCGTCAAGGCGTTCTATGCGGCGGAAATGGCCGAAACGGAACTGGTGCGCCTGACGGGGCGCGATCCGTGGGCCGAAGCTGCTGCGTCCGCGCCGACCGTCGACCCCACCGTAAAGGATCTCGCCAAATGAAAATCGTCAAAACCATCCTCAAACTGATCGTCTGGCTGGCCGTGCTCGGCGGCCTCGGCTACGGCGGCTGGCGCTATTTCGACTCGAAGAAGGTCGCGGCGGAGGTCGTGACCTACCGCACGGCGCCGATCCAGCGTACGGACATCTACCGCACCGTCGAAGCGACGGGCACGGTGCAGCCGATCAAGGAGGTCGAGGTCGGCGCCCAGGTGAACGGACGCATCGTGAAGCTGTTCGTGGACTACAACTCGACGGTGACGAACGGGCAGGTCGTCGCGCTCGTCGATCCGCAGGTCTACGAGGCGAACTACAAGAGCGCCCTCGGCGAGCTCCACTCGAACGAGGCGAACGTCAAGAAGTGCCAGTCGATTCTCACCCTCGCCGAAAAGACGCTCAAGCGCAAGCAGGAGCTCGTGAAGAGCAGCATGGCGCCGGTCGCGGACTACGATACGGCCCTTGAGGCGCGCGATACCGCAATCGCCTCGCTTGAGGCAGCGCAGGCGAGCGTCGAGCGAAGCCAGGCGAGCGTCAGCCAGGCGAAGGCGAACCTCGACTACTGCACGATCATCTCGCCGGTCAACGGCATCGTCATCGTACGGTCCGTGGACGAGGGCCAGACGGTCGTCTCCTCGATGAACGCCGTGCCGGTGTTCAAGATCGCGACGGACCTCAAGCGTATCCAGGTCGAGGCGACGGTGCCGGAGGCGGATATCGGCAACGTCAGGGAAGGACAGGACGTCTCGTTCACGGTGGACGCCTATCCGGGCCTGAAGTTCGCGGGCACGGTCAAACAGGTGCGCATGGCCTCGTCTACGACATCGAGCGTCGTCACCTATCCCGTGATCATCGAGGCGGACAACCTCGGCGGCAAGCTCTACCCCGGCATGACGGCGAACATCTCCGTGCACATCGCCGAAGCGAAGGGCGTGTGGGCCGTGACCTCCGCCGCGTTCCGCTTCAAGCCCCCGGCGTCGCCGGCGGACGGCGTCCCCGCGGCCGGTCCCGCGCCGACGCCCTCGCCCGCCGCCACGAAGGATGGGAAGGACGCGCGCAAGGCGCTCTATCTCCTCGGCGAGGACGGACAGCCGGAGAAGGTCATGGTCGAAGTCGGCCTCAACGACGGCAATTTCACCGAGATCAAGTCGCCGACGGACTTCGCCGACCGCGTGGCCGTGCTGGGCGTCAACGCGGCGCCGCCGAAGGGCCTGACCGGTCCGACGGCGGGCGGTTCGAACCCGTTCATGCCGCGCCCGCCCAACGCGAAGAAGCCCAACGCGGGACCGAAGGCGCCCTAATCGTTTCCTTTCTCCACCCCTCAAAGGAGGAATTCGACATGAAGAGAATCATCCTCGCGGTCTGTCTGCTGGCCGCGCTCGCCTGTTCCGCCGCCACGAGTTCCGCCGCCCCGGCGAGCGAGCTGTGGCTGGTGACGTCCGCCTCCGGCGATCCCACCGTGCCGAATTCGCTGCCCTGGTTCTTCGCCAGCCACGCGAACGCCGCCTCCGTCTCTGCGCGGGTGCGGTTCGACGCGTCGCTGTCGGGGGCGACGATTGCGCTCAGCTCCCCGCTCGAGGTGCGCAGCAACTGGGATGTCGATCTTCACGGCTGTCTGGCGGCTCCGGAAGACGATCTGCCGGAACCCGTTGAAATCAACGGCGGCGGCACCTCCGGCCTCTTCCGCGTCGGCGGGAACGGACGGTTGGCGCTGGCCCATGTCAAGCTGGCGAATGCGTGGACGCCGGACGACGGTGCCGCCGTCTACGTGGACGGCCTGGGAACGCTCGCCGCCACGGACGTGACGTTCAGCGGCAATGTCGCCGCCGCCGGCGGGGCCATCTACAATAAGGGCGGTTCGGTCGTCGTCTCCCGTTCGACGTTCGTCGGCAACGGCGCGAATGCGGCGTCGGGCGGCGCCGTCTGCAACTGGGCCGAGACGGACGAGTTTGCGCACTTCGTCGCCGACCATGTGCTGTTTGCGGGCAATTCGGCCGCCATGGACGGCGGCGCCGTGTCTTCCGTTGCGGCGGATTCGGGCGAGGCGCAGGCTGTATTCACGAGCTGCACGTTTGTCGGCAACTCCGTGGTGTCGGGCACCGGCGGCGCCGTTGTCAACCAAGAGGGCGCTTCCACGGCTGTGCTGAACTCGCTGGCGCTGGCGAATGTGTCGGGATCCACCGTCAAAAACAGCTTTGCGAACAAGGTGAAGTTTTCGTACATGTTCCGGTTGTACTATTGCTCGGTCGATTCCGGCAGCCTTTACGGCGTACAGCAGAGCGCGGAATGCGACGAAACGCTGACGGAAGACGCGTTCGTCGATTTCGCCGACCCGAAGGACGCGGGCGGCCAGCAGGTCTGCCGCTTGCTGCCGACTGCGGTGTTTGCGACGAACGGCGTGCGCGTGTGCCGTTCGGACGACTGGCGTACGGTGGGCTACCATCGCCCGGACGGGTCGGTCGAAGTGGTTGAGTCGGGTCCGCTGGGCGTCGACGTGCCGATGGTCGACCTCGACCTCGATCAGACGGGGAACCGTCCCGTTGACCTGAACGTCGTCTCGCGCGGCGCCGTGTGGCTGCGCAGCCTCCCGCCGGAGAATCTCAAGCAAACGGCTTTCACCAGCGTTCCTTGGCCGACGGAGGCGCCGTCGGACGGGACGCTCGCCGTGCAGGTCGAGCGCGACCGCACCTTGAACCTCCACGACCTGGTCGAGGCGCGTCCGCCCACGCTCGGCGGCGGCCAGGTGTTCACAGGAACGTCCGAAGGCTACGAGGGCGTGCGCAATGTCGTCACGCTCGTCAATGAAGACGGTTCCTCCATTACGGAAGTGCGCGATTTCGCGCATAACCGCATCTATCGCGTGATGACAGACCGCAACGGCGCGTCGAAGTCCGTCAGCTTCTCGCCGCAGCCCTATACGCCGGATGAAGTTCTCGTGCCCGCCACCTTGGGCGACAAGTTCGTGCCGTCGCCGAACGTCATGCGTCTGGCCGTGTCGGTCAAGGCGGCGAAGGGGGTGGCCGAACCGGCGACCGTCGACGTGCTCGTGGCCTACGATCAGGCGGCGGATGCGTGGATTTCGGGCGAGGGCCACACGCAGACGAGTTTCGCCGAGTTCGCCGTCGCGCGCATGAACGTCGTTCTGGCGAACTCCGGTCTGGGCGACAGCTTCCGCTTCCGTCTCGTGGGCGTGGTGGCCGTGGACGCCAACGGCGGATCCGATTTCAGCGGAACCCTGAACCGCGTGACCGAGGGATCGGGCGCCTGGGCGGCGGTGAAGGCCGCACGCGAGACGTACGGCGCCGACGTGGTGACCACGCTGATCGACACGGGGTCGGCCTGGGGCGTGACCGGCCTCGGCTGGGCCATGGCGGACCTCTCGAACTATGCGGGTTTTGCGAACTACGCCTACAACGTCTGTGCGGTTCGAAGCGTGGCGGATTCCGATACGATGCTGCATGAAATCGGCCACAACATGGGCGCAGGCCATGCCGACGAGACGCGAATGGCGTCCGGTTACGGTCCGCAGCTGATGATGTTCTCGAGCGGCTACTACTTCAAGGTGCCGTCCGGTCCCATGGCGGCCGACTACCATACGGTGATGGCCTACAATGTGGACCGCGACGACAACTTCTACTACGGCGCACCTTACTTTTCCACGCCGGCGCACGCCTTCGAAGGCGTACCCGCGGGCGACCCCACCCATGACAACGCCCGCACGCTGGCGCAGACCTTCGCAGCGGTGTCGGCGTTCCGCGAGGCGAAAGTGGCGGATCCCGACGGGGACATCCCCGGCGTCGAGCCGGAACCGGAGCCCGAGCCGACGCCGTCGGATCCGGATGTGGCGCCGCTGCTGTATAACGGTCCCGACACGTCGTTCCTCGGCGGCGAGACGTATGTCGGCTGGGTGCGCGCCTACGACGGGACGCTGGCCGGTCTGCTGACGGTCAAGACCGCGAAGCCGAAGGCCGGTTTCAGCAAGCCCGCGGTCAGCTATGTGGCGTTCGGCGAGAAGAAGAAACAGACGATCAGCCTCGGTTCCGCGGCCTTTCCCGCCGTGGGAGGCTTGCCGCAGCTGACGATTCCGGACATCGGCACGGTGGTGCTCGGCGGCAGGTCGCTGAAGGGCATCGACTGCGACGTGCAGATGGGCGTCGACTTCCTGAAGACGAAAGACAAGGCCGCCAAGGCGGCTGCCCAGACGCGGCTTGCCGCGCTGGCGGGCGTGTGGACCTTCGCCTTCGAAACGGACCAGGGCGCGGCGGCTTTCACGGTGACCGTGGATAAGAAGGGCAAGGGCAAGTTCGCCGGCACGCTGCCCGACGGACTCAAGGTCACCCTCACGTCGCAGGGCGTGCTGGGCGACCAGGCGCTGGCGATTCCGTTCGCCTATGCGAAGAAGGGGTCGCTGGGCTTCGTCCTCTGGGTGAAGGAGGATGGCACGGCCGCCATCTCCGATCTCACGGCGTTCACGCTGGCGAACGGCGAGACGCTGGAGAAGACGTGCGTCGCACCGCAGCCCGTGACGGGACTGGCGGATGGCGAACACGCCCTGACGTGCGACCTCCTCGCGGCGCCGCAGACGTTTACGGTGACGGGCGGCAAGAAGTGGACGTTCCCGAAGCAGAACAAGAAGCTTGGAGCGGACGATCCGAACCCCTACGGCACGAAGCTCGCGTTCACGCCGAAGACGGGCGTCGTGAAGGGCAGTCTTTCCGCGACGGTTCCGGGTGCGACCCGCCCCGTGAAGTTCACGGTGAACGGCGTTGTGGTCAACGGCCGTCTCTACGGCTCGGCTTCGGCCAAGGGGACGACCCCGGTGCCGGTGGTCGCCGAATGACGGTGCACAACGGATACATCGCCCATTTTTTGTGCTATAATACTCAGCGCATGAACGAACAACTCTCTCTGGTCCTCAGCATCCTCGTGTATGTCACGGGGGGCTTGAGCCTTTTTCTGCTCGGCATGAAGCAATTGTCCGAAGGCCTCCAGGCCACGGCGGGCGGCGGATTGCGCAAGTTCATGGCGTATGCGACGAGCAATCGCATCGTCGGCATCGGCACGGGCGTCTTTTCGACGATGCTGGTGCAGTCGAGTTCGATCATCACGGTGATGCTCGTCAGTTTCGTGTCGACGGCGCTGCTCACCTTGCCGCAGGCGATCAACGTGCTCATCGGCGCGAACATCGGCACGACGGCGACGGTGTGGATTATCGCGCTGACGCCGAACAAGGAGATGCTGGGTTTTGTGGGTGTCGGCTTAGGCGGCATCCTTTATTTTTTCCTCCGCGGCGAGCGTGTCCATAACTTCGGATTGATGCTGCTGGGCCTTGGACTGGTCTTCCTCGGTCTCGTATTCATGTCGAACGGCGTCAAGCCGATTAACGAAAACGCCGAATTTCGCGCGGTTTTCACGACGATGAGCGCCGAAACGTTCTGGGGCGTCGTCAAGATCGCCGCCGTGTCCACGCTGTTCACGGCCATCGTCCAGAGCTCCGCGGCGACAATCGCCATCGCGATGGCGCTGGCCGACGAAGGGCTCATCACCTATCCGGTCGCCATCGCCGTCCTTTTCGGCGCGAACATCGGCACGACGGCCACGGGCTGGATTGCCGCAATCGGCGGCACGGCGGACGCCAAGCGCACGGCGCTGTCCCACACGCTGTCGAACGTGCTCGGATCGATTCTGCTCATTCCGTTCTTCTACGTCTTCTTCGTGAAGGTCGGTCCGTGGCTCTTCCCGAACTATGCCGAACCGGAGATGATCAAGGTCGGCGGCGGGGCCACGGTGCACATGGCCCGCCATTTCACGCACATGATGGCGCCGATCGCCGTGACCGACACGGTGTTCGCAGTTTGCCGCGGCGTTCTGCTCTTCCCCTTTGTAAAGCCGTTCGCCCGCCTCATCGAGAAGCTGGTCAAGCAGCCCGAGAACGAGAAGCCGCACCTCTCCACGCTCACGCGCGGGGTGAAGCTCTCGCCGGTCATCGCCTGCGACCAGGCGCTCGTCGAAGTGCAGTTCATGCGCGACAGCAATCTGGAAATGCTCGTCTGCGCGCGCAAGGTGCTGGAAGGGGTGGCGACGCCCGAAGACGAAAGCCACATCATGCATCGCGAGGACATCCTCGACAACGTGCAGCGCGAAGTGACGGAATTCCTCGGTCAGCTGATGGTGAAGCGTCTGCCGGCCGACGTTGCGGAGCGCTCGCGGCGTCTGCTGCGTCTGACGGACGAGCTCGAATCCGTCTCCGACGAGGCGGCGAAGGTCCTCGCGGTGACGAAGCGCCTCCGCAAGGCGGGGCAGCGGATGTCCGACGCCTCGCGTGGCGTGATGCTCGAGGTGCACGACCGCGTGTTCGCGTTCGCCGAAAAGGTGTCCCCGTGGGTGAAAAGTCCGCGCCCGGCCATCGACCTCGCGGCGGTCCAGGCCGAATCCTCGTCGATCCACGACCTCATCCGCGAGTGCCGCCGTACGCAGCTGGGCCGGGTGGGGCCGGAAGATCCCGACTCGCCGATCCGCGTGCTCGTCGAGCTCGACATCATCAACTCGTACGAGCGCGTGCGCGCGTACTACCTCAACATCGCCGAGACGCTGGCGGGCGGCAAGCGCGTCTAATCGTGGGGGCGCGGTATTTGCGATTGCCTTTCGAGGCTGAATTCGTTATAATGATTATTCAGTTTTCAACAAGGAGAAATTCGACATGGCGATTATCGGACAAGGTCTCGTGCTGATGCTAGCCGGCATGGGCATTGTGTTTGCGTTTCTGATCGTGCTGATCATCACGGCGAAGATCACGTGCGGTTTCGTGGCGAAGTTCGACCACATCCTGCCGCAGGATGCTCCCAAGAAGAAGGCCCCGAAGGCCGCCGCGTCCGACGATGCGGACATCGCGCTCGCCATTGCCGTGGCCCTTGGTTAATCAAACTTTCAATCAGGAGTAATAGAAATGTCGAAAAAGACCGTAAAGTACATGCTCACTGCGTTCCGCGACGGCTTCCAGTCCGTGGTCGGCGCGCGCGTTCTCTCCAAGGACTTCCTCCCGTGCGTGGAGGAGTGCTATGCCGCCGGCGTGCGCTGGTTTGAAGCGGGCGGCGGCGCGCGTTTCCAGAGCTGCTATTTCTACTGCCAGGAAGATGCCTTCGACGTGATGGACGCCTTCCGCAAGGCCGCGCCGGAGGCCGACCTGCAGACGCTCTCGCGCGGCGTCAACGTCGTCGGCCTCGAGTCCCAGCCGAGCGACATGATCAAGCTCCACGCCCAGATGTGCAAGAAGCACGGCATGAGCTCGATCCGCAACTTCGACGCCTTGAACGACGTCAACAACCTCAAGTGGTCCGGCCAGTGCATCCACGATGCGGGCCTCAACCACGAAGTCGTCGTCACGATGATGGGCCTGCCGCCCGGAATCGACAACAAGGGCACGCACACGCCCGAGTTCTACCGCGACCGCCTGAAGATGATCATGGA
>CADCPA010000185.1 GCA_902803135.1 uncultured bacterium
CGGCGCGGCGGACGTGGCGCGCCATCTCGGCGTCTCGCGCTCGCTCCTTGACATGCGCTTCCGCGAGCAGCGCGGCGGCACCGTGGCTGCCGCAATAGCATCGGCCAGGCTGGACGAAGTGAAGCATAGGCTCGCCAAGACGCACCAGTCCATACGCTCCATCGCACATGACTGCGGCTTCTCAAGCCCCAACCACCTGCGCAACACGTTCAAGCGCCATTTCGGCATCTCAATGCGCGAATGGCGCAACGCGCAGCCGCCGCGCGCAGCATCCGCTCCTTCCCGCCCCTGAGGGCCCCGGCCTACTTCTTCTCGCGCGAGAAGGAGTACGGCGCCGCGGCGGCCGTCGTGCCGCGCGTGAGGTTCGGCTTCGGCCCCATCGTGAACGAGAGCGTACCGCCCTTCACGAGCTCGGCGCGCGTCACATAGTTGCGGTCGACCGTCTGTCCGTTCAGCGTCACACGCTGCACGTACGGCGTCGCATCGACGTCCTTCATCGGCGAACCGTCGGCGAGCACAGCCTTGATCGTGAGCTTGTTCGGACCGAGCGTCAGCGTCGCGGAGGCGAGCTGCGGCGCGCCGAGCGCGTATTCGCCCGAACCCGGACACACCGGGTACATGCCGAGGGAACCCCAGACGTACCACGCGGAGGTCTGGCCGTTGTCTTCGTCGCCGCAGTAGCCATCCGGCGTGGGATGATAGAGACGACGCATGATCTCGTTGACCCACTTCTGGGTCTTCCAGGGTTCGCCGCTCCAGTCGTAGAGATACGGCATGTGCTGAATCGGCTGGTTGCCGTGGGCATACTGGCCGAAGCCCATGATCTGCATTTCGCGGATTTCATGGATCACGCCGCCGTAGGGCGTCGCATCGAAGACCGGCGGCAGCGAGAAGACGGAATCGAGGCGGTCGTTGAAGGCCTGGGCTCCACCCATCGCGTCAATGAGCCCGGCGATGTCGTGGAACACGCTCCAGGTGTAGTGGAGCGAGTTGCCCTCGGTGAAGTCGCCGCCCCAGCGATAGGGATTGAATTTCGGATCCCACGTACCGTCCTTCTTGCGGCCGCAGGCGAGACCGACGTCCTTGTTGAACACGTTGCGCCAGTTCTGGCAGCGCCGGGCGTAGACGTCGAGTTCAGAAGCCGGACGGCCGAGCATGCGGCCGAACATGAGGATGCACCAGTCGTCGTAGGCGTATTCGAGCGTGCGGGCCGTGCTCTCGTTGATGACGTCGCGCGGCACATAGCCGTACTTGATGTACTCCTTGACGGCGGCGCGGCCCTGCGAGGTGATCCGGGGGTGGGAATTGTTCGCGCCATGGACGACGGCTTCCCAGAGCGTGGCGGCGTCTTCGCCCTTCGCGGCGCCCGTGAGGAACGCGTCCGCGACGACGCTGGCCGAGTTGTTGCCGATCATGCAGCCGCGGAAGCCCGGGGCGGACCATTCAGGCAGCCAGCCGCCCTCCTTGTAGCAGTTCGTCAGACCTTCCGTCATCTCCTTGTTCATTTCGGGATAGAGGCAGTTGAGGAGCGGGAAGAGCGAGCGGAACGTGTCCCAGAAGCCCGTGCCGCCGTAGTAGCGGCCGGCGGTCACTTCATTGTTGTGGGGGCTGCGGTGCACCGGCTTGCCGTTCGCGTCCGTATCGAAGTGGCGGCGCGGAAACAGCATCGCACGATAGAGGCACGTGTAGAACATGCGCGCGCGATCGACGTCTTCCGTCTCGATTGCGACGCGGCCGAGAGCCTCGTTCCACGCCTTGCGGCCGGCGGCGGCGACGGCGTCGAAGTCCTTGCCCTGTACCTGGCGCAGGTTGACGCGCGCCTGGTCGAGCGAAACGAAGGAGGAGGCGACGCGCACATTCACCTGCTCGCCCTTCTTCAGCTTCGGGAAGCGGAGGATGCCGAGCACACCCTCGACGCGGGCGGAGACGAACGGATGGTCGACTGCCATCACGAAGAAGTTGCGGTTGCGGCCCCAGCCCTCGACGACGCCCTTCTTCTCGTCGATCGAGGTGATCGAACCGCCGCCGAACGCGTCCACGACGAAGTCCGCCTTGTCCGTCTCCGGATAGGTCAGGCGCAGGATTGCGGCGTCGCAGGTCGGCGCGAGCTCGACGGTGACGTCGTAGTCGGCGAGATAGACGCTGTAGTAGTGGGGCTTGGCCGTCTCGGTCTTATGGGAGAACCAGGAGGCGCGACCGCCGTCCGTCGGGTTCTTGATGTCCACGCCCGGCATCATCGAGAACTGGCCGTAGTCGCCGATCCAGGGGCTCGGCTGATGCGTCTGACGGAAACCGTGGATCTTGTGGTGGCCGTAGACGTAGAACCAGCCCGTATCGTTGCCGGCGGTCTGCGGACTCCATGTGTGCGCGCCCCACGGCAGGGAGATTGCGGGGTACAGGTTGCCGTTCGAAAGCTCGAAGGCGCTGTCCGTACCGACGATCGGCAGGGCGAAGTCGACGAGATTGTCCTTGTCCGGACGCATCGGCGCGCCGGCGAGAACGAGGGAGGAAACGAAGAGTCCCACAAGAGTCAATTTGGTTTTCATATTGAGGGATTATAGCATTTTGAGTCCCTGCGTACAATCCGAAAAGGATTGCCCGCAGCGACCCGTGATGTGAATGCAATTCCCGGTCTGTCGGCGTCTGTCGCCAGTCGTCCAAGGACGGCTAGTGTTCCACGACGAAGCGCGACGGCGCGACGACGGAGTAGATTTCCGGGGCGTACATCGCTTCCACGGTGGGACCCGGCAATGTGAAGTCTCCGCTTGAGACCACACGGAGCGAATAGTAGAAACGCTTCGGTTCATCTGCCTTGAGCTCGAATTTCTTCGAGAAGACGAGCATGCGGTCGTCTCGGGCGTCGGCGCGCATCACCCACTCGGACGCCTTCTGGGCGGCCTGAGGCGCAAAAGCCGGACCGTCACCCCCCAGTACCGGCTCGCAGGCCGCCGGGAATAGATCCTGAATGACGAGGTCGTTGTAGGTGCGCGTCGCGGCGCTGCCCACAGTCAGGTCGCTGCCCACAGTCAGTTCGACGAAGATCAGGTCGCCGCGCGCGATCTTCGCCAGATCGACCGGCCGTCCTTCCGGCGTCAGCAGGCGACGCTCGATTTTGATTCGGCTCGTCGCGTTCGTCACCGTCTCCGCCTTCGGCAGATCGACCGTACGCCAAGTCAGCCAGGCCGTACCTGTTCCCGCGTTTCGGATCGTCACGGTCTCGGCGCCGCGCACTGTCACCCCCTTCTTGACGGACAACGGCTGTTCCGCCTCCGTTCCCCGCTTGAGCGCCAGTTCGGGCTTGCCTTCCGTCGCGGGATGGTAGCGGTAGTAGCTGCCCAACGCGCAAAGCGCCGCGGCATTCTCCTCCGTCGTTCCCCAGCTGAAGCGCGCGGCATCGCGATGCTGCTCGAGATAGCGCACCAGAGGCGCAATCCGCGCATCGGCGGGGTCAACGTCCAGCAACGCCTGGAGGACGACTGCCGCCTCCTTCACCGATTGGGCCTGCGAGGTGAACGCCCGGATCATCTCCGTCGCCCGCATCCGGTCTTTCGTTCCAAGAAACGCCCGCGACAAACGTGCCTGTCCGATGCCGTCCAATTCCTTCCGCCGATCATAGAGGACCAGCATCCGATCCTTTTCGGGCGCACCCGCCAGCGCCAAGGCTTCACAAGCCGCCGCACTGACCGTCAGATTCTTGTCCCGACTCCACGTCTGCAAAAGACCCAGGATGCGCTCGCGAATGCCCGGCGGCAGTTTCACGCCCGACCGCTCGGCTGTCAGCAGGAAGTTGGCTGCGTAAACCGAGACTTCGCGCGTCCATGGCGCAGAGTTGCAATCCGGCCACATCACAAAGTCATGAGACCGCAACATCGACGCCACACGTCGCACGCCGGCTTCAACATACGCCATCCGATTCGTGGCCAAACGCCCGTCCATTACAGCCGGGGTGAGACGGTTGAGAAAACCGTCCGCAACCACCAGCGGAAAAATCTGCGATGTCGTCTGTTCCAGACAGCCGTGCGGATACTCGGCAAGATAGGTCAACGCCCCCAGGAGCTTCGCCAGCTCGCTGCCGTCCGCCTTGAACACACGGACCGCCGCCGCAGGCAACGTCCCGTCGCGCGAGACGTCGAAGGTGCGCGAAACGCCCGGCTCAAGGGCGATTGTCCCGCTCTTTTCACGGCTGGCGACAGCGGGACGAACCGGCAAGGCGATCGTCTGGACGTGCTTCTCGCCCAATCCTTCCACCGTAAACGTCAGCACGCCCTCCCCGATCCTGTCACCGGCCTTCAGACGGATCGTCCGCGTCGCCGAGGCGTCCTTCGCCAGCGGCTCCAGTCCCTTGCGAACCGCGTCCGGGGAATCGGCGACGACAACCGCGCCGGTCGCAACGAGCGTCCAGTTCACATCACCCGCCGCTTCGCCGCGGTTGGCGAGGGTCACGGTCGCATCGAACAGATCGCCCGGCGCCGCGAAACGCGGAGCATCCGGCTGGAGAACGAGTTTCGGCGCGATCTTCTGGCACCTGTCGGCCGCACCGACTGCCGTAGACGAATAGGCCACTGCGGTGACGCGGACCTCGCCGGCGAATTCCGGCAGCTCGAACACGACATGTCCGACGCCGTTCGTCAACGGCACGTTGGCCTGCCACTGCGCCAACAGCTTGAAACGCCGTGTCGGCACGGGGCTCACCCGCCCCAGCAACGCGGCCCCGAAACCGCCGCCCGTCTTGACACCGCGCGTCTTCATCGGATCTCCGTCCCATACCGGCAGCAGATTGTCGAAGAGATCAAAGAGCGGCATCGGTTCGCGACGGGGACGATTCAGATACTCGTCGGGAGCCAACGGATTCCAACCGCCAAGCAGATGGATGCCCTCGTCCACCACTGTGACCACGGCCACCGTTCCCGTCGCCGCCGCGTGAAGTGCCGTCACGTCGACCGCCAAGGTACCGCCTCCCTGCCCGGACCGCACATGGTCCGTCTTGACCGAAACGGGAATCTCCTGCTCCGGCGGACGCACCACAAGCGTCGCCCGGCCATGCGCACGCGCCGTCTGGTGGCGTCCGTCATTCGCGGCGCTCTGTACCACGCTGACCGACACCTCCAAGTTCGGCGCCCAGGCCGCCACGACGGGATCGAGGGCGATCTCCTGCGTCGGTCCCTCGAGCTTGAGCACGCGCGAAGACACGATTCGCTCGCGCATCGTCGTCAGGAGCGCCCAGCCGGCGAACGGCGCCTTGACCAACAGCCGCGGAACGTCGCCAGGGCGGTACGATGCCTTGTCGAAAGACAGCGTCACCTCGCTCGGTTTGGCCATCGGCGCGCGCACGGCATCGTCGCCGCGGCTGCCGAGCCAGAACGTGCGGCTGAAGGCGACGCCTGTTTCGGCCTCCGTCAAGGTCAACCGATAGTCGCCGTCTGCGCGGAACGGGATTTCCATCTCCACATCGCCGTCAGCCTTCGTTTCCAGCTCCTCGACTTCGACCTTCTGCGGCACATCCAGACGCTCGCAATGCCAGGACATCCAGCCACGGCGGTCCATCTGGCAACTGTAGACCGAGTCGATTCGTGCGAACGACAACTTGAGCTTCCGCGCTTCGGCGAGACGCGAACCATCCGGTTTCACACATGCGACCTTCACGCGGGCGAAACCGGTCTCGGGGATGCGCACGTTCCCGCCGAGCGTCGTGCCGACATAGAACGGATAGTAGTGGAGCGTCTTCGCCGTCCGCGCACGCGCCGGACGTCCACCATCCTCAAACACCGTGCCTTCGCCGATTGCGCGCACGGCAGCCTTCGGCTTGCCGCTTTCCGCGAAGAGCGGGGCGGCGAAGACATAGGTGCCTTGTTCGTCCAACGCGCTCTTCTCCAGGCGGCGATAGTTGGGATTCAACCCGAGACGGTCGTCGCCGAACTGCCAGCCGTTCCAGGCGGACGGAGCAAAAGCCAGATCTTCGAAGACGACGGCTCCCGTGCAGCGCAGACTGCGGGCGGGTCCGCCATAAAGATGCTCCGCCTTCACGGCGAACGCGAAGTTCGTCGCCCATTCGCCTTCCGGTTCCGCGGAGACGCGGATCTGCGGCGGCGCAAATTCCTCCACGCTGAAAGCCTTGCCGCCGAGAACCGTCGGTTGTTCGCCCGGCAGGCAGACCTGGATTTGCCAACGTCCGCTCGGACGTTCCGCGGGGACCGTCAACGCGTCGCACATGGCCGCGCCGTTCGCATCGGTGACGACGGTCTTTCGGAGAAAAGCGTTTCCATCCGGATCGAGCAGGCAGAATTCAACCGGCAGCGGCAACGGCGCCCGATGCTGTCCATTGCGAAGCAGCGCATGGGCGAAGATCGGCTCGTCATGACGGTAGATGTTGCGTTCCGTCCAGACGAAAGCCTGGACGTCCGTCGGCTTCAGGAAACGCTCGCGCTTGCCGTCCGTTTCCCCCTCCGCAATCGTCTGGCAGTCGCGCAGGCAGACGAAGGACGTGTCCTTGCCGTCAGCCGTGCGGGCGATGACGGCAAACGGATCGGCGGTTCCACCACAGGCAAGACGGCAGAGACCGGTGTCGTCCGTCCGCGCCGTCGCCAGACGACGGTTGTTCGAACCGTAGACTTCGATGTCGCAGGAGGCGACCGGCTCCCCCGACATGAGGGACGTCGCCCAGACAAGCAGGTCGCGCCCCTCGCGACGGACCGTCAGACCGACGTCCGTCACGCAGACAAGGCGGTAGCGGTTCGGATTCCACTTCTCGCCGCGCTGCTCATCATACCACCACCAGGACGAATCATCGCGCGGAAGGTCCGCCGACCGGATTGCGACCAGGAACACGCCGTTCGAGGCGGCGTCCGGCAGCGTGCGGAGAGCAAATTGCGACACGCGATGCTCATTGCGCCGACCCGCCGTCTCGACATCCCATTCGACGAGCCGGTCGGCCAAGCTTTCGGTCGCCTCGGAATCCACAACGCTGTCATCATGGCTTCTTGTATCGACATAGGCGCGTACATAGGCCTCGTTTTCACGGGCCAGCAGCTGGACGATGTTGGCCGTGGGAATGGCCGCCGCGGCACAATGGATCTTCTGTACGTTGATGCTGTCCAAGGCGAGCATTCGCGCGCCGCCCGGAGGCAGATAGCGTCCGGGATCGAGGAATTGGACGCGCGGCGGCGCATCCTTCCGTTGAAGGGTTTTCGTCCAATCCACAGCCAGCGGCGCAATGCCCTTCGTCCCCTTCGCCGCCGGCAGGCCCTGCCGCACGCGCAGGACGATGTTCGTATCAAACGGCAAATCGCCTTTCACCTCGACATGGTAGTGGGGCCACCTTCCGCGGGGCCACCTTCCCCGCGGCTCCTCCTCACACGGGCAGGACCACCGCTCGCGATAGGCAAACGACAAGCCTGTCTTGACGGCCGGCGCGGAGATGTAGTCCCCAAACACCGACATGTCCGGAGGGGCGCTCAGGCAGAGCGTCACCGTGTCGTCGCCGGGATAACTGCACCCGCGGATGGACAGCGGCGGAACCGGGCGATTGGCAGCCTGCGTCGATGTCGAATTCCGGGCGCCGCTTGGACTGGAAGTCCGCACACGGTCGACCCGCGGTTCCTGCGCCATCCGTTCCAGGCGTTCCAAACCGGCGGCCACGCTGATTCCACCCGCGACGACGCCCACCAACGTCCCGACGAGACCCCACAACACTGCCCTGCCAACTTCTCTGTTCATCTTCGCTCCACGCTTCGACTTTCGGTATGTCCGGCCGTCGATCGACGGCCCTTCACCACCCTACTCACCGGAGCGGAAGCCATCTTATAGGCCATGCGAAGTTTTCGCGGGAGAAAGCTGAGAGACAGAGGGAGAGCGGAGCGAACCAGCGTCGGCTCGCAGGCGCAAAGTCGATTTCGCCATTGAATCCCCGGAGCCGTTCTGCTATGATACGGCCATGCAAGCGAACGAAATCTGGACGCGCGTACGTCGTCTTCTGCCCGGGCTCCTCCTCTGGTGCGCATTCCTGGCGTTCGGCGTCTGGATGACCCAGGCGCTCAACGTCCGGAACTGGGGACGGCAGCATGGCCCGACGGAACTCTACGGACTCGACTATTGCCGTTACACGGAGATGCTGAGCCACACGCGGATGATCGGTTATGCCGCGTTCCGCCACCCGCTCTACGGCTGGTTTCTCTCGCCCGTCATTCTGCTCGGCCACCGCCTCTGCGACACGGCGGGCTTTGAGGGCTTCCGCCTCTTCCTCGCCGGCGTTTTCAGCGCCGTCATGACGGGTGCCTCCCTGCTCGTCCAACGGATCCTCCACCGTCTCGGACTCCACCCCGGCGAGGCGTGGATCTGCACGGCGCTCTTCGCCTCCTTCGCCGCCGTCTGGCTGCTGGCCGCCTGTCCCGAAAGTTTCGGTCTCTCCTGTCTGCTCGCCCTCGCCGTCCTCGCCTGGGGTCTCGACAGCCGCGCACGGGCGGTCCGAACCGAAATCCGCATCTTCGACGTACCGGTCCAGAGTCCGACCGTCGGCAGGAAGCTCGACCTCGCCGGCTGGGGTCTGCTCGCCCTCCTCACGGGCGGCGTCACAACCACGCAAGGCGTCAAGACGGTTCTCGCCTACCTCGTCCTCCATCGTCCCTCAAAGCGTCGGACGGCCCTCCTCGCCGGCGGCATCCTCGCCGCGTTCGTCCTCCTGGCCGGCATCTTCGCGGTGCGGATGATGCTCCGCAATGCCGCCGCGGGTCCCGGACACATTCAGACATTCGCGACCGCCTGGACGAACATCTCTTCAGCATTCCTCCCCGAAGGCACGACCGGAGCGGCACGCCTGCGGTACGCCTGGGTTTTCTTCAGCGAACCGATCGTCACGCGCGGCGAACCCTTCGCCGTCAACCACCTCGTCCACGGCTACAGCTCGCTTCTCCCGCAGCTCCTCGTCGGCTGTACGCTCGCCTGCGCCGCCATCGGCGCCTGGTGCGGGCGCCACACCGTTCTCGTCAAGATGATCGGCGCCATGTTCCTGCTCGACTTCGCGCTCCACTTCGTCCTCTTCTGGGGCATGGAGGAAGCCCAGATCTACGCCGGACACTGGCTCCATGCCGTTCCGCTTCTGGCGGGCTGCACCTTCCTGAAGCTCACGGACCGCGCCCGCTTCCTCTACGGTGCGTTCCTGCTGGCCCTTGCCGCCCTCGTCCTCACCGCCAACATCCGAACCCTTTTCGGAGTTTGACCTGTCAAACAGCCCCCGCCGCAGTCTTAGGCCTGGACCTTGAACTTGCCCGTCTCGGGACGCACTTCGCGGCGGCAGAGCCAGTCGAGGTTGCCGGTGCCGTTCGCGAACGTCATCTTCGCCGGATTCCAGTCGAAGCCCGTGTCGTGCAGATAGCTCATGTGCACGAGCTGGCAGAGGACGGAAGTCCACGGTCCCACATTGTGGTTCGAGATCGTGTCCTTGCGGTCCGTCACGCACGCGACGAAGTTCTGCACCTGGTTGCGCGAATCGTAGAGATGCTCCTTGAAGTTCTTCACCTTGAAACCCAGGCGGTCTTCCGCGAGCTTGATCGCGTGCATCGCGCTCAAACCAAAGTCTCTCGTCGCCGTGTCGAACTTCTTCTTCACGCCGCCGATCGTCTTGTCGTACGTGCCGTTGTAGTAGGAGATCTTCTTGAGGCCGTCGAACGTACCTTCGCTCAAACCTTCACGCACCTTGCGGTCCGTGCCAAAGCGGCTGCCGTCGCCTTCCCAGATCGCGAAGCGGCCACGGTCGACGCACACGACGCCACGGTCGCCGAAGAACACCGTGCCCCAGCGCGTGCCGCCCACGTGGAGAAGTTCGAGTCCGTCCGCATAGACGAGCTTGGCGCCGTTCTGGCGGCGGAAGCCGCGTTCCCACGAATCCGAGCGGTTCTCGGTCGAGGCGACGACCTTGACCGGGCCCGAACCGTCCTTGCCCATGCCCCACTGGGTGATGTCCATGTGGTGGGCGCCCCAGTCGCCGCAGCCCCCGCTGCCGAAGAAGTCGTCTTCACGCCAGAAGCCCGGGAAGAAATTGTGCACGCCGCGCGGCGCGAGTTCGTCCGAGTACGGCACGCCCGGCGCCGCGCCGAGCCACATGTTGAAATCGCAGTCGGGATTCGGCGCGCCTTCAGTCTCCCATTTCTTGAAGTTGCGGTACGGACGCCGCGGACACGCCGGGCCGCCGAACTGGTTTTCGACGTACTTGACCTTGCCGATGAGGCCGTTGCGCACCATCTCGCAGGCCGCGCGGAACTCGTAGCTCGAACGCTGCATCGCGCCTGTCTGCAGGATGCGGCCCGTCTTCAGGGCGACCGCGACAATCGTGCGGGCTTCGTCCACACTGTAGGTGAGCGGCTTTTCGCAGTAGGCGTCCTTGCCGTGCTTCATCGCCTCCACGACCATGTAGGCGTGCCAGTGGTCCGGGGTCGCGACGCACACCATGTCGATCGTCGGATCGTCGATGATCTTGCGGAAGTCGCTTTCGGCCTTGCACGCGTCGGCAGGGATGCCAAGGTCCTTGTGGCTCTCATAGTACTCGCGCGCGCGGCGCAGCGCGTCGTCGCGGCGGATGCGGTCGCAGTCGCACACCGCCTTGACAATGCACTTCTGGCCGAGGAACTGGTTCAGGAGGCCGCGGCCCTGCAGGCCGAGACCGATCATGGCAACGGTCGGAAGCTCGTTGAGCGCGCGGGTGCGGCCCGGCGCGAGCGCGGCGAACATGTGAGGCGCCGAAAGTGCGGCAGTACCGAGAAAACCTGTCTGAAGGAACTGTCTGCGAGTTGTCATTTTATTCTCCTGGTTATTTGGTTTGACTGATTATACCATGCTATTTAACATGAAGAACCCTGGAATTTGATCTGGAAGACGTTCTTGCGCCAGGTAAGAAGCCCCTGGTCGCGCATCTGGCTCAGCGCGCGGGAGAGCGAGGGACGCGCCACGCCGAAATACTCGGCCATGCGTTCGCGGTTGAACGGCACGACGACCTCGCCCCTGTTGCCCGTTTCGTTTGCCAGCTCGCTCAGATAGATGCGGATGCGGGCCTCAAGCGTCGGAGCGTCCATGACGACGAGCTTGCGCCACGTCGTGAAGAGCTCGCGCGAGAGGATGCGGGAGGCGTTGAACGCGAGGCGCACGATTTCGGGATCGTGCGCGGTGGCGAGCGCGCGGGCGCGTGCCATGTCGAGGGAAATGAGCGTACAGGGCTCGTCCGCGACGATCGAACCCGGCCAGCACGGAATTTCCGGCACATGGAGAATCCAGAGGCCCAGGACTTCGTCCGGACCGATCGCGCGCAACAGCACGGAGCGGTCGTCCTCCACCTGGTCGTAGACATGCAGGCGGCCGGAAACGACCACCATCAGGCGGTCGGCCCGGAAGCCGGCGTGCATCACGGTCTCGCCCTTCCGATACGTCTTCTCCACCGCATTGAGCCGATAGAGCAGCGCCTCCACCGCCGTCGGCGAAACGCCGCGGAAGAATGCGGTTCGGCTGGCAAGGTCGACTAGTCGGGTGGCCATGGGACAGTCCTCAGGGGCGGGATGTGAGCGGCTGCATGCGGTCATTCGAAGACGACGTCGAGACCGGGCGTCTCGGCCGCGGCGTTCCTGCAGACGCGTGCAAGTACCTCGGGTGCCTGTTTCGCATGCTTGAAGACGAGCTTCATATCCGCACCGTATTCGGTCAGGAAGTCGAAGAGCGCGTCGAAGTTGTGCCCGTAGTCCGCCGGAAACGGCAATGCCTCCGCCAGCTTCCGATGCACGGTCTTGGCCAGGCGAACGCCCCGCAGGTCAATGACGAATTCCTTCTTCATGGGATCCTCTCGAACGTGTTGTAGTGGTCGGCCGTGTAGTAGAGCCGCCGGTCGTCGGAGTAGATGATGCGCTTGGCGCCGCGCGGACGCCCCTTCGTATCGATGTCGCACTCGCGGTAGCGGCCCTGCGGCAGCTTCCGCTCGTAGTTGCCGAAGTGGTCGCCGCCGATCGACTTGCCGGGCGCATACGGTTCGAGCGGACCACCCGTCCACCCAAGGCGACGCGCCTCGCTCTTGGTGATGAAGTTCTTCGGCAACTTGCCGTAGGTCTTGAGATAGGCCGCGACGTCGCCCTTGCTCGTGTAGGAACCGTCCTGCGCAATCTTCCACGTCACGGCCTTCGGCGCCGCGTTCGACACGGCCGCCGCCTGGATGACGGGCTGGGCCGGCGCCACGCGCGCGGCGCGTCCGAACGCCGGCAAGGCGGCCAGCGCAACGGCCAACGCGGCGGATAAAAGTCCCTTGAGCTTCATGTTCTTCCTCTTTTCGTCAGGATGAGGTCCCTTGCCCACTCTATTCATACGAACAGTATACCCAATTCCCCGCCCGCGCGTCAACCCGGTTTGAATCACTTTTGATTCGCCTCTGCCCCTGCCGATTTGATAAGCTATGCAGTTGTGTTTTTCTTGAAATCCAGAGGGACGGAGTCCCGCGCGCCGGGATACGGCGACGTCTTGAAGCTTGTGTGGCCGCTGGCGCTCGGCATGGCGAACAACGCGCTCATGCAGTTTACCGACCGCGTGTTCCTCGCCCATGAATCCGCCGCGTCCCTCGAGGCGATTCTCCCTTCGTCCATCCTCGCCTACCTCTTCATCTGCTTCTTCCAGAGCGTCGTCGCCTACGCCGGCACGTTCGTCGCCCAGTTCCATGGCGCCGGCGACAACCGCGGATGCGCGCGCAGCTACGCCGCCGGACTCGTCCTATCCCTCGCGAGCGCGTTTGCGCTCGTCGCCCTCATTCCCGTCGGCCACGCCGTCTTCGCCTGGAGCGGACACGCCCCCGCCGTGCTCGCCCGCGAGAAGACCTACTACTCGATCGTCCTCCTCGGCGGCGTGTTCCTCTGCGGCACGATGGCCGCGCAGGGGTATTTCACGGGACGCGGACTCACCCGCACGGTCTTCGTCGTCAATCTCGTCGGCAACTTCCTCAACATCGCGCTCGATCCGCTGCTGATCTTCGGCTGGGGGCCTGTCCCCGCGCTCGGCATGGCGGGCGCGGCCATCGCCACCGTCTTCGCCCAGGCGATCGAGTTCGCCGTGCTCTTCACGCTCGCCCAGCGCCATGTCCGCCAACTGAAGTCCAAGGCGACGCCCCCGGCGGAGGAACCCTTCGCGCGCCTCCTTGCGCGCATCCTCCGTTTCGGCGTGCCGTCCGGGCTCTACTCGACGCTCAACATGCTCTCTTTCACGATCTTCGTCTTCGTGACGGGCAAGCTCGGCGATCTCGCCTTCGCCGTCTCGAACGCGGCCTTCGCCGTCAACTACCTGCTGATCGCCCCGATCGAGGGCTTCTCCGTGGGCGCCAGCACGCTCGTCGGACAATTCCAGGGCCGCGGCGACTCGGACGGCGCCCGACGTGCTGGACGCCGCACGCTCGTGCTCGCCGAAATCTACCTCGTCGTCGCCTCCGCGCTCATCCTCTGCTTCTACGAACCGATCCTCGGCCTCTTCGCCGCGGACACGGCCGCGCTCGACCGGGCGGCCTTCATCTCGCTCGGCTTCACGCTCTTCCTGCTGATGAGCGCCTGGCAGTGCTTCGACGGGGCGGACGTCGTTCTCTCCGGCGCGCTCAAGGGCGCGGGCGACACGCGCTTCGTGCTCGTGTGGATGCTCGTTTCAGCCTTCGCGTTCTGGCTGCCGCTCGTCTTCGTCGTCTACCGCTACTGGCCCACGATGCCAGCCCTCTGGTCGACGATGATCGCCTACGTGGTCGTCATCTGCCTCGGCACGGCCATCCGCTGGTGTCGCGGTTCCTGGCGCCACTTCCAGCTCGTCGGCAAAACCCGACGTCGAGATTCAGAACGCGAATGACTTCACAACGCGGGCTTCCCGCCTGCCGGCGGCTTGATGTCCGACGCATAGACCTTCGCCCGGGGATCGACCGTCGCGTCATCGGCCTCGGCCCACGGGAAGAACGTGATGCGCGTCTGCGTGCAGGCGAGCGGCACGAGCTCGAGCGTGCACGGTTCGATCGGCGCGCGGATCGGGCTCGGCGGCGGCTCGACCGCCGTGCCGGGAGCTTCGTAGCGATAGAGGCCCCATCGGACTTCCTTCGTGAGGCAGCCCTTCACGCGCAGCTTCACCGGCGCCGCCGTGGAGACGAACGGCTGGGCGGGAATGGCCTTGCCGTCGTCGACCGCGACGATGTCGGCCGCGGCGTCGCCCTGCTTCGGCAGCACGAGCGCCACGTTCCACGGCACGAGCGGCTGGAGCTCGCACGTCACGAACCCGTTGCCGCGGTCGCCGACCTGCTTCGGACGGGCGGGCACGTTCCAGCTGTAGAGCAGCGCGCCCTTGCGCACGACGGCGGAGTCGTAGTTCCAGCCCTTCTGCACGGACACCGCGCTCGCGAAATCGAGCTTCACGCGGTCGCCGGCCTTCCAGGTCTGCTGGATCTTGCGGAAGGAACCCGCCTCGGCGCTGCCCTTGACCCAGGACGGAATGCGCACGTAGAGCGGGAACGTGCCGCCGCCCGCGACGAGTTCGATCGTCACGGCATCGCGGAACGGATAGTCCGTCGTCATCTTGAACGTCTGTTCGCGGCCGCCGGCCTTCGCCTTCACCGTGCAGGGACCGTACGCGACCGCCGCGAGACCGCCGTCGTTCGACGCCATCCACATGGCCTGTACAAACTTCGGCCAGGCGATGTGCAGGTTCGAGCGGCAACAGCCGAAACCGGCGTCCGGACCCGGCATGATGCTGCGCGAATCGGCATTGTGGGCGTAGAAGACGTGCTGCTGGTCCGCCTTCGGACAATTCAGCGGCAGATAGTAGCGCAGGCCCTTGAGGTCCGGCGTCATCGTCGCAGGCAGGCAGTTGTAGGCGACCGTTTCCATGTCGTCCGCCGCCTTCGCGTCCGCAAAGACCGCAATCTGGTCCGCGCAGCTGATGATGCGCTCGGCCTGCGCGCAGAGCTCGGTGCCGCCCGTCGTGTTGCGGCCGGAGATCGGTTCTTCGCCGTTGAACATGCGGTCGGGACGGCCTGCGAAGCGCATGGCCCAGCCGTCCGGCGCCGTCGCGGCCGCATAGCCGTTGCGGTCCTTCGCGGCCTGCGTCAGGCGCCACATGAGCGCAGGCGTCTTGAGGCCTTCGTTGATGTTGACAATGTGCTCCTGGTACGAGATGTTGCTCGCGCCCGTCGCATAGTATTCGCTCCACGGCGCCGTCTGAGAACGCAGCAGGTCGGCCGTCTCGAGGAACGCCGTGTCGCCCGTGCGGTCGTAGAAGTCGAGGTAGACTTCCATCGCGTCGCCGCCGCGCGCGCAGGCCCACACGGAGTCGCCGATCAGCGGCTTCTTCTGCAGGCCCGTCCTCAGGAACGCGCCGTACTTCTTGACGAAGTCCACGCAGCGCGGTTCGCCGGAAATGAGATACCAGTCGCGGATGATGTAGAGCGCGAGCATGTTCGCCCACCAGTTCTCGCGCTTGGGGCCGATATCGCCGTTCTCGAGCTGGCTCGCGAAGATCGCCTCGACCCAGCGCTTCGCCTTCGCCTTGAGCGCGTCGTCGTCCAGCACGTAGGCGAGTGCAAGAAGACCGCGCGCGTAGTAGGGTCCGCGCTCCCAGTCATACTGGCCGCCCTTGTGGGCGCGCGTCAGCCAGTCGCTGTTGCCGATATCATCGTAAAGCTCTTCGGCATGGCCGGTCAGGCCCTCGCCCTGCAAACGCAGCTGCTCGTGCAGCCATCCCTCCGGGCGCACCGCGCCCGGCGCCAGCTGCCGGAACGCCGCCGGCGCCACCGTCGGCGCGCCGAACATCGTCCCGGAAAACGCCAAAGCCGAAACAAACGCAGAACCATATTTACGAAAATCCATGACTGACCTTTCTTGTTTGTTGAGGAAGCTATTGTATCCTACAGAAGGTCCCCGCGTCAACCACAAACCACACCACAAACCGTCTGTGCGTCGCGATTCCCGCAGAAGGCATATTCATATTGCATTTCCCCGCCTGATATGATACGCTGAAATCAGACTACGCACGTGTCGTTCCCGAAGGCGGCGCCCGATCCCGCGCCGCTTCGGCCTTTGCAAGGTGGAGATGTTCTTTCTGCGCGAAACGGGGTGATGCAATGAAGACGACGAAGATCTGGACCTGGGCGCTCGGCGCCGGTGCGTCCTCACGCCTGCTGCGCGCCGTTACCACAAGCCGTGCCGACGGACGGGCCTTCATGACCGGCAGTGCCGTCGTGCGCAGGGTGGAGTACTTGTACGACGAGCTGGGCGAGCGCGTGGGATCCGTGCAGGACGGCGCAACGTACCCGCTCCGCATGGAATACGACCTCCAGAGACGGCGCACCGCGCTCACGACGTTCCGCGACGCGGGAGGGGCGGCGTCCTCGCCGCCCGCCGGAGACACGACGCGCTGGACGCTCGATCTTTCCGAGACGCTGCAAGGGGCGGGCGGCGTGGGCGGCTTGCTGGCCGTCTCGGTGAACGGCTCGTTCTACTTCCCGTGCTACGACAACAATGGCAACGTGACGAAGTACATTGACGAAAGCGGCTCGGTTGTCGCATCATACGCCTATGACGCCTTCGGGCGGATCATTGCGCAGACCGGATTTCTAGCCGATGTGTTCCCCCACCGCTTCTCCACGAAGTATTTCGATTCCGAAACCGGCCTCTACTACTACGGCTACCGCTTCTACCATCCCGCCCTCATGCGCTGGCTCACCCGGGATCCGATTGCAGAGAAAGGAGGTGTCAACTTGTATGTTTTTGAGATCGTAGCGGGGTCAGACTTGACCCTGTTGGCTCCTGAAGGATATGGCGTATTTTTATGTTTATAAACTCTACGAACAACTAACAACGAAAGGGAATCTTGAATGAGAGTCATGATACTGTTTGCTTGTGCCGCATATGGCGCTTTGACCATCACGGCCGATGACTCGTTAGAGTACAAGC
>CADCPA010000186.1 GCA_902803135.1 uncultured bacterium
CCTCGGCTTCCGCCTCTGCTGCTCCGCAGGACCGCGCGAATGACAGGAAAGAGGGGGATGGTCGATGCGTAAGACGGATGCAACTGAGACGATTACACAGGCGCTGACGGTTCTCAAGAACATCAAGTCGACCGGGGAACGCATCCGCGAGGCGTCTTCGGATGCAATCGATCCCGAGGTCGCCGCGCAGGTGGCGTACTGCTACTATGCGGGCGAGAACGTGGTGCGGGATATTGGCGAGGCGTTGCGCTGGTACCGGTATGCGGCGGACAAAGGCAGTGCGCTCGCCTGCTACAGCCTCGCTTTCTGCTATCTGACGGGTGAGGGAGTCGCAGTCAATGATGCACTGGCCGTGCAATGGCTGCGCAAGGCGGCGCAGCTCGGCGACTGCCTTTCGCAGCGGCTGCTCGCGGCCCTGCTGGAGCGGGGCAAGGGGGCGAAGCAGGATTACGCGGAGGCGTTCCGACTTTATCATGAGGCGGCACGGCAGGGGGATCTGCCGGCGCAGTGCAGCCTGGGTTTGTTCTACGAACGGGGGCTCGGGGTCGCGGCCGATCCGGTGCTGGCCTTTGCCTGGTATCGCAAGGCCGCCGAGTGCGGCTACGCCCGGGCGCAATTCAACCTGGGGGTCTGCTACCAGAGCGGACTCGGCACGTCGGCCGACTCCAGCCAGGCCATCGCCTGGTGGCGTCTCGCGGCTTTGCAGGGAAACGCCGAGGCGGTCGAGGCGCTTGATCGAAGCGGAATTGTCGTGGAGGGTGGCGCGTTGCCGTAACCGATGGCGGTCGGACGACAGGGCGGACGGGAACTGCTCACCGTCGGACAGAGTTTCGGCATCTATCGCGTCGTGTGCCGGCTCGGCCGCGGCGGCATGGGCATGGTGTACCTGCTCGAGAATCCCGCGGACGGCAGCCGCGTCGCGGCGAAGCTGCTCTACCCCGAGAAGGCGGCGGCGAATCCCGAGTACCTGCAGCGCTTCGTTCACGAGGCCGAGTTCGCCCTGCGCATCCGCCACCCGAATCTGATCGCCGTCTACGACGCGGGGCAGGATCCCGATACCGGCTACTACTACATCCTCATGGAGTATGTGCCGGGGGGCAACGTCTCGGAACGCTTGCGTCGCCGGGGACGCTTCCCCGTCGACGAGGCCGTCGGCATCGTCGAGCAGATTGCGACGGCGCTCGCGACGGCCCATGCCTGCCATGTGGTGCATCGGGACATCAAGCCCGACAACATCATGTTCGCGGCCGATGGAACGCCGAAGCTTGCGGACATGGGCATTGCGAAGTTCAACCTGCACGATGCCGGCGGGGGCAACCTGACGCTCATGCTGAACACGCGCGGCGACAACGAGGTTGACGCGGGGTTGACGATGGCGGGGTACATGATCGGCACGCCCGCCTACATGGCGCCCGAGCAGGTGATGGACTCGCATGGCGTCGACATCCGCGCGGACATCTATTCCCTCGGCCTCGTCTTCTTCGAGATGCTCACCGGGCGGCGCTACAACGACGGACTCCAGGTGGACGAAATCATCGCCCGGGCGGCGGCGGGCGAGACGATTCCCGACGTGCGCACGTTGCGGCCCGAGGTCTCGGCCCAAATTGCGCATTTGCTCAATGCGATGTGCCAGCCCGACCGCGAGGCGCGCATCTCGACGCCGGGCGAAGTCGTGTCGGTTTTCCGTCGTCTCAAGGAGCGACGCGCCGCGACGGGGCCGTCCGCGCATTCGCATCCGCTGCCGGCATTCTCCCGGCTGCTGGAGATCGTACAGACGCGTCCGTTTGCGGCCGCCGGCGTCGCCGCCTCGCTTTTGGTCGGCGTGGTGGCGGGCGGCGTCTTTGCCGTTGCGCACATGCATCGTCCGGCGGCGCCGTCAGCGAGCCCGTCGGACGGATCTTCCCTGGTCTCCGAAATCGTCCCGCTGCCGGCGCCGCCTGCGGTGACGAATGCGGCCCGGGCTCTGCCGGAACCGGTCAAGACGAACCGTGTCGTCGAGACGCCCCCTCCGCCGACCGCGATCCATTCGCCGCCTCCTGCCGCGGAGGTGAAGGCGCCGGCGCTCGAAAAGCCGGCGCCGAAGCCGTCCCCGGTCGAGGCGCCGCCGGCTTCGCCGACAGCACCCCCGCCGACTGTCTGGACGCCGCGGGCGCCGAAGGTGGCGAAACTGCCGCGTCTCCGGCTTTCGTTCCGCGATCAGCGCGTGCCGCCGCTCGAATTCGTGGCCTGTCCGCCGCCGAGGGGCGGATTGCCTCCTCTCTACATGTCCGTGCAGGAAGTGACGGTGGAGCAGTGGATCGGCGCCACGCGGGCCGCGCTGCCGTGCTCGGACCTCGACTATGCGCTTGGCGGCGCGCAGGCGGCCGTCTACGGGGTCGATCCGCGCGCGGTGTTTTTCGCGCGGCTGAACGAGCGGGGGTCGATGGGCGTGTTGGCGCAGAAGGAAAATGGTGGATGGCTCAAGCTGGCGGCGGACGCGGCGGAGCCGTATGCGTTCCGTCTGCCGACGGAGGAGGAATGGAAGTACGCCGTGCGGGCGAACGTGACGGATGCCGACGACATCTACGCGCGGGCGCTTGCGGGAGAGCTGGATGCGTCCGGCTACGCGCGGATCGCCAAGACGAAGGCGGATGTCCAGTCGGCCCTCGAAAAGATCGATCCGGACGACCTGACGGACGGATCGGAGGGGCTTCTGAAGACGATCGTCCCGCCGCTTGCGGGGGAAGGCAAGTGGCCGAACGCCTGGGGAATAGCCGATCTGGCCGGAAACGGGATGGGCGAGCTCGTGCAGGCCGCGGACGGCGGCTTGATGGCCGTCAACGTGGGCACGAACGGCTTCGAGCGTCTGCCCGTGCCGTCGGGCGGTCGCAGCACGAAGCAGAATCTGCCGTACACGTTTCGCGTCGTCTTCGGTCCGCCCCCCGCGCGCTGACCCGCGCTGACCACTTTCTTGTGCAAATCTCGCCGCTTTTTGCTATAATACTCTCTTCAATTTTGTGTTAACCATGGAGAGAGAGATGTTCAAGCCGGTATCGAACAAGGCCCAGTTTCCCCAGATGGAGGAGGAAATCCTCGCG
>CADCPA010000187.1 GCA_902803135.1 uncultured bacterium
CGCCTCGGTCTGGGCGAAGAAGTTCGCCATCAGCTTGTCGTGGTGGTCGCCGATCGGATTGTGGGTCTTGCAGAAGCCGATGAAGTCGCACGGAATGAGGTGCGTGCCCTGGTGGATGAGCTGGTAGAACGAATGCTGGCCGTTCGTGCCGGGTTCGCCCCATTCGATCGGGCCCGTCGCATACGTCACGCGCTGGCCGTCCTTCGTCACGCTCTTGCCGTTCGACTCCATGTCCATCTGCTGGAGGTAGGCCGGGAGGCGGCTGAGGTACTGGTCATACGGCAGCACGCAATAGCTCTCCGCACCGTACACGTTCACGTAGAGGATGCCGAGGAGCGCCATCACGACCGGCATGTTGCGACCGAAGCTGGCCGTGCGGAAATGCCGGTCCATCTTCCAGTAGCCCTTGAGGAAGCGATGGAAGTTGCGCGGACCGATCGAGAGCATCAGCGAGAGGCCGATGGCGCTCGGCAGCGAGTAGCGGCCGCCGACCCAGTCCCAGAACGCGAACATGTTCTTGACGTCGATGCCGAACTTCGCGACTTCGTCGGCGTTCGTGGAGAGCGCCACGAAGTGCTTCGCGACGGCATCCTTCGTGCCGAGCTTCCCGACGAGCCACTCGCGGGCGCTGAGCGCGTTCGTCATCGTCTCCTGCGTCGTGAACGTCTTGGAGGCGACGATGAAGAGCGTCTGGTCGGCCTTGACTTCGCGGAGGATTTCGGCGAGGTGCGTCGAATCGACGTTGGAGACGAAGAAGTTCTTGATCGAACGCTTCGAGTACGATGCGAGCGCGAGCGTCGCCATGACGGGACCAAGGTCGCTGCCGCCGATGCCGATGTTGACGATGTACTTGATGCGTTTGCCCGTGTAGCCCTTGTGCCGGCCCGTGCGAACCGCATCGGCGAAGTCGCCCATCTGCTTGAGGACCTTGCGGACCTGCGGCATCACGTCCTTGCCGTCGACCTTGATCTTGGCCGTCGGGTCGCAGTTGCGGAGCGCCGTGTGGAGCACCGCGCGGTTCTCGGTCTGATTGATCTTCTTGCCGGTGAACATCTTCTCGATCTCGGCCTTGAGATCGGAGGCTTCGGCGAGCTTGAGGAGCGCCTTCATCACCTTCGCGTCGATGCGGTTCTTGGAATAGTCGAGCGTCCAGCCCGCCGCCGAGAGCGTATACTTCTTCGCACGGTCGGGATCCGCCGCGAAGAGGTCCTTGATCGTCATGTCCTTCGACGCCGCAACCGCGGCTTCGACCTTCTTGAATGCTTCCTCGTTCATGTCTGCCTTTTCTCTTTAAACTAAAAGCCCGTGGGCCTTTTCGGCCTTGGGAGTGAAAATTATAGCAAAATCGGACGCGGAAAACGAGCAGAACCTAGCGCTGGCGGTCGGAAACGAAGCGCGTGCCGCGCAGCGCCGCGCGCACGAACGAGCCCCAGCAGGCCGTCGGGGTGTAGTTCCAGTCCGAAATCACGCAGGGCGACGCCGAGGTGTGGAAGCTCCACGCCGTCCAGTTCAGGCGGTGCTTCTGGATGCAGGCGAGCACGTCCGGCCCCCACTTGTACGGATCCTGCAGCACCTGTTCCCACGGCATCTTGAACGGCTGGCAGCCGACTTCGCCGAGGAAGAGCGGATGTTTCGCCGCGCAGTCGAGGAACTTCTTCTGCCAATCGCTTTTCCACGGATAGACGTGTACGGAATAGACGATGCCGTCGCCGTTCGGATCCGCGAGCGCATAGCCCTTGAGAATGCCTTCGCAGTCGTAGGACCAGTCGAGGCCGCCCGCGATGATCACGTTCTTCGCGCCGACCGCGCGAATCTCGTCGACGAGCTTCTGCATGCCGACGGAGGTCGTCACGTCCTTCGCCTCGCCGTTCTCCGCCGCGGCCTTGCCGCCGCCGTCCTTCAACGCGCCGCCGTCGCGCCACTCGCGCCAGGAGATGTCGTGCGGCTCGTTGAGGATGTCGAAGAGCACGCCCGGCTTGTTCGCATGGCGCGCCGCGCAGTCCCGCCAGAACTTCACGTGCCGCGCCGTCGGCGCCTTGTACTCGTGCAGGTCGATGACCATGTAGCAACCGCGGTCGTTGGCATGCTTGACGAGATCGTCCACGAGACGGCGATAGTCTTCCGCACCCGTCTTCGGATTCTGGTACTTGCCCTCGCCAAACCAGAACGTCGAACTCAGCGCCAGGCGGATCACATTCGCTTTCCAGTCCGCCACCGCCCACGCGACGGAGTCCTGCACGTGGTCGCCCGCTTCGGACCATTCCAGCGACGGCACGGCGACGCCCTGCAGCCACACCTCGGCGCCGGACGCATTCACGAGGCGGTTCCCCTTCACGTGTAGGCGGTCCTGCGCCGTGAGCGGCTTGAGCGCGACCTTCGGCAGCTCGCGCGCGCGCGCCTGCGGCAGCGTGGACGGCACCTTCTCGCCCGGCTTCAGCAGCGTCAGCCGCACGTCGTCGAAATCGAAGACGCCCGCCTTCGCCTGGAAGAGCGACGGCATGAAGTCGAGGCGCCGCGCGTCCGCCGGCAGCCGAATCGTCAGCTCGCGCCGCTGCCAGCCTTCGGTGTCGCCGTTGAAGTAGACGGAATCGGACGCGATCTGCTTGCCCTTCGCATCCTTCACGTTGAGGATGATGCGCGCGTCGAACCACGGCTGCTCGCCTGCGACCAGTCCCGTCACGCGCCCCTTGAACGAGAGGACGAGGCGGTCGAACCCCTCGCCCCACTCGAACGTGCGGTAGAGCATCGTCATCTTGCCGGGATCCTTCTGCACGAGCCGGAGGAAGTGGTTGTCGCCTTCTTTCGCATGGCGCGCGGGCCCCGGATGCCAGTCGAGGAGTTCGCCCTTGGCGTTGACGGCCTCGAGGTCGACGTTCTTGATCAGGTCCTGCGCCGCCGAAACCGGGAAAGGCGCCAACAGGCCGCCGGCAAACGCGAGGCTGACGAACCATGGAAGAAGGTACGGGGATTTTTTCATGCCGCTATGTTAGCACAAAGCGCCCGCAAACGCAAACTTCGGTTCGTCAAAGCAGTTCGCGGATCGCCTTCTTGGCCTCGTGAAGCCTGTAGTAGACCGTTCCCTCCGGCACGTCCAGCGACTGCGCGATCGCAGGCACGGACATCCCGCCGAAATAGAAAAGTGTCACGGCGAGGCGCAGATTGTCGGGAAGCGCCGCCACGGCCGCGCGGATCTTGTGCGCATCGTCCGCGCGCGCGACCGTCTCTGCGGGCGAAGGCCGTTCATCCGCCGGCTCAGGCAGCGTCTCCGGAAACTCAAGGGAATTGGCGCCTTTCTTGCGCAAGTCCATCTTGAAGAAGTTGGCCATGATGGCGCACTGCCAGGTGAAAAACTCCGATTTTCCCTTGAATGAACCGATGTTTTGCACCACACGCGCCAACGTGCGCGAAACGAGGTCCTCCGCGTCGGCCTCATTGCGGCACATGCGCATCGCCGCCGCGTAGAGCCGACGTCCGTATTTGCAGACGAGCCGTCGCGCACCTTCTTCGGGACGCTCGCCGATTTGGCGCAGTATGTCGTTGTCGTCATCCATCAACAGGGTATGATGCGCAGTGACGACGATTCCTTGGCCGTTTTAATTGCATTTCCCGACTTGCAATCAAATCGCCGCGCCTACGCGAAGACCGGCAGTTTGAGCGTTTCGCCGCCCTTCATCGCGCTCATGTGGGCATAGACTCCGGAAACCGTCGTGTTGAGCGCCGTGGCCACGTCCACGCAAACCTTGTGCCCCGGAACGAGAATTGCGCGCAGGAAGTCGTCCGTGAGGTAGGGATGCGAGCCGCCGTGGTGACCGTTGTTCGTCATGCCGGGCGGCAGTCCGGCGCGCACCAGCTTGAGCTTTCCGGCAATCGAGCCATCGCCGGCGAAGCGGTCGTTCCGGTAGCAGCCCTTCGTGCCGAAGCAGCGCCCCAGCTCGCCGCCGTAGCCCGGCAGACCCCACGCGACCGTCATGCGCGCGCTGCCGCCGTCGCTGGTCTTGAAGAACGCCACCTCGCTGCGAAACGGATTGCCGTATGGATTCTTGCGTTCCCCGTAGATCGGAATGTCGTCGGCCGGCGTGCCAATGCAGGCGACCTCGGTGAAATGTCCATGCGTCACGCACGTGTAGAAGCCATTCGAGTGCGTGGGATAGTACTGCGGCGGCAGGCCGATGCGCCAGCCCTTGTACGAGCCGATCGAGCCCGTGCCCACGCTGTAGTGGAAATACTCGCCCTCCGTGTAGGCCAGCTGGCCGAACCCGCCGGCCTCGTATATGCGGCGCATGGCGATTGCCTGCGGACGAAACGCCGTGGTCTCGAAGAGCGCGTAGACAAGCCCTCCGGACTTCTTCACCGCCTCGACCAGCTTCGGCGCGCGGTCGAGCTGCCGTTCGCCCAGCAGAGCGGGCACCGCGCTGCACACGTGGTACCCGCGGTCGAGCGCGCGCAGCACAAGGTCCGCATGGCTCGCCGCGTCAGTCGCAATGAACACGGCATCCATGTTTCGGCCTTCCTTGTCGATCATCTCCTCGGCGGAAGGATAGGTGCGCTTCGCGTGGACGATCTGGGCGAGCTTCGCGCAGCGTTCCGGATCCAGGTCCGTTGCCGCCACCACCTCCACGTTCGGATGGTCCTGAAAGGAGAATGCGGCGCCGAACATGCAGACGCCGTAGCCGGCTATGCCCACACGCACCTTCTTGTCGCTGAACGGCTGCCATGGACCGTCGGTCTTCGTCTCGATCGACTCGTCAAAGCCCTGGATCTTGCCGGTCGGCGCCTGCGCCATGGCCTTGAGCCCGATTGCCGCCGTCGCCGCAGCCGAACCGAAGAAGAAACTCTTTCTTGAGATGTTCATGCGTACTCCTTATGCGTACATGATACGCCATTGTAGCACATTCCGATTGGGGTACGCAAGAGGGTATTGGACCTGAAGGGGGTCCGAGGCGTGTAATTCACCGGCACCTTCGACGCATTGCCGCGCCATCTGGTCCGCCATGAGATTTCATACGCATCGTAATCTCATTTTCGGCTTGCTTCCCATGCCACATAGATGGGCGTGAAGGCGAGGGATTTCGCAACTCGAAACCTCCCAACTCTCAAACTTTCAAACTTTGCTTTGCATGGCGTCCAGAAACTTCTTGGCGCCTTTATGCCCATTTTTTACGGCAGTTGTCAACCACCTGGCTGCAGTTATGCGGTTTTTCCTACATCCATTGCCATAATAATAACAGAGTCCTAAATTATACTGCGCGGAGGCATATCCCTGCGCGGCGGCCTTTCGGAACCACCTCATGGCCTCAGTCTTGTCTTTGGCAACGCCTTCGCCGGCCTCGTAGCAAAGGCCAAGTCGGTTCTGCGCGGCGTCATATCCCTGCTCGGCCGCCTTGCGGTACCACTTCACAGCCTTGGCCTTGTCTTCGGCAACGCCTTCGCCAGCCTCATGGCAAAGGCCAAGGTTGCACTGCGCAACGGCATGTCCCTGCGCGGCGGCCTTGCGGAACCACTTCACAGACTCCGCCTTGTCTTCGGCAACGCCTTCGCCGGCATCATGGAGAAGGCCGAGCATGCACTGCGCGTTGGCATGTCCCTGTGCGGCGGCCCTGCGGTACCACTTCACAGCCTCCGCCATATCTTTGGCAACGCCTTCTCCTTCAGCATAGCAAAGGCCAAGGTTGCACTGCGCTTCGACGTCTCCCTGCTCGGCCGCCTTTTTGTAGATGTTGACTTTGTTCATTGTTTCCGCTCCTCACTGTTTTCGGCTTTTACGTTGTTGCCGTCTTCCGCTTTTGACTTTTCCTTGACTTCATTTAGCGAACGCGTGTCGGGGGCTGTCCCCCTAGGCGTGTGTTTCATCTCTCCGTTCATGTTTTGAGGTCCCCGTAGGTTCATTGTTCTTGAAGAGCTCGGCACACTGGGAAAAAACCCATGCCAGGACGATGCCATCGTCGAGCAGTCCCGCAACGGGAATGGCATCGCAGACAAGATCAAGCGGAAGCGCGAGATAGGCAAGCCCGCTCACCAGCAACGCAACCTTCGCGGCGGGCACTTTGCTCCGCCCGCGCGAGACATCGGCCAAAATCTGGTAGGCCGCGGCAATGTGTTCCGCAAGCCTCACAAGCTCCTTCGCCTTGGAGACTTTCTTCAAGGTCTCGTCGCGCTCGCGCACGACCGTCTCCAGGGAAGGCTGTTCGCCCAACTTGTCGCCATAGGAATTGATGACTTCATCTGGATTCATGGTTTCCTTCTTTCTTCTGCGGCAGGGCCGATTTGACCACCCGTGCCGGTTGTGGTATCATTCATTTTTTCACCGAGTATGGAGAGACCTACATGACTAGCGAAATGAACGGCAAGGACGTGCTTGTATGGCTCTGTCGCAAGAGCGATCACCTGCTCATGTACATTGAGGCGTATCGGCGTGGAGTGCCAGACGAGTCCGGGCGCACGCTTGACGAGAACATCAAGCAGGTATTCCGCGCCGTTGACGCATACGACTGCGAGCACCTTCTTCTGGTGTGCGAAAAGGACAGCCGCTATGCGGAGTTCGTAAAGGGGGAATACGAAATCGGCTCTCCGCGCCATCGCGCTGTCTGCAGGATCGTCTCCGAAGACGAGCTGGACGAGCTTCTTGGGAACGCCGAGAGAACCGTGGCCTACGTTGTTCCCGATTCCGAAGAGAAGCTGCCCCGATCCCTCTGCCACATTCCTAAATACTGGTTTGACTACGAGGTGATGCGCACATGGCCGGACAACAAGCCCTTTAGCGAAGTCTTTGCGCAAAGCATAAACAGTGCCGAATGGACGCAGTACTTTCTTCCCGGCACATACGGCCTGGCCGCCCAGCTCGAGAGGGTGCGCACCATCCTGCGGCACAAGGGAGAGTCCGGCGTGCCGCAATACGTGCTCATCACCGGCGAGACGGGAACCGGCAAGTCGTTCTTCACGCGCAACCTGCCGAGGATCTGCGACAAGGCATACGACGACCCGCAAAAGAAGTTCGAAGAGCCGAGTCTCGCCGAGCGCATCAAAGAGGACTACGGCTACTTGCAGGGCAACTGCGCGTCCCTTTCCCCCGAACTGGCGGACTCGCTCCTCTTCGGCGCCGTCGAAGGCGCCTACACGGGGTGCAACAAGAACAGGGACGGGCTCATCGAAAGCGCAGGGGACGGCATCCTTTTCCTCGACGAAGTGGGGGATCTGCCGCTTGAGACGCAGGGCAAGTTGCTGACTGCCCTTGAAGAGAAGGTCTATTACCGACTCGGCGACACCGGGAAGGATCGCGAAGCCCGCACGGTCAAATGCAGCATCATATTCGGCACCAACCGCGATCTCGCGGCCGACGCGCAAGTATGGGAGGAGACGCACGGCAAGTCCGGATTCAGGAAAGACCTTCTCTTCCGCATCAACTCGTGCCATATCGAACTTCCGCCTCTTCGAACAAGGCTGTCCGGCAGAAGTCCGCAGGCCGAGGTCCTGCTGAACAAGATCGTGGAGCGTTCCTGCGAGAGCATCGGCGTCTCGCTGACGGACGGCGCACGGAAGGCGTTCGACGCCTTCGCCTACCAGTATGAGTGGCCGGGGAACTTCCGCGACGTCAGGCACCTCTTCGAGAATCTGAAGCTCAAGTCGCTTGAAGAGAACGCCGGAACGACCATCTCGACGCATACGATGAAGAGGGCCGTGGCGAAGCTGGTCAACGCGAAAGCGGAGGGGAACGGCGGAGCGTCCGGCGGAACGGAACGCGAAACGCCGCTGATAGACAAGGTGAAGGACAGGTTCCCGGGGCCACATGAGGCGAACGAAATCGACTTCATCTTCCGCATCTGCAATGAAGCGCGCTCGTGCGCAGACGCCGGACGGGCCTTTTACGGCACCGGGAAGAAACGGAATTTCCCGGACGTCTTCGGGAAGCACCTTGCGCGCTTCGGCCTCGTCTTCGACAAATCGGCGCCCGGCCACCTGTCTCTCATCTCGGCGGCCACCCCTGCAAAGCAGGAAAGCTAAATGGAAGGAACTAGACATGGACATTGACAAGATCATCAACTCATACCAGTCGAAAGTGAGCGCCGAAGACGCCGCCCCGGAGAAGGTCGCCCAGGAGAAGGATGCCACCCTCGACAAGATCAAGAACGCCTCCGCGCTCTCCAGTCTACTTGACAATATCCGCACTGCGTACGACATGATTTCCGACTCCGTGACGGGCAGGTACAAAGGCGTTTCAAAATCTACAATCGCGCTTCTGGCCGGCGGCCTCGCCTATCTGGCACTTCCCGTTGACCTCGTGCCCGACTTCATTCCCGTGGCGGGCTGGATGGACGACGCCGCCGTCCTGGCCTGGATCTTCAAGCGCTGCGCCGACGAGTTCCAGAAGTACAAGGACTTCAAGTGCGCCAACGCCTAGGCATCCTGTTCCGCTTTTTGATCCTCACTGCTTTTGTCCTTGTTCTCCTTATCATCCTTGCCCTCCTTGTGGACGATTTGACTTACTCGCTCCGAGATGTTTGTGTACAATGTCCAAATGACTGCCGCGAGAAAGATTGCCCCCAACGGAATGAAGATCGAATAAGCCATCCATTTAATGACCGTGGACAATCCCGGCATCTCCTTTCCGCAGAGGGAGGCAACTCCCCAGATCATGGTTTTGCCGATCAGGTCGAGCAGAAGCCACACCAAGAGGAGGGGCAGGCACCCGACGCTGTAAAACCTACCGCCTTTAGTCATCTTGTTTTCGTCCATTGCTTTTCATCTAGAAAATGGCGCAGACGCCGTGGTAGATTCCCCTGAGAATCCAAAGGAAAAAACGGAAGACTGCACTACAGACAACTACTGAGCCGATGATCTGCACGGTAGCCGGTGCGGGAATAATTCCAAGAACAGATCCAACGCTCCAAATGAGCATGCCAATCCAGATTATTGATATGATTGTTTCCATGATGTTACTCCTTGCTGTTTTTCAAACACACCATGGCACTAGCACGAGTCGTGCCAAATGGGCAACTAAAAATCTATTGCGAAAAAAACGCTATGGATATCGCAGTATTATTCATTTATACGCGATATACAATGGAAATGCGCTATAAATAACACCATCTTGCGTATAGTGTTGCTATAAATTCGGAGACAATAGCTCGGAAGGACATCCGACATCGGACAAACGACAAACGGATTTCCGACTTTTCGACTTGCGACTTTTCACGACTTCGTCCTCTCCTGGGCGCGCTAGCCGAGCGCGCCGCATCACAGCATCTCCCACTTCGCCCATCTTGGGCAAAACGTGGCGGGCGTCTTTGGCTGGCCGTTCAGCGCCATGCACGCCGCCGGCGCGGCGCCAACCTTCACATAGTACGGC
>CADCPA010000188.1 GCA_902803135.1 uncultured bacterium
CCGAGGAGCACATTCCGCGCATCACCGAGCGCTTCTACCGCATCGACGTCGAGAAAAGCCGCGTCAGGAACGGCACCGGCCTCGGCCTCGCCATCGTCAAGCACATCGCCGCCCTGCACGGCGGCGACGCCAAGGTCGTGTCGGAACCGGGGCACGGCAGCACCTTCACCCTGACGCTGGCCCCCCAAACGGAATCGGCAGCGCCCGGCGCCACACCGGCTTCAACGCTTTAACAACAGAACAAGAAAGGAAGGATAGACATGAAAAAGAAGAGCATTCAGATGTGCGGCATTACGCTCGCGACGGCACTGCTCGCCGGTCTCGTCGCGGTCGGCGCGAACGAGAAGAAGGACATGTCGACGAAAATCGCGGAAAGTTCCGTGACGACGAACGACAACGGCTCCGTCTCGCGCGTCTTCGTCGAGAACACGATCAGCACGAACGGCAACCTCGTCACCGAACATCGCCGCGAGACGCGCACGACGATGGACCGCGACGGCAACGTGCTTGCCACCACGACGAGCGAATACGCCCAAAGCTACAATGTCGGCGATACGGGCTGGACGCTGAACACGAAGCTCACGCCCGACAACGACAAACCGGTCGTGACGGATAAATTCATGGGGCTCACGTTCGGCGAAGTACTGGGCGAGACGAACACGGTGCGCGAAGCGGGCGAACCCTCGCTGCTCCGCATCGCCTTCAAGCCGAAACAGCCGCTGGCCGGATTCGACGACTACTTCGCCTACGTGACGCCGAAGACGCACAAGATCGCCAAGATCTGCGCCTGCGCGAAGAAGGCCGTCGAGCCCGGCGGAAACTGGAGCCGCCACTACCTCGTCGAAGCGCTGGAAAAGCGCTACGGCACATGGGCGCGTCCGATCAGCTGGAGCCGTCCCTACTACGCCTTCCGCGTGGCGCCCGAACGCTGCATCACCGTGTGTCTCGCCGGGGCTTCGGACGACTACCAGACCGTGATCAACGCATGGGATGAAAGCATCGTGCGCCTCGCCGACCAGGAGGAGGAAGAACTCCGCAAGGAAGCGCGCAAGACCGCCAAGTCCCGCCGCGACCAGCAGGTCAAGGAAGCCGCCGAAGCCTTTTAACGGGCGGAAAACAGCACGGAATAGTCGAGCGTGCCGCTCTCCGGCGCCAGCAGGGTAAAGGAGACCAGCGTGTAGCCGGGGTTCGGCGCCTCTTCGGGATTCGGTGCCGAATCCAACGGCTCGTCCGTCCACCGCGCAAAGCGGTCTGAAACCTTCAACTCCAACTCGACGTCCTCGCCGCCCGGTCCTCTCTGGACCAGCACGAGGACGTTCTTTTCATTTGATTTGACGCGCGCCGGCGTCACCATCTGCCAGCGCAGCACGCTCCCCTTCGCCATCCCGGCGAAGCGGTCCTGCAGGATCAAGCCGCCGCCGGGAATCAGCGTACTCGTACGCGTCGCCGCCGCAACGCCGGGATAGAGCGACTTGAGATCAAGCACGGCCTTGCTGACCGGCCCGTTCGTAAAGGCGACGAAGAGCGCGCTGCCGCCGGCATACTGCAGGCCCTTGTTGATCCGCACGACGTTGTGGCTCCCCGCCCCCAGCCGGAAGATCTTCCACCGGTCGGAATTCTGCGCCGTGCTCCAGAGGTTGCGTTCCGCCTGCTCCAGACGGTCAGAGTCGTCGCTGCCGAGATCGCTCGCCCAGCGCACGCCCTTGGCGTCCAGCACGAACGAACCGCCGTCCATGTGGCCATGCGGCGACGACGGCGAACCGCCCTTCAGACCGACAAACCAGTCGTCCCGCGCCCATCCCGTCCGTTGCACGGCAATCGGCACGCGGCCCGGAATCAGCCGGCACAGCGGTGTTTCCGCGCCCGGCGTGGACGCCGCCGCCGGGTCAAGCCACAGCAGCGCCAGGGGCAGCAGGCGGCGGGCGGCACGGCGCGGCGTGGGATTGAGCGGCGTGCGATCCGCACAGTACGCCCGGTAGAGGGGCAATTCAAACCGCGCCAGCGTGTCGGCGCGGTTGAATCGGCGCGCCAGCCAGAAACTCGCCGCCGAGGGCGCCCGCAGCGCAACCTTCGTCTGATCGGGGAGAGTGCCCGCGTCGGCGTAGTTGAAAAGGATGCCGGTCGGCCCCGTCACGCTATCGAGATAGTCCGCGCTCGCGCGGAGGCCCGGCAGTTCGCCGAGGCCGAAATCCGTCCCCACGGCCTGAGCAAACGCCGCGAGCGCGACGACGTTGAATTCCATCGCATACGGCCAATAGGCGGCGGGGCCTTCGGGAAAGCCGCCGGCCGGCGCAAAGGCCTTCATCGGTCGCGGCAGTGCCGTCGCCGCACGCACCAGGATCTCCTCTGCCAAGGCCGGTTCTTCGTCCATGAGGGCGATTGCGCCGGCGCTCAAGCCGGCCTGGCAAACCTGTCCCCACGTATTGTCCGCCGTCGCCCAGCCGCCCGTCTTCACCGCCCCGTTCGGCTCGGAGAGCCCGAGCTTGACAAGACCCTCGCGCAGCTTCGTCCGCTGGCCGGCCGTCATTTCGTCCTGCAGCCAGTCGTAGGCAATCGACACGGCAAGCGTCATCTCGGCCGTGTCGAGAAAATGGGACGGATTCCAGTCCTTAAAACCGCACACCGTCTCGGCTTCGGCCAGCGCGCGCGCGGCATAGCGCGAGGAACCGGTCAGGCGGTAGGCGAACGACAGCGTGAGGATCCGCGACAGCGCCCGCTGCGAAACCGTCAGCATCCGCCGCCCTTCCAGCTTGCGTGTCGGCAACGGAAAGGTGCGCATCTGGTCGGCCTCGAAAAGCAGGCGTTCGCCGCCGAGCCGCACGAGCTCGTTCGTCGACGTGCGCAGACGCTCGAAATCGGCCGCCGTCGCCAGCAGCCGCGGATGGGGCCGGGGGTTCTTGATCGCCTCCTGGACCTCAAACCGCACATACCCCGGCCAACCGCCCGCGGCAGGCACCGCGTTCGCACGGCACACGACAAACGCGGTGGCCAGCACCGCAACCAGGACTACCGGCACACCGCGCATGTTCAGCTCCTTTCGGTTTGATCAGAGCGCCGACCTGAGCGCCGCGACGCGATCGGTCTTCTCCCAGGGGAAGCCCGCACGGCCGAAGTGGCCGTAGTTCGACGTGTCGCGATAACACCAGCCCTTCGGCTTCGCAAGACCGAGGTCTTCGATGAGCGCGTAGGGACGGAAGTCGAACACCTGGCCGGAGAGGAGGACCTTCTCAAGCTGTTCGTTCGTGACGCCGTGGTTCGTGCCGAACGTCTTGACGCACACGGAGACGGGCTTGTCGACGCCGATCGCGTACGCGACCTGGATCTGGCAGCGGTCCGCAAGGCCGGCCGCGACGATGTTCTTCGCCGCATAGCGCGCATAGTACGCCGCGCTGCGGTCGACCTTCGAGGGATCCTTGCCGCTGAACGCGCCGCCGCCGTGGGCCGCCATGCCGCCGTAGGTGTCGACGATGATCTTACGGCCCGTGAGGCCGCTGTCGCCCGTCGGACCGCCCACCACGAACTTGCCCGTGGGGTTGATGTAGAACTTCGTGCGGTTCGTCAGCAGACCCGTCTTCGCGAGTTCTTCGCGGGCAATCGCCTCAAGTTCGGCGTAGCACTTCTTCTTCGCGCCGGCCTCGGTGGTCTGATGCGAAAGGACGACCGTCTCGATCGACACCGGCTTGCCGTCTTCATACACCACGGAGAGCTGGCTCTTCGAGTCGGGGCGCAGATAGGCGAGCTGGCCCGTCTTGCGAAGCTTCGTGAACAGCTGGAGGAGCCGATGCGAGTAGACGAGCGACGCCGGCATGAGACTCTTCGTCTCGTTCGTCGCGTAACCGAACATCATGCCCTGGTCGCCCGCGCCCTGCTTCTCGGCCTTCGCATGGTTGACGCCCTGCGCGATGTCGGGGCTCTGCCCGTGCAGCGCGCTCACATAGTTGAACGTATCCCAGCTGAAACCTTCCGCAGGGCAGTCGTAGCCGATGTCCTTGACCACGGCGCGGGCGATGGCCTGGGGACTGATCTTCTCATATCCCTTCGCGGTGATTTCACCCATGTTCACGACGAGGTTCGGCCCCACCATCGTCTCGCAGCCCACATGGGCGTGTGCGTCGCCTGCGAGGCAGGCGTCGAGGATGGCGTCGCTGATCTGATCCGCAACCTTGTCGGGATGGCCTTCCGAGACCGACTCGGAGGTAAAGACGTGCCGTCCGGCATGCTTTGTCATTTTCTTCTCTTCTCTTTCTTTCTTCGTACTTGCGAAGCGCATCTGGGGGAAAACCCTACCACCGTGGCTTGCGCTCGGTTGGCGCGGACGCAACAGGCGTCCGCTTCATGATGCTTGAAATCGCCGTTCTTCTTCGAATCCGATCAGAGCGCCGCACGGTCCGCCAGGGCCGAGACGAACAGGGCCTTGATCGTGTGCATGCGGTTCTCGCTCTCGTCGAACACCTTCGAGTACTTCGACTCGAAGACTTCATCCGTCACCTCGAGAGCGCCGCTCTCCTTCGTGACATCGGTGTTGTCGTCGTGGAACGCCGGCAGGCAGTGGAGGAACATGAGCTTGCCCTCGAGGTTGCCGGTGGCCTTCATCAGGTCCATGTTGACCTGATAGGGACGGAGCATCTTGATGCGCTCGGCCGTCTTGGCTTCTTCGCCCATCGACACCCACACGTCCGTATAGAGCACGTTCGCCCCCTTCACGCCCTTGGCCGGGTCGTCGAACACGCGAATGTCCACGCCGTTGCGCCTGGCGACCTCTCCGGCCTCCGCGAGCATCTTTTCATCCGGCCAGAGTTCCTTCGGCGTGCAGCAGACGTAGCGCACGCCGGCCTTGGCGCAGCCCATCATGAGGGAGTTCGCCACATTATTGCGGCCGTCGCCCACATAAGCCATCGTGACGTCCTTCAGCGAACCGAAGGTCTCCTTGACCGTCAGCAAGTCCGCGAAGATCTGCGTGGGATGGTATTCGTCCGTCAAGCCGTTCCACACCGGCACGCCCGAATACTGCGCGAGCTCCTCGCACGTCTTCTGGGAAAAGCCGCGGAAGAGGATGCCGTCGTAGATGCGGCCAAGCACGCGGGCCGTGTCTTTGACGCTTTCCTTCTTGCCGAAGTGGATGTCGGGACGCGTCAGGTACTCCGCGCCGCCGCCTTCGTCGCGCGCGGCGATGATGGACGAGTTGCGCGTACGCGTCGAAGACTTCTCGAAGATGAGCGCGATGTTCTTGCGGTGCAGCAAATCGCCGCGCACGCCGGCCCTGCGGCGCGCCTTCAACTGCGCCGCGAGGTCGATCAGGTTCAGCATCTCTTCGTCCGTGAAGGACGTCATCCGCATCAGCGAGCGTCCCTTCAGCTCAGGCATCCAATTCAGCATTTTCTTTTTCCTGCTTTTTAACAAACCGTCAGGGTTGAACACAAGGCGGACAAACTCAGAACAGGCCGTGGACGTGACCCGTCTCGACGTCGACGTCGATGCGGCGATACGCCGGCGACGCGGAGGTGCCCGGCATCAGCTTGATTTCGCCCGCCACCGGCACGATGAGGCCCGCACCCTGGTAGATGAGGATGTCCTTGACCGGCATGCGCCAGCCTTTCGGGCGGCCCAGCAGGTTGGGATCGTGCGAGAGCGAGTATTGCGTCTTCGCGCAGCAGATCGGCAGCTTGGCCGTATCCGGGTTCGCCTGGAACGCGGCGAGCTTCTCGAGCGCGAGCGGTTCGAAATCCACGCCGTCGCCGCCGTACACTTCCCTGACCTGCTTCTCGATGCGGTCCTTGAGCGGCTCGTCCAGGTCGCAGAGGAACGCGAAATTGTTCGGCTCGTCGCAGGCCGCGATGACGGTCTCGGCGAGTTCGAGCGCGCCTTCGCCGCCCTTGAGCCAGTGGTCGGACACCGCGAAGCGCGCGCCCGCCTTCTCGGCGATCGACTTGACGAGGTCGCGCTCGGCGGACGTGTCCGTGTAGAACGCGTTGAGGCACACGACGGGCTGCACGCCCGAGCGGCGGATGATGTCGATGTGCGCGAG
>CADCPA010000189.1 GCA_902803135.1 uncultured bacterium
AGTCGTAGGCGATTTTCGCCGCAGCGCCATCCAGCGCCGCCAGACCGGCCAGCGCCGCGCAGACGCCTTTCAGACAAGAAGCCGGATCCAGTTTCATCTTGATTTCCCTTCCTCTGACGCAGACGGGGACCTCCCGTTGTCAGTCGCACAGGGCGCCGAGGATCTTCTCGCCCCAGGTCATCGACTTGACGAACTGGTCGAGTCCGTAGGATTCGTTCGGCGAATGGATGCGGTCTTGCGGCTGCCCCCAGCCCACGAGCAGCGGCGTGGCGCCGCTCGCCTCCTTGAGCACGGAGACGACGGGAATCGACGCGCCGTCCCACTGGAAGACGGGTCCGCGCGGATCCATGTCTTCGAGCACGTAGGTCGCCAGGCGGAAGACGGGGGACGCGAGCGGCAGGCGGAAGCCCGCCGCCTCGCCGGAGAGGTCTTCGATGAAGAGCTTCATCCCGCGGGGCGTGTGGCGCTCGAGATGGCGCGCCACGCATGCCATCGCCGTGTCGGGATGCTGGCCGGGCACGAGACGCATGGAGAGCTTGGCGAGCGCGTTTGCGGGGATGACCGTCTTCGAGCCCGGCCCGCCATAGCCCGTGTGGATGCCGTTGATTTCGATGGTCGGACGGAACGAGTTGCGTTCCGTGATCGTAAGGCCTTCTTCGCCGCCGACGGGCGGACACCCGATTTCCTCTTCGTAGCGGGCGTCGCTCATCGCCGCCGACTCGGCCGCGTTGCGCTCCTCTTCCGTCGGTTCCTCGATGCCGTCGCAGAAGCCCTTCACGGCAATCGAACCGTTCGGATTGTGCAGCGACGCCAGCAGCTCCGCCATGCCCTGCGCGGGATTCGGCGCAATGCCGCCAAACTCGCCCGAATGCAGATCGTGGTCCGCCGCCTCGAGCCGCACCGTGAAATGGCTCACGCCGCGCAGACCCGCCACGATGGCGGGGCGCAGATCCGCCGCCGCGCCCGTGTCGCTCACGAGCATCACGTCGGCGCGCAGCTTGCCGCGGATCGTCGGCGCCAGGGCCGCGAGCGCGCCGGACCCGCTCTCCTCCTGGCCTTCCAGGACGATCTTGAGCGTCGGCACGGACCCGGCTCCGGCCCGCTTGGCGAGGAATTTCCGCACGCCGCAGAGGCACGAGAACCACTGGCCCTTGTCGTCCTGCGAGCCGCGGCAGTAGACGCGTCCGTCGGCCTTCAATGTCGGCTCGAACGGCGGCGTCTGCCACTGGTCGAGCGGATCGGCCGGCTGCACGTCGTAGTGGCCGTAGAAGAGAATCGTCAGCGCACCCGGCGTACCGGGACGCGTCGCGAAGACGATCGGCGGCGTGCCGAGCCTGTCCGGCGCCTGCATCAGCTCGCTCGTGAACCCCATCGGCGCCAGCCATTGCTTGATCCACATCGCGCAGTCGAGGCAGTCGCGCAGCTTCATCGGATCGGCGCCAACCGTCTCGAACTTCAGCAACTCAAAATAGTCGTTCCGGATCTTCTCCGTAAAAGCGCTCGGAATAGTCATTCGCAATCCTCTCTCGTGTGTTCCGCTACTCGGCGATGCCGACCCAGTACTGACGGAGCGTCGGATTGAGATCGAATTCAAACGTCTCGAAGGAAACGCCGTCGGGATAGGGCACGGTAAAGGTGAAGACGAACCAGTCCTCCTCCACGAACCACGGCTGGAGGTAGGTCGTCGTCGAGAACTTCCGCCCGTCGGCGTAGCCCGTATGCTTCACGACGCCCTTCTTGGAGATCTTCACGGTCCGCGACTCGTTCTTGTCGGCAATCGCCGTGCGCAGCATCCGGCCCAGCTCCGCCTTCGTATCGGCGCGCACAAAGAGATCCTGCGTGAGACCGGCCCCGTCGGCGCCCGTCGCCGCATCCGTGAACTGTCCGACGGCAATGTCGCCGAAGTCGAATTGGTCGAGCTTGAGCGTGCGCACGCTGCCGTCCCTGAACACGAGATCGAGCGTCGTCGCGTCGCCGGACGAGACGTTCAGCCGCCCCGACTTCACCGCGAGCGTCTTGCGGTCGCCGAACGTGACCTTGCCCGAGACGCGTCCGTTCGCCGTGATCTTCATCAGCAGCATGCCGATGCGCTCGCCGAACAGGATGCCGCCGGCGAACTGCCCCACCGCCAGATGCGGGAGTGCGGGCACCTCGACGGTGAAGGTGGCCTGTCCCTTCGCGCCGGACTTGGCGACCACTGTGACGAGCGGATGGTAGACGCCCGGCTTCGACGGCGCGCCGACGATTGCCATGGTCTTCTTGTCGAACTTGAATCCCGGCGGCAGGCCCTTCACCCGCACGCTCTTGACGCCGCTGGCGGCGTCGACCACGAGACCGTAGACGTACGGGGCGCCAAGCGTCGGCGTCTGGCCGTCGATTTCGCTATGCACCGACACGGTTTCGGCGAACGCCGTCCACACCGCGGCTAAGCCCGCGACCAGCATCACGACCATCTTCTTCATTGCGATCTCCTTCCTGTAAAGCCGGCGAGCGCCGGCGAAATCACTTGAACACCGTGCCGGGAACGACGTTGACCTTCAGGCCCTCGCCCAGTTTCTGGACGCCCTGCACGACCACGCGCTCGCCCGGCTTGAGGCCTTCTTCGACATGCACCTTGCCGTTCATCCGCAGGCTCGTCTTGACCTCGCGGAACGACACGGTGCCGTCTTCGGCGTACAGCCACACCCCCGTCGCCTTGCCCTGCTTCGTCACGGCCATGGCGGGAATGACCGGCACGGGCTGCGGATCCGCCTCGTCGGCCAGCACCGTCACGTAGGCATTCGGCACGAGCGCCCGGGCGGGATTTGCAAACTGGGCGCGTACGATCAGCGTCGCCGTCTCGGCGCTCATTTCGTTGTCCGTAAATTCCCAGGTGCCCGTCGCCGGATAGATCGTACCGTCGGCGAGGCGCAGACGCAAACGGCGCGTATCGCCAACCTTCGCGCCGCGGGCGTCCGCATTGCGGCTCCAGCCGAGATAGGCGCGGTCCGTCAACGGGAAACACACGCGCACGGGATCCGTCTGCACGATGCGCGCGAGCGCGCCCTTCGAGGGCGACACGTAGTCGCCCACGTGGCGCAGGGTCTTGCCGATGCGGCCCGCAATCGGCGCATAGATCTTCGTATGCTTGAGATTGAATCCGGTCGCGGCGAGCTTCGCCTCGGCCTGGGAGACGGCGGCCTTGGCCGAGCCGAGCGCGGCCTGGTCGGACGCCAATCCCGTCTCGGCGGCATCGAGTTCCGTCTGGGTGATGCCGCGGGCGTCGGCCGCACGCAGACGGCGCAGCAAACGCTCGTCGCGGTCGACGGCCGCCTCGGCCTGCACGACCTTGCTCTTCGCGGCGGACACTTCCGCCTGCGCGACGCCCTGGTCCGCCGCATAGCGTTCATCGTCGATGACGAACAGGAGGTCGCCCGCCTTGACCTCGTCGCCCTCGGCGAACTTCACCTCTTTCACGTAGCCTTCGATCTGCGGCAGGATGTCCACTTCCTGCACGGGCTCGACGTGGCCGATGAATTCCTCGGGCGGATTGAAGCATTCGGCGACGACCTCGCCCACGGCGACGGACGGCACCTGAGACACGCTCCGGGACGGGGCTTTGACGCCGCCGCCCCAGAAGTCGTGGAGAAACCAGCCCGCGGCGAGTGCGGCCGCGAGGCCGCACGCCTGGGCGAGAGCGCCGACGATTTTCGAGCCGGCACCCATGGTCTTAACGGCCCAGCACCTTGCGGTAGCGGGCGATGAGGGCGTTCGTGGAGGAATCGTGCTTCATGCCGGCCTTCTTCGCGGTGAGGTCCTTGAGGACGTTCTTCGCGAGGAGCTTGCCGAGCTGCACGCCCCACTGGTCGAACGAGAAGATGTTCCAGATCACGCCCTGCGTGAACACCTTGTGCTCGTAGAGCGCGATGAGCGAGCCGAGCGTCTCGGG
>CADCPA010000190.1 GCA_902803135.1 uncultured bacterium
AATTTCAAAAGTTCCCAGACCTGATGGTCGGATGCCTGTTCGAGTTCGTTCGCCATGGCCGTCGGTCACTTCTTGGTCTTGCTCGGCACGAGAATGTACCCGCGCAGGTGGTAGGGGGCCCAGTCGTTCGTCCAGGTCGTATCCTTGAACGGTTTCTGAAAGAGCGCCGGATTCGGCACGATGTCGTCGGGGGTTCCGCGCACGCCGTCGGGTCCGAGGGAGAGCACGACCGGCGGCTCGTTGGTCGGCTCGTAGACGTAGGCGTGCTTCCAGGGGTCGGGCACCATCTTCTTGATGTAGGGTCCGATCCATCCCTCATAGCGCGACTGCTTGAGCGCCAGCGCCTCGAGACCTTCTTCGGGGGTGGGATACTGCCCGCAGTGGAACTTGAAGCGGCCCAGCGCCTCGGCGAACGCGCCGACGCTCTTCTCCGCCTGAACGATCTTGGCGTTGCGTACGCGCGTCGCCGCCTTGCCGCTGTCTGTCGCCTTGACGACCGACAGGCCAAGCACGGCCAGGACGGCCATCAGGACGAGATAGAACACCGGCCCCTTCCGCATCGACGGCGCCTGGAGGCCGAGCTCGCGACGTTTCATCTCGAGCTCGGTCTGGATGGCCTTGATCTTGCGAACCCGCTCCCGCTTGGACGGAATCGGCTTCTTCGGCGGCTGCTGGCGGTTGACATCGGACATGGCGTGCGCGCGAGTGGTCGTTTAGGCCAGCACCTTCGCGAGGCGCCTCACGGCCTCTTCGACGTTGGCGCGGCTGTTGAACGCGGAAATGCGGATGTAGCCCTGTCCGTCCTTGCCGAAGCCGGCGCCCGGCGTCGTCACGACATTCGCCTCCTTGAGGAGTTTGTCGAAGAATGCCCAGCTGTCGCCCTTCACGTTCACCCAGAGATAGGGCGAATTCACGCCGCCGGTCACATTGTAGCCAAGCTTCACGAGCGCGTCCTTCATGATCTGCGCGTTCTCGAGATAGAAGTCGATCGTCGCCTTCGTCTGGGCCTTGCCCTCGGGCGTGTAGACCGCCTCGGCGCCACGCTGCGTGATATAGGAGCAGCCGTTGAACTTCGTCGTCTGACGGCGCGTCCACAACGGACGCAGCTCGACCGGCTTGCCGTCGGCCGTATAGCCGACGAGTCCCTTCGGCACGACCGTATAGCCGCAGCGGACGCCCGTGAAGCCGGCCGTCTTGGAGTAGCTGCGGAATTCGATGGCGCAGGCGCGCGCGCCGTCGCAGGCGTAGATCGAGTGCGGAATGCCGGGCGTACGGATGAAGGCCTCGTAGGCGGCGTCGAAGAGGATGAGCGCCTTCTGGACGCGCGCCCAGTCGACCCACGCCTGCAACTGCTCCTTCGTCGCGACCGCGCCCGTGGGGTTGTTCGGATAGCAGAGGTAGACGACATCGACGTCTTCCTTCAGATCCGCCGGCGTCGGCACATAGCCGTTCTCGGCCGTGCAGTCAAGATAGACGAGGTTCGCGTAGCGGCCATCCGTATTGGGACCCGTGCGGCCCGCCATCACGTTGGTGTCGACGTAGACGGGGTAGACGGGGTCGCCGACCGCGATCTTGACATCCGCGCCGAACAGCTCCTGGATGTTGCCGCAATCGCACTTGGCGCCGTCCGAAATGAAGATTTCATCCGCCGCGATGTCGAGGCCCCGGTCCTGGAAGTCGTTCTTCGCCACGGCCTCGCGCAGGAACGAATAGCCCTGCTCCGGACCATACCCGTGGAAGCCTTCGTGCGTACCTTCGTCGTCCACGGCCTTGTGCATCGCCGCCAACACGGCCGGCGCGAGCGGCTCCGTCACATCGCCGATGCCGAGACGGATGACCTTCGCCTCCGGATGCGCCTCCTGATGCGCCTTCACGCGATGGGCGATTTCCGTGAACAGATAGCTGGCCTGGATCTTCAAATAGTTCTCGTTGACACGAATCATCTCTTTGCTTCCTTACGATATGAAAACGGCAAGAAGATTATACCACTGTTACGGAAGATTGTAAAATGCTATAATTTCCGCCATGCGCACTTCCCGCTATACCCCCACCCATGCGTTCGTCGCCTCCGGCATTCTGGTCTGCGCCGTTCTTTCAAAGGGCGTTGGCGTCTTTTGGAAGCAGTTCGTCCATGGTCTCACTCGGCAGCTGACGCCCAAAGAGATGCTCGACAGTTTCGGAGGGATGACCGTCTTCTTCGGCACGCTTCTCATTGCCTTCTGGGCTTCAACACATGTCGCGAACCTGTTCGGCCGCAAATCTGCGCCCGACAATTCGGCCCCGACGCCGCCCCGACGCCTGAAGAGCGTCCTCTTCGCCCTGGAGATCGCCCCGCCCGTCATTCTCGTCGCTCTCGGCCTCAACGTCCTCGGAGCCCATGCCATCGAATGGATCTCGGGCGTGCGTCCGGCCGACCAGGAACTCGTCAAGTGCTTTGTCGACCCGGCCTATTCGCTCGGCTTCCGCCTCGTCCTCATCGCGGGCGTCCTCTTCCAGGCCCCCTTGCTCGAGGAACCGCTGTTCCGCGGCATCATCTTCCGCGGCTTCGCGAAGAAGCTACCGCTCGCCGCCGCCCTGGGCCTTTCCGGCTTCGTCTTCGCGCTCGTGCATGTCAACGCCGCGTCGTTCGTCGCCCTCTGGTACCTCGGCATCGCCTTTGCAGGACTCTACGCGCGCACGCGTACAATCCTCGCGCCGATGACGCTCCATTGCGTCTTCAACGCCACGAACCTGGTTCTCCTCTTCCTGTTCCCCGACCTCGCGTCATGATTCTGGCCTTCAAGACGTTCGGCTGCCGTCTCAACCGCGCGGAAGCCCTCGACCAGGAAGCCGCCTTCCGCGCCGCCGGCCATACCATTGTCGACCTCCCGACGGGGACAGTCCCCAACAGTCTGATGGGGACAGTCCCCGACAGTCTAATGGGGACAGTCCCCGATGGAATCATCGTGCGCGGCTGCTCTGTCACCGCACGTGCCCAGCGCGACTGCGAAAAGGAGATCGCCCGCCTTCAAGCCCGCTTCCCGCGGGCCCGCATCTTCGTACAGGGTTGCCTGCCAGGCGTACCCCTCGGCAACGAAAACATCAAGAAACTTCTCAAACAGCAACCTATTTCGCCAATTTCAGACCGCACCTCACGTGCCTACCTAAAGGTACAGGACGGCTGCAACGAACGTTGCGCCTTCTGCATCGTGCCCCAGTTCCGTGGCCCACCGAGGTCTGTCCCGTTCAACGAGGTGCTCGACCGGGCCCGAGCCTTCCTCGCCGCCGGATTCCGCGAACTCGTCGTCACCGGCTGCAATCTGGCCCTCTACCGCTCCGACGG
>CADCPA010000191.1 GCA_902803135.1 uncultured bacterium
ACAGCGAGGCGTCGCCCACGACGGCGACGACATGGGCGTCGCCGCCCCGCAGGTCGCGTGCCGCGGCCATGCCTTCCGCCGCCGCCAGCGCGCTGCCGGCATGGCCGGAGACGAAGGCGTCACAGACCGTCTCCTCGGGATTGCAGAACCCGGAGATGCCGCCGAACGTCCGCAACGTGGCGAAACGGTCGCGACGGCCCGTCAGCAGCTTCCAGGCGTAGGTCTGATGGCCGACGTCCCAGACGATGCGGTCCTTCTCCGGATCGAAGACGCGCGCCAGGCCGATGGAAAGCTCGACGGCCCCGAGCGAACTGGCGAGATGGCCGCCCGTCTTCGAGACGGACGACAGAATCTCCTCGCGCAGGGCGTCTGCCAGGCCGGACAGCTCGGTCTCGTCAAGCGCCTTGACGTCGATCGGCTGGCGTACGTTCTCAAACGCCACGCTCATGCATGGCCTCCCTTGCGACGGTCGCGCGCGGCGTAGGAAGCCAGCGCGCGGCCGAACGTGGCATGGTCGAAATCGGGCCACAGCGTCTCCGTGATGAAGAATTCGCTGTAGGCGCATTCCCAGAGCAGAAAGTTGGAGAGGCGAAACTCGCCCGAGGTGCGGATGATGAGGTCGGGGTCCGGCAGATCGGGCGCATAGAGACAGGAGGCAAAGCCAGCCTCGGTCTGCCGCTCCGGCGGAAGCGCGGCGAAACGGCGCGCGGCGTCGACGATCTCGGCGCGCCCGCCGTACGAGAGCGCCACGACGAGCTGGTGCGGAAACGTCGCCGTCTCGGCCTCGAGCGCGGCGATCTTCTTCTGCAGCTTTTCCGGCAGGTCGGACCGTCGGCCGATGACGCGGAAGCGCACCTTGTCGCGGATCAGCTTGGCGCGCTTGTTGCGGAGAAAGAGGCCCAGCAGTTTCATCAGACCGTTGACCTCTTCGGCCGGACGCTTCCAGTTCTCGGTCGAAAAGGCATAGACGGTGAGGATTTCGACGCCGGCCTCGCGACACCAGCCGAGCACATCCTCAAGCGTCTTTGCCCCGGCACGATGGCCGGCGAGACGCGGCTGACCCCGGGAGATGGCCCAGCGGCCGTTTCCGTCCATGATAATGGCAACATGCCGCGGAACGCCGTTCATTTCGACACCTCCTTCGCCGCCTTCCGGCGCAAGACCAGCAGTGTCGTCGCGTTCTGGCCGAACTTCGGTTCCGAATCCACCAGTTCGTAGTTCTGCTTCAAGACCTCGAAAAGGGCCTTCTGTTCGTCGAACGGCGTCTCGACGCAGCTCGGGGCGGAAATCGCGAAGGCATAGCCGCTGCAGGCCGCCACCGGACACGGCGCCGAGGCGAGCAGCTCCTTCATCAGCTCACGGTTGAGCACATGCAGGGACTTGGCCCTGTCCGTCGCCAGATCGGGGAAATAGCTGAACGGCCCCATCTCCAGCCCGCGCGGCACGGTGCGGCCCGTCTCGACCGCCAGATACAGATCTTGCGTGAGCAGCGTCGTCCCCTTCGGGTCGACCGCCTCGATCTCCCGCCCCATCTGCCGCAGCTTCGCGAGCTCCGTCATGTCCTTCTTCTGGCTCCAGAACCGGTCCTGGTTGAACGTCGCCCACTCCTGAAGCAGCGGGCTCGTGAACGAGACCATCGCCGCCGTGAAGACGACGAACCAACCGGCCCCGGCGGCGGCACCACGTCCTTCCGGCAGGTTGCGCACGAAAAGCGCCGTGACGAGCACCGTCAGCAGACCCATGACCGGCACCTGGTAGTCGTCATAGGGGAACGGCGCGCTGAGCTGCAGGCCGAACACGGCCGCGAACCCCAGACCGAGCATCCACAGCACCGCGTTCGCACGCGTGCGAGCGCTCCTGCAGACGTCGGAGGTCGCCTCGGCGGACCGCAGACGCAGGAAGAGCGCCGCAAAGAGCACGACGCCGACCGCCGCGTAGCCGCGCGCGAGACGGCTCACGCTGCCGATGGCGAAAAACGGGTCGAAACCGCCACGCGCGGCATGATAGCTCTGCGCCGCCAGCAGTCCCTGCCGCGACAGCGTGTCGAAGGCGAACGGCCCGTAGGTGAGGAGCAGCCCCAGCGCGCCGCCGAGGCCGAACCAGAAGAAGCTCCACCGGAACGTGCGGAACCGCACCAGCAGCGTGAAGCCCACGACCGGGAGGATGAGCAGCAGCGAAATGCGCGTGCCCGTGGCGAACGCGAGCGAAAGACCGCCGGCGAAAAGGCCGCTGAACCGGCGCAGGAACGAATCCGTCGCCTCCAGTCCATGCACGATCAGCAGAAAGCCCGCCAGCACGAACAGGCTGCCGATCGCATAGGTCTTCGGAATTGTGGTGAAATAGAGGTGGTAGAGGTTGCACCCGAGCAGCGCGAAAACCGAAAGACCCGCCAGCCGACGGCATTGCGGCGGCACAAGACGCCGCACGAGCGCCACCGCGCATCCCGTGGCCAGCAAACCGAGAAGCAAGGTCACCAGGCGACCGCCCAGCAGACCGTGGAACGGCGAAGACGGCCCCCAGACGGGCGCCAGCACCGCATAGACAAACGGCATCGCCGGACCCTGGGTGTAGAAGAAGTCGCGGTAGGGATAGGCTCCCGCCCTCACCATCTGCGCCGCATAGAGGTACCATCCTTCATCCTGGTTCAAGCCGCCAAACCACAGCGCGGCGAAACAGAGACAGCACGAGACGACCGCCGCCAGGAGGCCCGGCGCGTTTAGCGATTGGAAAAATGTGAAAAGCCTTCTCATCCGAAAAAGGTATTTTATCATCTTTCAGAGAGTTTGGGGGAAGTTTTCTTTCGGGATCAGTCCCGAAAACGGGCCGGAGGAGGACAGCCGCAGAAATGTTGCCGTTGTTGCCAGTATCCAGTTCCAGTGGCCAATTCCCAATTGGTAATTGACAACATTGGAATTGGCAACACTTCCACATCATGACCGCCGTAGCCTCGGCGAAGGCGGTTGGCAACATTCAAACCCCAACGCAGGGC
>CADCPA010000192.1 GCA_902803135.1 uncultured bacterium
GGTCTCTGCGCGGGCACGGCGCAGGGATGTTCGTTCGCGAACAACTTCGGCGTGCAGGGCGGCGCCGTCTACGAAGCGGCGTGCGAGACGTGTGTCGACGCGTGGAACGTGGACCTGTCGGCCGGGGCGCGTCTTCGGCTGCCGGAGGGCGCGTCCGCCACGGGCCGGACGCTCTTCGTCGCGGCCGGCGAGTCGATTCAGTCCGCCCTGCTCCAGGCCGCCGACGGCGATACGATTCAGGTCGCCGCCGGTACGTTCGCCCCGTTCGACGCGACGGACCGTGCCGTGACGATAATCGGCGCCGGTGCCGGAGCGACGATTGTCGACGCGCAGGGGAACGGACGCGCCGCGACCTTTGCCCCGTTTTTTGATCCGCGGACCTGCCGCGTGTCGGGCATGACATTCCGCAACGGGGCGACGGACGATGTCCGGCTCGGCGGTGGCGCCGTTGCGGGCGGCATCCTGACGGCGTGCGTGCTGGAAGCGTCTTCCGCCTCCTACGGCGGCGGGGCGGCTTGGTCGGCGCTCACCCGATGCATCGTCCGCGCGAACCGGGCCGCCTCCTACGGCGGCGGCGTGGCCGCCGGGGTGCTCGACAACTGCCTCGTCGAGGCGAATGTCGTGGTGGCGGGGGATGTGGAAGCCGTGCCCGGCTTTGCGGCCGCCGACATGGTGGGCAGCGGCGGCGGCGTGGCGGCAGTTGCGGCGACGTTCTGCACGATCGTGAAGAACCGCGCCCCGTCGGGTACGGGTGGCGGCTCGTTCCGATCTGCAGTTGCAGACAGTCTCGTGCTGGGGAATGTCTGTCCGGACGGCATGGACTATTTCGACGCACCCGGCGCGGTCGGTCCCGACCATGTGGCGACGCCCGACGGGGATTACTACGGTTCGGGCTGTCTTGACGTGCCGGCGCAGACGACGTTCGTCGACTGGGACGCGGGCGACTATCGTCTCCGGACCGATTCGGCCTGCGTGGACGCCGCCTCGTGCGCGGCGTCCGGCGTGGCGTCGGCCTTGGACCTTGCCGGATCGGCCCGTTGGCAGGCGTCGGCGCCGGATCTGGGGTGCTATGAAACGTCCGTGGCCGTGGCACCCGAAAGCGTCTCGGGGTTTGCCGCCGCATCGGATGACGAGCCGGGCGTCGTGCTGACCTGGCGGCCGACGCGGCATGCGGAGCGCTATGCGCTTTACCGTGCGTCCGAGAACGATTCGTCCCAGGCGGTCTTGCTGGACCGTGCGGGAGGAAGGGCGACTTCCTTGCGTGATGCGTCGGCGGTTGAAGGGGAGATCTATTGGTACTGGATCGTCGCCGAGAACGACTTGGGGACGAGTCCGGATTCCGCGGTCTGCACGGGGCATTGGTGCCGTCCCCTCGCAATCGCCACGACGGCTTTGCCGAAAGGACGGCCTGCCGTCGACTACGCGGCGGAATTGTCGGCGACGGGCGGTGCGCAGCCGTACGTGTGGCGGGGGGAATCGGCCGGCTATCGGTTCGACGTGCAATCCGGCAGCACGTTTTCCGACGCCGACGGGGAGCTGCTCCTCGCCGGGGCCGACGACAACTGGGCTCCGGTCGTCACGCTCCCGTTCGCGTTTCCGTTCGCCGGCCGTCCTCGGAAACACGTCTGCCTCAATGCAAACGGACTGCTGGTCTTTGCCGACGAGGTTCCCTCGTGGTCCGATGTCTACGAACCGTCGGCGTCCCGTCTGGCATGCGTACCGGCGCTCGCGCCGTTCTGGAACGACTTGACCGAGGTGTCGATCGCGCAGACGCTTTCTGAAGGCGCCGTGACGTTTCGCTGGTCCGGTCTGTCGGGCGCAGAAGGAACGCCGGCATCCTTCGCGGTGACGTTGCGCGCGGATGGCTCGGCCGTCTATTCCTACGGTGCGGGGAACACAGCCGGCGGCGGGGCGGCGGTGGGCTTTTCGGACGGGGAGGGTGTCTGCCGTCTCGATACGGTTCAGGACGCCCTCTCAGGTGCGAACGACCGTCTGCTGCGCACGAGCGGCCTGCCGGGCTGGTTGTCGCTCGTCGGCAACCGGCTCGTCGGAACGCCGGCCGAACTCGGCTGTTCGACGATCGACATCGCCGTGGAGGATGCGTTCGGCAGTCGCGCGGAAAAGACGTTCCTCCTTGAAATCACGCCGGCGGGAGAGGTACCGGTGGACGCCTATGCCGCGTGGGCGGCCGCGCAGGGGCTGGGGACTGCGGAGGAGGTGACGGACGGTGTCGCGAACCTGTTCCGCTACGCGTTCGACTGCCCCGCGGGTCCGCTGCCGTTCCCGTTGCTGTCCATTGAAATCGGCGCGGAAGGGCGTCCGGTCGTCAAGACGCCGGTGCTGGTTCACCCGGTCGGCCTGACGGTCAGACTGCGGGCGACGACGGACGTGCGGGACTGGTCGCAGGCGGTCGACGTGCCGCTGTCGCCCGGCGCCGACGGACGGCTGACCTTCGAAGACGCGTGCGGAACGGGACGATTCTACCGCTTGAAGGCCGAACGGTAGATTTGATATAATCCCCGTTCATGAATTCCAAGAGACAGTTCCTATCACGTGTTCTGCGAGGGGTGGCGATCCTCTGTCTGGCCGGAAGCGTTTCGGCGGCGGAGACGAATGAAGCCGCTGCCGCCAAGCTGGAAAAGAAGGTCGTCGTCGAGCAATGGACGCCTGATTTCCCCGCCGCGCTGGCCCAGGCGCGGGCGGAGCGGCGTCCGTTGATTCTCTTCGGCCATACGAAGGACTGTCCGTTCTGCAAGCGTCTCAAGAACGCGTTCGACAGCGAACCTTTTGCGAAGTGGATCAAGGGCACGGGAATCTATCTCGTCGACACGCGCTACGACATGACGAACCGCGTGGCGAAGATGGCGCAGTCGGGGAAGTTCCTCAACGAGCTGCCGTTCAAGAACAAGTCCGGCCTGCCGCATGTCGGCGTGTATTGGCCCAAGTCCTCGAACGACGAGGTGCGCGTGGCGTTCACCGCCCGGCGCGGCTACATGCCGGGCCAGCCGAATCCGCTGCTGGTCGGAGAGTTCATCAGTTCGATGGACGACATTCTCAAAGACTACTTCGCCGCCCGCGGCGAACGCGCGAAGGTGTCGCTCGAAGGGGCGTCCGACGTGCTCGTCAAGCGCATCCGGGCCGTGGCCGAAGGCAACGGCACGGTGGTGATGACGCCGCCCTCGGGCGAGATCGTCGAGCACCAGTACGTCCAGCTGGTCGCCAAGCCCGCCCCCGGCGCGGTCTTCGTCGGCTGGCGCGAACCGAGCGGCAAGATGATGCGCAGCAGGGTCAAGCAGCTCCGCGTCCGTTACATCATGGACGAAGGCACCTACACCGCCATCTTCAAGTAGGTCCTACGGCCAATTCGCGTTTGCGGGTGTGGGCGAATAGTGTGAGGTCTGTGAGTGGTTTTAGCTTCAAGGAGGCCAATTGTCCAACGGATTTTCGTATCTCGTCGCACCTCTTGCCGCGCTGCGTCTCGCCGCAGGGCGGTGGGGGTGGTACGTGTAGAAATCAACCACGGACTTACACGGACTGGCTTCGCTAACGCTCGCCTTGTTTCAGAGTGGCGCAAGCGTAAGCGCGGCGCGTCCGCCTGCCCGCCGCAGCCTCGGCGTAGGCGGGTGTCGGTCTGTGGTTTAATAGAGTGGCACAAGCCCTGCGTAGTCGAGCTTTGCCGCGCCGGGGCCGCAGATGTCGGCGGCGGCTTGATTGAGCGCACCGAACCGGCCCGCCACCGACTGGGGCGAGCATGAGAAGCAGGCCTTTTGCGCAGGCATCGAAATAGCGGCCTGGCGGCTTGTACTTGGGCGCGAAGCTATTGGCGAGAAGCACAATGAGCGGCAGCCCCTCGTCGAGGGCGGCGCGGGCGATCTGCTTTTCGCCAGGGCTGATACATGGCGAAACAAGCACCGCGCCGCGCTCGGCGGCATCAAGGAGGCGCGCTTGCTCGGCGGCGAGCGCATCGGGCGCAATGCGCCGGGAACACTGAATCTGGAGCCGATCGGGGCGGTTGATCAGGAAGGGGTTGCCGTAGGCGGCGAAGGTGTTGCCTGCGATGGCAAGTTGGTTGATGCGCATGAAGTAGTCGTGGCAGAAGCATCGGCGCTTCATGGAATGATTTATCGGGTTTGTCATTTGCCAAAATTATACTGAATTGCCCAATTGCAGGCAAGGCGGCGGCATGAAGAAAGGATTTAGAAAGGTGAAAACGATGAAAAGAACGATTGTGATGCTTGGAGCGGTGCTGGCTTGGGCATGTGGCGTGTTTGGCGCGTTCGTGCCCGGCAGCCGGTAGCGAACGCGTCCTTGGCAAGTCGCAGGTAGATTTTCCGCCTGTTTTCTGATATAATTCCCCGCCAAACGACTGCCGCTTTGTGCGGTGGGAATCCGCCACTTGAAAGGTGGCGGTGGAATTGACGTCGGACGAGTGAAACGGGGCACATGACGGGCCAAGAAATAAAGAACCTTTTGTTCCTGCTGGGCGAAGAGCCCCTGGAGGCCTTGACGGCACGGGCCTATGCGCAGAAATGCGAGCTGCTCGGGAAGCGCGTTGCGCTGCGCGGGTTGATCGAGTTTTCGAACTTCTGCCGGAAGAACTGCTTCTATTGCGGCATCCGCCGGGACAACGCGAACGTGAAGCGCTATCGGATGACGGAGGACGAAATCGTCGCGGCCGCCTCGTGGTCGGCCGACAGGGGCTATGGCAGCGTCGTGCTCCAGTCCGGCGAAGTGCCGAGCGAGGAGAACGCCCGGTTCGTCGCGCGCGTCGTTTCGCGCATCCATGAAAAATACGGCGATGCGTTGGGCATCACGCTTTCGTTGGGCGAACAGAGCGAGGAGACGTTTCGTCTGTGGCGGAACGCTGGCGCGCATCGCTATCTGCTGCGCATCGAATCTTCGAATCCGGAACTCTACGCGCGCATCCACCCGTGCGACCATTCCTGGCAGGCCCGTCGAGACTGTCTGCGGATGCTGAAGCGGCTCGGCTACATCGTCGGCACCGGCGTCATGGTCGGGCTGCCGGGACAGACCCTCGAGGATTTGGCGAACGACATCGTCTTTTTCGCCGACGAGGATGTGGACATGATCGGCATGGGGCCGTTCATCGAAGATCCCGGCACGCCGATGTTCAATCCCGCGCTCGACGACGCGACGCGCACGGCGGCCCGGCGGACAAAATTCGACTTGACGCTGCGGATGATCGCGGCCGTGCGCCTGACGCTGAAGGACGTCAACATCGCCGCGGCGACGGCCTTGCAGGCCATCGATCCGGACGGCCGCGAGAAGGGCGTGCTGGCCGGTGCCAACGTGATCATGCCGAACGTGACGCCGCGCGCCTACTGCGCGGCCTACCGGCTCTATCCGAACAAGCCGTGCGTGCACGAGCACGCGGAGGCCTGCCGTGGCTGTCTTGAAAGTCGGTTGAAGGCGATCGGCGAGGAAATCGCCTGGGGGGGGCGCGGCGATCCGCTCCATTTCGGAAAGGGGAAAGCATGAAGATTGCAGTCGGGCTTTCCGGCGGCGTCGACTCGAGCGTGGCCGCCGTGCTCCTGCGGGAGGCCGGACACGAAGTCGTCGGCGTGACGATGAAGCTGTGGCGCGGCACCTATCGCGGCGGCACGCGCGACGCGTGTTTCGGTCCGGGTGAGGAAGCGGACATCGCCCGCGCGGCCGCGCTCGCCGAGACGCTCGGCATTCCCTATCGGACGTTCGACTGCGGCGAAGCGTACGAGCGCGCCATCGTCGGCGCGTTCCGCAACATCACGCTGAAGGGCGAGACGCCGAATCCGTGCGTTCTGTGCAACGCGGCGATGAAGTTCGGCCTGCTGCCGCGCCTCGCGCGCGAGGCGGGGCTCGAATTCGACCGTTTCGCGACGGGACACTACGCGCGCATCGTCCGCCGCAACGGACGTTTCGCCGTCCAGCGCGCCGTCGACGCGCAGAAGGACCAGAGCTACTTCCTCTATCGGCTTTCCCAGGAGCAGCTTGCGACGACGCTGTTCCCGCTCGGCGGCAAGACGAAGGTCGAAGTGCGCGAAATCGCCGTGGCACACGGACTCGCGGTGGCGGACCAGGCCGACTCCCAGGACTTCTACTCGGGCGACAAGGCGGAGCTCATCGGCGCGCCGCCGCGGCCGGGCGACATCGTCGACCTGCGCGGCAAGGTGCTCGGCCGCCATGAGGGTTTTTGGAACTACACGGTCGGCCAGCGGCGCGGCCTCGGCGTGTACGGACCCGATCCCTGCTATGTCATCCGCCTCGACGCCTGCCGTAACCTCATCGTCGTGGGCCGCCGCGCCGAGGCGTTCGTACGCGATTTCGCCGTGGACGACCTGCATTGGATGGGCCGCGCCCCGACGAACGAGGTGTTCTCGGCGGGCGTGAAGATCCGCTCGACCGGGCTGCCGCTCGGCCCCGTGACTTTTGAAGATGGACGCTGCCAGGCGTCCGGCGACGGAC
>CADCPA010000193.1 GCA_902803135.1 uncultured bacterium
CGAAACGGCATTCTCGTTCGAGCCGAAGTTCAGCGAAATGACCTGGGTCGCGCCGACGACGCCCGCCAGCAGAACACCCATGACGCCTACGATGACTTTCTTCATAAGTAGTCTTCTCCCTCTCTTGAGGCCTTCATTTTAGCAAAAAGAGACGAACTGACGCAAGCGGTTTGTAGGGCCTGTCATACCGAGCCAGTTCGTCGCCCCGCAAATGGACAATATGGCGGGCCGCGGGCTGCCGGCGAGCCGCCAGCCGATTACTCCATTTCCGACTCGTCCACGCTCAATAGAGAGGTTCGTACTCGCCCTTCGTCACCTTCTTCAGACACTTGAAGCCCGCCCGTTTCGCGCGGTAGTGGAGATCGGTCTCGGAGCGGCCCAGGCCCGGGGCCTGGATGACGCGGAAGATCGCCGCGCCGCAGTCCGGACACGCCGTCAGCTTGTCATCGTGAATCGACTGCATGATCTCAAAGCCGTGGGCACACGTCGCGCACCCCTTTTCCGGTTCCTTCGCCTCATAGACGTACATCGGCATGGCGTCACATCCTTCCCCTTACTCGTAGCGTTCCAGATAGCGCGAAAGCGTGTCGCCGAGCCGCGTCTCAAGCCACGGCGTCACCTTCCAGAAATCGCGCAGGTCGAGATATTCGGACACCGCCCCGTTCTGGCCGGGCTTCACGCCGTACTCTGCGCGCAGCAGAATATTGCGCGCCGTCGCGTCGGGCGAGACGAACTCGACCACCTGCGTGCGGAAACCGAGAATGCGCAGAATCTGCGCGCGGAACGTATCGGTGAGAATGTCGCACAGGCGCTCGCGCAGGATGCCATGGCGCAGCACGCCCGCGAAGGAGCGGGCCGCGGCATTCGCCCCGGCAGACTTGCCGAGCACCTTCTGCAGCTCATGCTGGCAGCAGGGTGCGGACACGATGTACCGGGCCTTCCACTCGACGCCGCGCGCCAGCGCTTCATCCGTCGCCGTATCGCACGCATGAAGCGAGACGACCATCGTCGCGGCGTTCACCGGGGCGGCGTCCTGTCCGCACGCCGTGAGGAACGCCGGCAAGTCGAAGGTCGCCAGATCCGCACACGCGAACAGCACCTTGTCGACGACGTCGAGCTGCACGGACATCTTCTTCGCCGCGTCGACCACGTCCGCGCGGCGGTCCACGCCAACCACGCGCACGTTCGCGAAGCCGAGGCTCCGGGTCAGATGGAAATAGAGCGCCTGCGTCAGGTAGGCCTTGCCGCAGCCGCAGTCGACGACGGTGAACGGACGCGCCTTGTCTTCCGGCTTCTCGTTCTTGAGCACGTCTTCGACCACCTTGAGGAACTCATTCACCTGGTCGTATTTGCCGCGCATGGACGCACGGATATTCCCCTCGCCGTCGGCAATGCCGAGGACGCGCAGAAGCGCCGTCGCGTCGAAGGAGGCGAGCGGCGTCTTCTTCACGCGGTCGTGCGGCTGCACCGACGCGACACGGTCCATCTCCGCGCTGCGCGTCGCCATCACATGGCCCTTCTTCGTCACGCGCACATGGAGGTCGCCCTTCGCCGTCATCAGATGGAGGTCGCGCACGCCCCGCTGGGCGATGATCTCCTCAAGCCCTTCGGCGGCGCCGTTCGCGTCGAGATTCTTCACACACACCTGGCCGTCGTCCACCATTTCGGCCTGATAGCGCGTCACGCCGCCGATGGAGACGGGACGCATCGAAATCCGAAACGTCTTGCCGTTGCGCCGGACGGTCTGCACGATCTTCATGAATCCCTCGCCCAGCACGCGGGCGCGGATCTCCTCCGCCAAGGCCTCGTCCAATTCGCCTCGCTCCATCATCTGCCTCCATCCATTCCGTCAAACCTGAAAGCGCGACGCAATCTCGCGGCCCACAACTTCATAGCGCCAGCCCGAAGCGAGCGGATTCGTCCCGTCTTCCGTATTGTCCACCCAGGCCGTCACGGTCGCGCGGTTCGCGACCACCGCGGGGTCGACATGCACCTCCTCGGCCCGTTCACGCAGGAATTTCAGCGCCTCGTCGGCCGCCGCCAGCACTTCCGGCAGATAGCACGGATGCGGATTGAGCGGCAGCTCGTCCTCCGGCACGGACAGCCCCTCCTTCACGGCCGCCGCGAAGAAGCCCGCCAGACGGTCGCGCTGGCCGCGGTTCTTCAGGCGGTGGGTGAAACGCAGCCGCGCCGCATCGGCGACGCCCGCCGCGGCCATCGCGCAGAGCGACGGATCGTCCGCCAGCCAGTTCTTCGGCAAGTTCCACTCGCGCGCCCACGTCTCGCGGACGGCGGCGACGGCACGCAGAATCGCGAAGCCGCGGCCATCCAGGCGAACGCTCTTGCACTTGATGCGCTTCCAGACTTCATTCACGTCGCTCTCGCCGTAGCCGGACGGATCTTCGTAGCGGCGCATGTCCTCTTCCATCCACGCACGCGTACCCAGCCTGTCGGCGCGCTCGATCAGCGCCGCGCGCACCTCGCCGAGATAGCGCACGTCGTCCAGGGCGTACGCGAGCTGGGCGTCCGTCAGCGGACGCTGCGACCAGTCGGTCACCGTCTCGGTCTTCGGCAGCGTGATGCCCACGATTTCGGCCACGAGCTTCTGCAGGGACATCATCGCCGGCAAGCCGGCGAAGGCCGCCGCCAGCTGCGTGTCGAACACGTTGACCGGCTTCGCCCCCGTGTAGTGGTGGAGATGTTCGAGGTCCTGATGGGCATCGTGCAGGATCTTCACCGTGGACGGATCCTCGATCAGGACGCCCAACGCCTTGGGACTCAATCCCTGCTGGCAGTCTTCGACCCAGCTCGTACCGTCGGCGGCGCCGAGCTGCACGAGCGCAAGTTTCGGACGGTAGGTGACCCGCCACACGAATTCCGTATCGAGCGCCGCCACGCCCTCCTTGCGCAGGCGCGCGCAGACCTCGTCCAATTCCGCCGCGGTGCGAATCATGCGCGGTCTCCCATCGGCACGTAGTCGCGCGACTTGAAGATGGGCTTGTAGGCCGGACGGATGATCGGTCCGGCGTTGTCCAGCTCTTCCATGCGGTGCGCGGCCCAACCGACGACGCGGCCGACCGCGAAAAGCGGCGTGTAGAGGTCCCGCGGGATGCCGAGCATTGCGTAGACGAAACCGCTGTAGAGGTCGACATTCGCGCAGGCGTCGCGTGCATTCGGGTGCGCCTTGCGGATGATATCCGGGCCCAGCGTCTCGATCGCTTCGTAGAGCGCAAACTCGTCGAGGCGGTTGTTCGCCTCCGCAAGCTCGCGCGCCTTTTCCTTGAGCAGTACCGCACGCGGATCGGAGAGCGTATACACGGCGTGGCCAAGACCGTAGACGAGGCCCGTGCCGTCGCCGGCCTCCTTCGACACGATGCGGCCGATGTAGTCGGCCACTTCGCCGGAATCGGTCCAGCGACGCACGTTCCTCTTGATTTCGTCCATCTGGCGCATCACGCGCAAGTTGGCGCCGCCGTGGCGGCTGCCCTTCAGCGAGAGCGTCGCCGCGGCGATCGTCGAATACATGTCGGAGAACGCGGACGACACGACATGCGTCACGAAGCTCGAGTTGTTGCCGCCGCCGTGTTCGGCGTGGAGGATGAGCGCGAGGTCGAGCGTCTCCGCTTCGAGGCGCGTGCACTGGCCGTCTTCGCGGATGAGCGCGAGCAGGTTTTCGGCCGTGCCCTTGAGCGGGTCCGGATAGCGCATCATCAGCGAATGGCCGAGATGGTAGTGGGCCTTCGCCTGGTAGGCATAGGCCGCGATCGTCGGGAATTCGGCGATGAGCTCGATCGCCTGGCGCAGGTTCGTCTCGATGTCGAGGAGGTCCGGCGTCGTGTCGTACGCATAGGCCGTCAGCACCGCGCGCGCGATGGAGTTCATGATGTCCTTGCCCGGAGCGCGCATGATCGCGTTCTCCTTGAAGCCTTCCGGCAGACGGCGGTTTTCCGCGAGGAGCGTCTGCCATTCCTGGAGACGCTTGGCGTTGGGCAGCTCGCCGAAGAGCAGCAGATAGGCCGCCTCTTCGAAGCCGAAACGGTGTTCCCGCTGGCAGTTGTGGACGAGGTCTTCGACGTTGATGCCGCGGTAGAAAAGCTGGCCGGGAACGGAAATCTTCTCGCCTTCCGACACCATGTAGCCATGCACATTGCCGATGGTGGAGAGCCCCACCAGGACGCCGGTACCGTCGCTGTTTCGAAGGCCGCGCTTGACGTTGTAGCGCTGATAGAGCGCCGGGTCGATTATATTGACGCGCCGCACTTCATCCGCGCGCGCCTTGATCCATGACGGGTTAATCATCTTCTTCCCTGTTCCTGCTTCTCTGATGCTCACTTGGTCTTGTTTTCAAAAATCACGGGGCCGCCCCACTTGCCTGTCGTCACGAGGTCGACGTCGCCGTCGCCGTCCATGTCGCGGCACTCGATGTTGAGGCCGGCGCCCACGTCGGAATCCCAGTCGACGACATACTTGCGGAATTCGGGATTCGCCCCGGGGGTGAAATCGTAGTAGAACACGCACAGGTGCCCGTATTCATCGGGGTCGCCGCCGTTGTGCGCCATGAAGCGCTTGCCCGCGACGAGTTCCGGCACGCCGTCCGCGTCGATGTCGCCCCAGCCGAGGTAGTGCGCCTGCGTCCAGGTCTCGTCGATGACGTGCTTCTTGAACTGGATCTCGCCCTGCGCATCGCGGTCTTTGAGCTGTTCCCACCAGAAGATGCCATACCGATGCGCGGAACTCACGAGGATGTCGTTGAGGCCGTCTTTGTTCACATCGAACACGATGAAGTTCGACGCATGGCCGAGCTCGCGGCCGCCGTCTTCGAAGCCGACGCGCAGCGGATGGCGCTTCCAGGTGCCGTCCGCGCAATTCTCGTACCACGCCGGGGGCGTCAGGATGTCGTTGCGGCCGTCGCCGTTCAGGTCGCCGCAGCCGCGCCCCATGTCGCAGCGTTCGTTCGAAATGCTGTCGCGCGCGAAGTAGCCGCCGAGCCGGCCGTCCTTCCCGAGCTGGTAGAGGCAGGTGATCTGCGTGTCGGGCAGGAAGTCCGTGGCCTGGCCGTCGCCGTCAAGGTCCACGAGGATGCCCGTCTCGATGTTGCCCGTCTGCTCGATCAGATGCTGGGCCCAGAGGTCCGCCGTCGGCAGCAGGTTCTCGTTCCACCACGTCTCGCGCGAGAACCAGTCGCCCGAAACGACGTCAAGCTTGCCGTCTTTGTTCACGTCGAGCGGCAGATCCATGAAGTCATGCGCGTAGCCCTTGCCGTCCTCGCCCACTTCGCTCTTGATCTCGCGCACCTTCTGGGCCTTGAACTCGGGCGCCAGATAGAGGTACGGTCCCGCCACGATGTCCGGCTTGCCGTCGTTGTTGAAGTCCGCCACGCCGCAGGCCTCCGTACGGCAGTTGCCGATGCGGTTCGCCTTGAACTGCACGCCGCCTGCACGGCGCGCAATCTTCATCACGGCCTTGCGCGCCTCGCGGCGTTCCTTCTCGTCCTTCGTCTTCGCCGCGGCCGCGAGCACGGCGGCCTGTTCGCCGTACCCGCCCTGCTGGCCGAGACACTTGAACGCCTGGAGGCGTACATTCCGATCGGCATGCGCGAGGAACGGCACGATCGCCGCGGCATGGCCAAGCGCGTTCCGCGTCGCGAGCACGTCGAGCAGCTTCTGCACGAAGGCCGCGTCGTCCGTAAAGGCGGCCAGCTTCCCCGCCAGCGCGGCGTCGGTCTTCGCATCGCCGAGCTGGATCAGCGCGCGCCGCGCCTGTTCGGCGAGGTCGGCGTCGTCCTGGCGCATCCAGCCGAGCAGCATCTCCACGTCGTCCGCCGAACCGACGGCCCCGACGCCGAAGAGCGCCGCCGCACGCACCGCCGGATCCTTCGAGTAGGCCAGGGCGTCCGCCAGGAACGACGAAGCGGCCTCGCTCTTCACATGCACGATTGCCGTCAGCACCTTGAGCAGCGCGTCGGACGGCAATTCGGCCACCCAGACCGCGCGCACCGCATCAAGCCGCGCCGCAGGCAGCAGCGCCAGCGCCTGCGCGACCGTACCGCGTACCGATTCATCCGATGCGGACAGTCCTTCGCGGCTCCAGGCATCAAACCGCTCCGCGTCGGTGCGGAGGAGTCCGCACAGCGCCGCCACCCGCTGATGCGGCGGGGTCTGCGGATTGCGGTACACGCCCTCGTACAGCGCGACGGCCGCGTCGGCCTTTCCCGCACGCTCGCGATCCTGCGCCGCGCGCAGCAGATCGTCGCCCGGGTTCGCCCCGGCCGCCGCCGAGAGGATCAGTGCGAAATAGAGAACCTTCTTCATTGACAACTCCAGTGAAATGTTCAAAGATTCAAGTTTCACGGCTGCGCGAAGTGCAGCCAGCCGCTTCACGATTTCCTCCCGCCGATTCGTCAACTCAGCTTCCACGGCGCGCGGTCGCTGCGCACGAGCAGCTTCGTCGCGTCGTCCTGGCCGGGGAAGGTAAAGGTCTTGAGGTCGAACGCCATCGCACGGTTGAGGTGGTAGGCGACGGATGCCGCATGGCAGGCGACATGCGTCATGTGAAGCGAATCCGCGGGCGCGCTCGCGCGCAGGCGGCTGCGCACGCAGGCGATGAATTCGGCCGGATGCGCGACGGGGCGCGTCCAGCTCTCGTGGCGGATCGCATGGCCTTCCAGGAGGAGCGGGTTGGACACGTACATGTTGCCCGAGTCGTCCGTCTCCACCCAGCCTTCGTCGCCTTCGAGGCGGATGGCGCAGGAGTCGCGGAAACCGTGGCTGCGCAAGACCATCTTGACGCCGTCGGGGTAGAACGCATGCACTTCGCTCGGGGAGACCGGCACGTACCGGGTCGGCGCGGTCAGCGCGCGGCCGAGCGCGAGCTGGCAGAGGTCGATCGTGTGCGAGCCCCATTCGGAGAGATCGCCGTGGTAGTCGTATTCGCCATGCCAGGCGGCATTGAACACGTAGGCGGAATTGTAGGCGCGAAGCGGAGCCGGACCCGTCCAGAGGTCCCAGTCGAGGTCGTTCTGGTCGGGCAGCGGCTGCTCGGGCAGATAGTGGTTTGTCGCGCTCTGGCCCATGCCGGCCATGCCCGCGTGCACCGTGTGGACATGACCGAGACGTCCGCTCGTCGCCAGCTTCACCGCCGTCACGAAGTTGCCCACGTTGCGGCGCTGAACGCCGCCCTGGTAGATGCGCTGGTAGAGTTCCGCCGCGCGCATCACGGCTTCGCCTTCGGCGATTGACAGGGAAATCGGCTTCTCGCAGTAGACGTCCTTGCCCGCGCGCATCGCGGCGATGGCAAGACGGGCATGCCAACGGTCGCCCGTGGCGACGTAGACGGCGTCGATGTCGGCGCGGGCCAGCAGTTCGCGGAAATCACGATAGACGACACAGTCGGTGTTGCCGTTGTAGGCGTCGATCTGGGCCTTCGCCCATTCACGGCGCTCGCGCACGGCGTCGCAGGCGGCGAGGAAGCGCACGCCCGGCTGGCCAAGGAAGACGGGCAGCATCTGGCGTCCGCGTCCGCCGACGCCGATGATCGCCATCGTGATCGTGCGGGAGGGCGGCACAGCCGCCTGAACCCACGTGCGCCGCGTGCCCAACGCACACGCCGCCGCCGCGCTCTGGAACAGGAACGCCCTTCTTCCAATCTGCATCATATCATCCTCTTTCTTGTGACCACCGCCGGTTTCGCCCACTCCCCCTTTGACGACAAATGGTTATTATAGCATATTTAGCGGCGTTCGCGAAGGGGCTCTTCCGCCGCGCGCCGGGCGAGTTCGAAGAAGGTCGGAGGGTCTTCAAGACAGAGACGCGAGCCCATTAGCTCCTGCAGTTTGGCGCAGGTCTGGCGGTGCCAGGTCGGGGACTTGAGAATCGTCCGCACAAGGATGAAGCGGCGGCCGGGCTCCTTTCTGAGCCGGTCGGCGAGCTGGGCGGCGGCCGCGTCGGGTTCACCGTAGAGGTCGAGGTACATCTTCACGTAGGGAACGCCGTCCTGGACGCGCGCCGAGCCCGTCGGCTGCCCTTCATCGAGCACGAAGCCGTCCGGCGAGAACTTGGCATATTCGCGTGCGACACGACGATCGGGCGTCGCGGCGCGCGGGTCGATGATGAAGCCGGTAATGCGGATGTCGAAGCGACGGTAGGCGTCTTCATTGAGCGCCCGCCAGGCATTCCATCCGTCGCTCAGCTCGGGGTCGAGGCGCGGCGCCGAGAGGCGGCTGGGCATCAGATAGCCGAAGCCGTTGTCGCCGGCCATGAAGTAATCCGTTTCGGCGGCATGGGTACGCACGTAGTCCATCGCCTGGGGTACGCGCACGGCGAGAATCGGATCGAAGGCCCACGAGCACATCGTGCGGCCACGGGACGGATCGCGCCACCACTGCGGCGAGAAATGGTTGAGCCAGGCCGCCGCGTCGTAGTCGCCCATGTACCAGGTGAGATGGACGCGGTCGGCGACCTTGCCGTCGGCATCCACCGCGCCTTGGGCCTTCACCGCCGCCTCGGATGGCGCGCGAAACGTCTGCGGATAGCGGTCTTTCAGCGGATAGAACCGATAGAACGACGCGTTGGCGAGGCCGGAAAAGCTGAGGGCGTCCGCATCCTTTATCGCGCCGTAGGACGAAATCATGCGGCTGTATTCCCATTCCGTGTGTACGGGATGGCGACGGCCGTCGGGCGCATCGAAGCGGTGGGCGGGGTCGGCGTACTTCCACGCCCAGGGAGGAAAGCCGCCGATGATGAAGTTCTTCTCTTTCGCCCGCAGGGCCTGTGCCTTGAGCAGTCCGCGCAGCGTTTCGAGGTCGCACCCCATCGGCTGCTCCGGGTCGTCGTTGGGCTTCTCGTCGCCCCACACATCCAAATCGAAGAAAAACGCGCCATTGGCGATGTAGAAGTCATGATTGGAAAGTGTGGCATTTGAGAACGCCCCGCCCGCGCGCGGATCGGCGAGGTAGTAGGCGTCAATGTAGAACGCCATGTATTCGGCACTGCAGAGTCCGTGGTCGAGCGTGCGTTCGCGCACCCAGCGGTAGGCGTCGTTCTTTGCCGAACCGCAGCTTCCCGCGCGCGGCACGCAGACGGTCGTCCGCAGGTCGAGCACGTTCTGGGGACGCTTCGCGTGTGCGAGGTAGCGGGTCATGAGGCTGCCAGGGCGCGGATCCGCCCGCAGCGCGACGCGGCGCTCGACACCGGCGAGCGTCGAAGCGACATTGCTCAGGGCGTAGGGGCGCTCGGGATAGATCACGCAGCCGGCGAGGTCGTTCGCATAGCGGGAGGCGAGCTGGAGGAGGCCGTCCATACCGGCAAAGCGCATGACGGGGCGTCCCTTCAACCAGCCCGACCCGGTCGTGCACCAGGCAAACCAGAAGTCGTCCGTCTCCGGCATGAAACGCAGGAAGAGACGCGGTCCCTTCCGGTTGACGATGCCCTGGAGGCTCGCCGCGAAGTGGAGCATGTCCCATGCGCGACGGGCCGCGTCGGGGTTGGCGAGATCCGCCTTGAGGCACTCGCTCACATCGAGTACGCAAATCGGCTCGTCGGGCGCAATCGTGGGGGCCGGCGGCGCGAAGGGACGCGGAGCGGCGGGGGCGGCAAGCGCGAGGCAGGTGCCGAGAAAGAAGAGCAATTTGAAAATTTCAAATTTCATATCGTGAGGAAGCTGGAATTTCAAATTTAATGTTGATGAAAACTTGGATTCCCACATCCTCTCCATCGAACTAGAATTTCAGCTTTGCGGAGAGTGCGGCGCCGACGGGAAGACCGACGGCGGCGGCGACGAGTTCGGGAATCAGAAAGACCAGCCCGGCGGTTGCGGCGAGCGAACAAAGCGCAAAGACGGAAATCGGAAACGAAAAGCGCAGTGCGGGCAGAACGCGAAAACGGTTGGCATCCACGGGTTCGACATAGAGCACGGCATGACGCAGGTCGAGCGGTACCGGATGGTCGGCAATCCAGCGGGCACGCAGGTCGACCGTTTGGGGCCGATGGCCGTCCACGCTGACGCTCAGCGTGCGATCGGTCTTGAGGTCGAGCAGAATCCGCTTATTGTCCCGGTTGCGCCCGTCGAAAACAATCCGCATCCGTTCGGGCCGCGCATCGAGGCGCTGGGCGATTTCCGCCAGGTAGCGGGCGAGGTCTGAAGGTTTGGGATCCTCGCGGTCCACATACACGCGCACGGGCAATCCCCAGCGTCGCGTGCGGATCCACGCCAGCAGCACGGGCACGATGGCCGCGAGCAGGAAGACCGCGAGAATCAGATAAGACCGCATGACTTCAGGACCTTTCGTGTGGACGTAGCCAGCGGCACCAGACGGGGATCGACGAACTGTGCCCGCTCTCTCGCCTGCAGCACGGAGAGTTCCAACCGAAAGTGCGAGAACACCTGAACCTGTTCCGCGACCGGGGCAACGCGCGGCAGTTCCCACAGTCCCTTGAGGAGACCGCCTTCGCGGTTTTCGCAGAGAAGCACGCGCCCCTCGACATCCGTCACGACGACGCCCGTCTCGCGGCGCACCGGCAGCCCCTTCTTCGGCGCCTTGCGGGGGAAGTCCGCCTGCGTGCCATCGCGCCGCGCCTGACAGTCCGCCGCAAGGGGACAGTCCCCGCAGTTCGGATTGGCCGGTGTGCAGACAAGCGCCCCCAGTTCCATCATCGCCTGATTGAAATCGCCGGGGACTGTCCCCTTTTTTGGGGGCCTGTCCCCTTTTTTGGGGGGGACTGTCCCCTTTGGCATGAGGGGGGCCAGGCGGGCGGCGAGCTTTTGGCGTGCCGGCAAATGCTTGAAATCGTCATCCAATGACCAATAACGCGAAAATACGCGAGCTACGTTGCCGTCAACGACAGGGGCGGCCTCGCCGTCCAGGACGCTTGCGAGCGCCGCGGCGGTGTAAGGTCCGACGCCCGGCACGTCGGACCACCCGTTGACGCCGTGGGGCCACACCGCCTTGCCGGAGGCGCAGATTGCCCGCGCGGCCTTGTGGAGATTGCGGGCGCGCGCGTAGTAGCCCAGGCCTTCCCAAGCCTTCAGCACATCCTGCTCGTTCGCCGCCGCGAGCGCCTCGACCGTCGGGAACTTCGTCCGGAAGCGCGCGTAGTACGGCAGTACGCTCGCGTAGGTCGTCTGCTGCATCATGATTTCGCTCAACCAGCAGCCGTACGGGGTCGGGTTGAGACGCCACGGCATCGGGCGTTTAACCTGGTCATACCAGGCACACAGGCGGGAACCAATATCCTGTTTCTTCTTCGGCATCTCAGGGTGTCGATTCAATCAGGTCGGCCATCGCGTCGCGCCAAGCCAGCAGCTTGGCCGGATCGTCGGTGAAGTTTTCCATCGTGTCCATCACATCCGTCGGCACGGCAAGCAGCGCGCGGGCCTTCTGCGCCCAGGCACCGTTCGGGTCGGCACATGCCTTCAGCCGACGTTCGAGTTCAAGCGCATAAGCGAAGTCCTCGAGGCCGTCGCGGAAGTTCTCCAGACGCTGGGTTGCGAGCGGCGTACCGTCGGGCCCGCAGCAGGTCCAGCTGCCGTCGCCGTGGAAAGTCGTCCAGCTGCGCGGATCCCAATCCGTAAATGCGCTCGTGCCCGAGATGGGACGCTTTGCGTTCCAGATGGCGATCGCGTAGTAGAGGAAGCCGTCTGGACGCATCCGCGTCGTCTGCGCGCCCATCAGCAGGCGCCCTTCGATCGCCGCGTGCTCGATGAACATGTTCGCGTAGGGCGCGCGAGGTCCGCAGCAGATATACCACCACACCTGGCGCCCCTCCTTGCGCGCGGCCGCCGCCTTCGCAGGATCGAACTTGGGCGTGAGCGGCGTGAACCAGTCCATGCAGCCCAGCTCCGTGCCGACGCCGAACTCATGGTCGTAGGCCGTCGTGAAGACCGGCACGCCCGGCAGTTCCTCCTTCAGGATCTCCACCGCCCGGCGGATCTGCGGAAACTCATTCTTCGGCGCCTCGTCGCAGCCGTAGACGAAACAGCGGTCGCCCATGCCCAGAGCCTTCGCCTTCTCCCAGTTGGCCTTCAGACGCGGCAGATGATCCTTCCGCCAAGCCTCCTCGCCGGCCGAACCAACGCGGTTCCAGTAGCCGAGGTTGAACACGCCGAGACGCCCCTGCGCCTGCAGCCGCTTGAAGAGGTCGAAGTGCGGATACTCGCCCAGCTTGTCGTGATGGTAAATGGAATCGAGCGTGATGTAGTAGTCGGCGAGGAAGTCGCACCATTCCGCCTTGTGCTTCTTCCACTGGTTCACCGGCGAGGCCGGATCCCGCCGCAGGCGGTCCGCCTCCTTGAGCGTCGCCTCGTTCTCGTACTGGACGTTCGGCCCCGGACCGAACGCGATTGCGAGCGGCAGCGGCGAGCGCTTCGGCACGGCAAAATCATTCACGCGCACAAAGAACAGGATACGGAAAATTGTTTGATTATTTGATTTGGGATTGTCTGATTTGGGATTGTCTGATTTGGACTTCGCCGTCACCGTCAGCGTACCCGCATAGACGCCGGCGGGCTGATTTTCCGGACACGTCACGCGTACCCAGAAGCTCTGTACGTCATTGCCCTTCACGGGGGTTGCGTGGAGATAGTCGAGAATCGGATCCGGCCACCACCCGAGCTCCGGCTTCTTCAGCTGCCGACAATAGCCGACGGCGTTCGTGGAAGGCGCCTGGAAGCCGACGCGGTACGGCGGCGGATTCTTCGTCTCCACATAGCCGGTCACCACACACGCGACGTTTGCGGCGGCGAAGATCTGTCCATCCTCGCGTTTCAAATCGCCGCAGGTCACGCAGACCTCCTCGAACTCGCGATCGCCCGGCGCCACGACCACCTGCAGACTCTCCTTCTCGTTGCGGGCGAGGCGCACGGCGGCCAGCGTCGCGGGAATGGCCGTGAACGCGCCGCGCGGACGCACCTTCTCCATCGACGAGGCGAGGCCGACGCACATCTGCGACGTATCCTGCCCCGCCTGCTGGCAGGCCAGGCGGAAACGCCAGTAGCTGTCGGCATGCACCTCGGCCGCCTGCATCGCCGCACGCGTGCGCGCCATTTCCGCCCCCTGGGCGGACATCACCTCGAGCAGGTCGCGTCCCAGGGTCGTGCCCGCTGCCGCCGGCGGCTCTTCGCCCTTCTCCAACAGCGTCACACGGTCGAGATAGACATTGAAATTCTGCGCGTTCGACGTGAAGAAATGGACGCGCGTGATGTTCGTCGCAGGCGCGGTCTGCGGCCAGTTCTTGAGCGGGACGACCCACTGGAGATGGCCGTGGCTCGGCAGACGCGTCGTCGCAGAGAGTCCGCCCTGGATGCGTCCGTCAGGTCCGGCAAGGAAGGTTGCGAACGAGTCGCCGCCGTCGGCCAGATTGATCAAGTCGACGCACAGGCGGTCATACTTCGTCCAGTCCGTCACCGGCGGCTTCAACGTGAAACTCGGCCACTCGTCAAGTCCCTTCCGCCAGGGCGGACACGTCCAATGCAGGGCATTCGTGCCGGATGTCGCAAAGCGGCTCTCCACGGCGAAGGTGCGGCTTGCATTCGTCCCCTTCGGCGCGGCGGCGATTTCCGCCGGCGTCTCGAAATCGAACAGCGTCACCGCACCCGACGCCATTCCGGCGACGAGCGTGCAACAGGCGAACAGCGAACCGGCTTGACGCGTCATGGCAGACTCCCTACGCGGAATAGTGCTTGTCCATCGCCGCGGCGAAGAGGTCGATGCCCTCAAGGGTCTTCTCGATCGCCGCGCCGGGAACGGACATGCGCCATGGTGCGGTGTAGAGTCCCTTGAGGTGCCTGGGATCGAGGCGTTCCTTGCAGAACGTGACCATCGCCTCGGCTGCCGCGGGCGTCGACCAGTTGGAGGTACAGCCGAGCAGGTCGTAGCCGGCCTTGTCGAGTTCAAGGAAAGATGCCGCCAGGTTGAGCTGCACATCCCACGAACCGACCTTCTCTTCAAAGGCGGGGTCCCAGGTCAGGTGCTTGTCCGAGAAATCCGTACCGTAGTACCAGGCGGACATCACCACGTCCTTCGGCATGCGCTTGAAGAATTCCGCGCGTCCGCAGCAGATCTTGTCGGACCACGCCGTCGCACGCGCCCCGTGCTTCTCGACCTGCTTCACCGTGTAGAGGAAGTCGTGCCACCAGAGCTCGCCCTGTCGGAACGTCGCGGAGAAATGGCCCTTGCCCGCCACGGGCACCTCTTCATCGTAGCCGAGATGGAAGAAGCGCGGGTGGTCGAAGATTTCGCAGACATCGCGGATGACGTCGGCAACGACCTGATAGTACGGCTTCGTGGACACCATGCGGTGGTAGTCTTTCAACCACGAGTCGTGGCAGGTCGAGAAATTGAGCTTCGGCATCGGTTCGAGTCCAAGCGCGCGGATCCGCGCCAGTTCCGCGCGCATCTTCTCCACGCTCCACGTGCCCTTCACGGCGAGTTCGGGATGGCTTGGATAGAAGAGCGCTTCGCCGAGGTCGATGAAGACGAGGTTCAACTTCCGTTCCGCCAGGCGATCGACGGACTTCCGCCACAGATCGTCATGGCAGATCACGTAGCTGTGGTAGGGGGTCGGGGCACCGGAGGGCATCTTCGGATTGGGACGCGACTTCAGCTCCTCGTCGCTCTGCGCGAGATCGTCCGGACCGGCCGGATAATCGCCCCACATGTTGGCGCCGAGGTGCAGCAACGCCCCGCGCAAGAACGTCTCCTCCTTCGGCGGCGTCTGCGCCATCACGAGACCGCCCGCGGCCAAGGCCGCCCCTTCCAGAAACCCTCTCCGCGTCGTCTTCATTCCGAGGACCCTCCTTGCCGGATTGATTAGTGTTGGAACAGAAATTCGCGGGAATTCAGCAGCGCCCAGGCGACGTCGCGCGGGAAGCGCCAGCGTTCCTTGCCGTCCTTGATGGCGCGCTGACGGGCCAGGAGCCTGTCCCGTTCGCTCCGCAGCGGCGGACGGGCGAGGAACTTCCAGTAGAGATCGTCGATGATCTCGCTCAGCTTCTGCTTGCGGTAGTCTTTGCCGTCCGTCAACCTGCCGAGACTCGTGAAGACCTTTCCGGAATTGAAAAGGTAGAGCCGCTGCTTCGCCGTCACCTCGTTGTGGCGTTCGGAGAGCAGACCCGAATCGCGCGCGGGGCGTCCGAACAGCAGCAGAAAGGCGTTGGAAATCGAACCGTCCTCGATGAGCACGCTCTTGCGGTCCTTCGGGAGGAACGTAAAGGGCTCGGGGGCGATCGACTGGTAGCTGCGCGTCGTGTTCGTGAGCGTGCAAATCGCGTCGTCCAGCACTTCGGCGTCGATCCGGCGCAGCTTGAAGCCGCCCTTCACGGAACCGCGGCCGTATTCCGGGGAAAGGACGACGGCCCGAACGAGGGGACGCAGACGATACCCGTTCTTGACGAAAATCTCGACATGCTTCGGATCGGGACGATCGCGTCCGAGCAGCCAATGGTCGATGCGCGCGACAAACGCGGCGGCGAAATCCTGCTTCCAGTCGCCGAACAGACGGTCTACGAATGCGACACGACGGTCGGGGCCTTCGACCTGGACGATTTCCTCCTTCCACTCGCGCGTATTCTTGATGCGTATGCAGGAGAAGAATTCGGACAGTTCCTTCTGGCGGTCTTCGGGAAGATCCTTCCATTCCCAGCCGAGGAAGGTACGCGCCGCGACTTCGGCATAGCCCTCGGGCGTCCGCTTCGCCGTCGCCCGGTAGAAGTTCGCCTCGGCGTCGCGGAAGTCGCTGCCCGTCGCCAGCAGAAGCGCGCGGGCGAAATGGTTCCAGGACTCGTCCTTCCGCACGAAGTCGCGGATGCGCCGATGGTAGACGTAGACCGCGTTCGGCCAAAGGTTGATGGGAAACTCGCTTTTGACGCGGAGAATATCGCAGAAATGGAGCGACCAGTAGTCGGCAAAATCGTCCGCGGCCAGGAGCTTGTCGACGACGGCCGCGCGATTCTTCAAGGCTTCCTGGAACGTCAGCGCCTCGTCTTTGGTCGGGATGCGACCCGCCAGGTCAAGCATCAGACGGCGGCCGAGCGTGCGGTTCGTCGCACGACCGTCCGCCGTCTCGTAGGGCGACATCTCGGGGGGCGGGGGGGCGGAGGGGGCGGGTGGCGACTTGGACTTCGCGTCCGGCGGCGTTTCGAGCGCCGCCAAGGCGGACGTTCCTGCGAACGCCGCCGTACTTCCGAGAAAGATTCTTCGCGTCATCCTCATGCCGCACCTCCCATCTCGCCGCACCGCCGGTGCAGTTGCCGCTTACAGCGTACCGAAACGGAATTCCGTCGTCGAGGTCATCACCTGGCCCGGCTTCACGATCGTGGTCGGGAACTCGGGATGATTCGGGGAGTCCGGGAAATGCTGCGTCTCCGCGCAGAACGCCTGGAAATGCCCCATCGGCTTCCCGCCCTTTCCGGTTTCCTCCTCCAGCGCGCCC